>DATLZT010000092.1:0-25226 GCA_035573835.1 Gemmatimonadales bacterium
CCGGGGTGCACGCGCTCGGCATGGGGGTGAGCTTCCCCGCCCCGCCTCGATGGACGGCGGATGGGCTTCGCCGCGCGCTCAACGCGCTGCTGCCCCGAGACTGCTGGGTGGAAGCGGTCCACCCGATGCGGGACGGGTTTCACGCCCGCAAGAGCGCCGTCGGCCGGCGGTATCGCTACGTGATCGGCACCGACGCCGCGGCGGCGTCGCCGTTCCGCCGTCCCTTCGAGTGGGCGCTCGGGCGGCCGCTCGACCTCCCGGCGCTCGAGGCGGCGGCCCGACGGATCGAGGGGACGCACGACTTCCGAGCCTTCGCGGTGAAAGACGGGTCGAAGCCGCACCACCGGTGTACGATCCGCCAGGCGGTGTGGCGAGTCCGAGGCGGCGACCGGGGCGTGGTGTTCGAGGTCGCCGCTGATCGCTTTCTGCACCACATGGTGCGGTTCCTGGTGGGCACCATGGTGGACATCGCGCTGGGACGGCGGCCGTCCGAGGACATGACACGACTGCTGGCATCCCCCGACAACCAGGCCACGAGCCCGCCGGCGCCGCCCCACGGGCTCTACTTCGTCGCGGCCGAGTACCCGGCGGACTGCTTCGCCGCACCCGACGGGGTGGCGGCATGAGGCGCCGGGCCGCGGCGGTGCTCCTGCTGCTCGGGATCGCCGGGTGCGACGAGCGGGTCGACTCCCCCGCGCTGGTGGCCACGGCGAGCGCGGCGCAGCGCGGGGAAGCGGGCGCGGCGAGCGCGGCCGTCGGGGGATCGCGCCGGACCGCGCTGGTCGAGGCGGCCACGCGCGTTGCCCCGTCGGTCGTCTCGCTCACCGTCACCTCCCGCCAGCGCTACCGGACCCAGTCGCCCTGGGACTTCTTCTTCCTCCCGCGCGAGGCGGAGCGGGTGGTCCAGGGCTACGGCACCGGCTTCGTCTTCCGGGCCGAGGGACTGATCCTCACCAACCAGCATGTGGTGGCCGGGGCGGAGCGGATCGTCGTCACCCTGGCCGACGGCACCGACCTGCCGGGCACGCTACTCGGCGAGGACGCCACCACCGACATCGCGGTGGTGCGGGTCGACCGGCGGGACCTCCCGGTGGCGCCGATCGGCCGGAGCACCGACCTGGCCATCGGCGAGTGGGTGATGGCCTTCGGGAACCCGTTCGCCTACTTGCTCGGCAACACCGAGCCCACCGTCACCGCGGGCGTGGTGAGCGCCACCGGGCGGAACATCCTCCCGACCGGGGAGCAGTCGGGCCTCTACCTGGACATGATCCAGACCGACGCGGCGATCAATCCCGGGAACTCCGGCGGCCCGCTCACCAACGCCTTGGGCGAGGTGGTGGGGGTCAACTCGTCGATCTTCTCGAACAGCGGCGGATCCATCGGCCTGGGCTTCGCGATCCCCATCGAGCGCGCGCTCCGCGTGGCGGGGGAGATCGTGCGGAGCGGGTCGGTGCGGCGGGCCTGGGCCGGGCTCGACGTGGCAGGCGCCGAGGCGATGCGGGACTGGAAGACGCGGGGCGGGGTCGAGGTCACCCGGGTGGCGCCGGGCGGGCCGGCCGACCGCGGGGGGCTCCGCCGGGGCGACGTGCTGGTGGAGGCGAACGGCCGCCGGCTCCGCAACTATCTCGACTGGGAGGCGGTGAAACTGGATCTCCACGTGGGCGACTCGGTGCGGGTGCTGGTCCGGAAGGGCGAGCGCCTCGTCTCGCGCGTCATCGTCACCGGCGATCTCCCCACCGTCACGGCCGAGAAGATCACCGTCCTCCGGGATCTCCAGCTCATCACCGTCACCCCGGCGGTCCAGGCGGAGCGCGGGCTCCGCAGCGACCGGGGGGCGCTGATCTTCCGCATCAGCCCGTCGATCGCCGAGGCCACCGGGCTCCAGCAAGGCGACGTGATCGTCGGGATCAACCGCGTGCCCATCCGCTCGGCGGAGGAGGTGGGCCGGATCTTCGACGAGCTGCGCCCGCGGCAACCCATCCGGGTCTACCTCGAGCGCGACGGCCGGATCGTCTACACCGATCTCATGTTCCGATGACCCACGACCGCTACCGCTCGCCCCTCGGCACCCGCTACGCCTCCCCCGCGATGCAGCGCCTCTGGGGGGAGGCCCATCGGATCGGGCTCTGGCGCCGGCTCTGGCTCGCGCTGGCGGAAGCCCAGCGCGAGCTCGGGCTGCCGATCCCGGAGGAGGCGCTGGCCCAGCTCCGGGCCCACCTCGACGACGCCGATCTCGAGGCCGCCGCGCGCTACGAGCGGCGCTTCCGGCACGACGTCATGGCGCACGTCCACGCCCTGGGCGACCAGGCCCCCGCGGCGCGGCCGTACATCCATCTCGGCGCCACCAGCGCCTTCGTCACCGACAACGCCGACCTCATCGTGATGCGCGAGGGGTTGCGGCTGCTCCTGGGCCGCCTCGTCGCGGTGCTCGACGCGTTGGAGCGGTTCGCGGTGGCGCACCGCGACCTCCCCTGCCTTGCCTACACCCACTTCCAGCCGGCCCAGCTCACCACCGTGGGCAAGCGGGCCACGCTCTGGATGCAGGACTTCGCGCTGGACGTCGAGGAGGTCTGCCGCCGGATCGAGACCCTCCGGTTCCGCGGCTGCAAGGGCACCACCGGCACCCAGGCGTCGTTCCTCGAGCTCTTCCACGGCGACCACGGGAAGGTGCGCGAGCTGGACCGGCGGGTGAGCGCGAAGATGGGCTTCGACCGGCCGTTCCCGATCTCGGGCCAGACCTACACCCGCAAGGTGGACAGCCAGGTGCTCGACGTGCTGAGCGGGATCGCGCAGTCGGCGGCGAAGATGGCGGCGGATCTCCGGCTGCTGCAGCACGAGGGCGAGCTGCTGGAGCCGTTCGAGGCGGAGCAGATCGGCTCCAGCGCCATGGCCTACAAGCGGAATCCGATGCGGGCCGAGCGGATCGGCGCGCTGGCGCGGTTCGTGATCTCCCTGGCCGCCAACACCGCCAACACCGCCGCCTCCCAGTGGCTCGAGCGCACGCTCGACGACAGCGCCAACCGCCGCCTCACCCTGCCCGAGGCGTTCCTCGCCACCGACGCCATCCTGATCCTCGCCACCAACATCGCGGCGGGGCTGGAGGTCCGGCCCGCGGTGATCCGGCACCACGTCGAGGCCCAGATGCCGTTCATGGCGACGGAGCGGTGGCTGATGCTCGGGGTGGCGGCCGGCGGCGACCGCCAGGCGCTGCATGAGGTGCTGCGGCGCCACAGCCTGGCGGTGGCGGAGGCGGTGAGCCGCGGGGCGCCGAACGACCTGCTCGACCGACTCGCCGCCGATCCCGCGTTCGCCAAGGTGCCCGGCGCCGCGCTCCGGGCCGAGCTCGACCCGACGCGCTACACCGGCCGGGCGGCGGCCCAGGTGGGCGAGTTCCTCGAGGAGTTCCTCCATCCGCTGCTCGAACGGGCCCGTCCCCTCGCCGCCGAGGCCGACCGGGCCGAGGTGACGGTATGACGGCGCTGGCCCAGAGCGCGCTCCCGCTGCCGCTCTTCCGGCGCGGCAAGGTCCGCGAAGTCTACGAGGTGGACCGCGACCACCTGCTCCTCGTGGCGAGCGACCGGGTGAGCGCCTTCGACGTGGTCATGGCCGAGCCGGTCCCCCGGAAGGGCGCCGTGCTCACCCAGATCAGCGCGTTCTGGTTCGAGCGACTGGGGAACCTGGTGGCCTCGCACTACGTCACCGCCCGCACCGACGAGATCCTCGACCGGGTGCCCGCCCTGGCGCCGCACCGCGACCAGCTCCGCGGCCGCGCGATGCTGGTGCGCCGCACCACGCCGGTGCCGTTCGAGTGCGTCGTGCGGGGCTACCTCTCGGGCTCGGCCTGGGCCGAGTACCGCGAGCGGGGGACGCTCGCCGGCGAGCCGCTCCCGCCCGGGCTGGTGGAGAGCGCCCGGCTCGAGCCGCCGATCTTCTCCCCCGCCACCAAGGCCGAGACCGGGCACGACGTCAACGTCACCTTCGACGCCGTGGCGGCGGCGCTCGGCCGTGACGCGGCCGGGCGGCTCCGGGAACTGAGTCTCCGGGTCTACGAGGCGGGGCGGGCCCACGCCGCCGGGCGCGGGATCATCATCGCCGACACCAAGTTCGAGTTCGGCCACGACGCCGCCGGCACCCTGCGCCTGATCGACGAGGTGCTGACCCCCGACTCGTCCCGGTTCTGGCCCGCCGACCGCTACCGCCCCGGCGGGAGCCAGCCAAGCTACGACAAGCAGCCGCTGCGCGACTACCTGGCCGGCCTCCGGCGCGAGGGGAAGTGGAACGGCGAGGCGCCCCCGCCGCCGCTGCCGGCGGAGGTCGTCGAGGCGATGACCCGGCGCTACCTCGAGGCGTTCGAGCGGATCACCGGCCGTCCGCTCGTGGAGGACACATGACCGCGGAGCGCGCCTGATGCGGCTCGTCGCCCGGGAGGGGTGGCCGTTCATCGCGGCGGCGTGGGGGGCGGCGGCGCTCCTCGCCGCGCTGGGCTGGTGGCCCGCGCTCGCCGTCTGGCTGCCGCTCGCGGTCTGGGTGGTCGCCTTCTTCCGCGACCCGCCCCGCCGGCCGCCGGGCGACGACCGGCTGATCGTGGCCCCCGCCGACGGGAAGATCGTGGGCATCCTGCAGGTCGACGAGCCGGTCTTCCTCCGGGGGCGGGCGACGCGGGTATCCATCTTCATGAACGTCTTCGACGTGCACGTGAACCGGTATCCCGCGGCCGGCGTGGTTCGCTACCGGCATTACAATCCGGGCCGCTTCCTCCACGCCGCCGGCGAGAAGGCGAGCCTGGAGAACGAGCAGTCCACCGTGGGCCTCGAGACGCCGCGGGGACGGCTCCTGGTCCGCCAGATCGCCGGCCTCATCGCCCGCCGGATCGTGACCGACCACGAGGTCGGCGCGGCGGTGCTCCAGGGCGGGCGGCTCGGGCTCATCCGCTTCGGGTCCCGGGTGGATCTCTTCCTCCCGCCCAACACCCGGCTCCTGGTGCGGGACGGCCAGACCACCCGGGCGGGGATCACCGTGGTGGCCGAATGGGTCTGATGCCGAGCCGTCGCCTCCGCCGTGCCGACGTGCGGCGGGTCGTGGTGGTGATGCCGAGCGCGTTCACCCTGGGGAACCTCTTCTTCGGGTTCTGGGCGATCGTCGCGGCCTTCAACGGCAACTTCACCTGGGCCGGCTACTTCATCGTGTTCGCCGGGGTGCTGGACATGCTCGACGGGCGGATCGCCCGGATGTCCAACGCCGGCTCGAAGTTCGGCGCCGAGCTCGATTCGCTGGTGGACGTCGTCTCGTTCGGCGTGGCCCCGGCGCTCCTGATGTACTTCCTCGAGTTCCAGGCGGCGGGCCGTTTCGCCTGGCTGGTCTGCTACGTCTACGTGGTGGCGGCGGCGCTGCGGCTGGCGCGCTTCAACGTGCTCGCCGACCGGAAGCCGGCCAGCGGCTGGTTCACCGGGCTCCCGTCCCCGTCGGCCGGGATGACGCTCGCCGTCTACTACCCGTTCAGCCAGACCGAGTGGTACTCGACCTCGCTCGCCTACCTGAACTTCCAGCACGAGGGGCTGGCGTACCTGATCATCCTCCTCGCGCTGCTGATGGTGAGCAACGTGAAGTACCCGAAGTTCCCGCCGATCGGGTTCCGCAGCGCGCGCGGGATCGGGGGGCTGGTGTTCACCCTGGCGCTGCTGGTGGGCGGGTTGCTGGCCCCCGAGTACATCCTCTTCCCGTTCGGGCTGGCCTACATGGCCTTCGGGCTGGTCCGCGCCGCCGTCCTCGCCTTCATGGAGCGCGAGGAGGAGGCGCCGGCGGAGGTGCTGGAGACCCCCACTACCGTTCCCCTCTTCCCCGGCACCCGCCGCTCGGACCGGGGCGACCGTCGTCAGGAGTCAAGCGAATGACGTACCGCGTTCACGTCCGGGTCATGCCCCGGGCCACCCTGCTCGACCCGCAGGGCCAGGCCGTGGAGCACGCGTTGGCCGCGCTCGGATTCCAGGAGGCCACCCATGTCCGGGTGGGCCGCGCCATCGAGCTCGAGCTCAACGCCGCCTCGCCCGACGAGGCGAAGGCCCGGGCCGAGCAGATGTGCGAGAAGCTCCTCGCCAACCCGGTGACCGAGGACTACACCCTCGAGGTGGAGGACTGATGCTCCGCGCCGCCGTGGTGGTCTTCCCCGGCACCAACTGCGACCGCGAGACGGTCCGGGCCGCGGAACTGGCCGGGGCCGAGGCCCATGTCGTCTGGCACCGGGAGCGGGACCTCCGGGGGGCCGACGTCGTGCTCCTGCCGGGCGGGTTCAGCTACGGCGACTACCTCCGCTCCGGCGCGATCGCCCGGTTCAGCCCGGTGATGGAGGCGGTCCGCCGCCACGCCGCCGACGGCGGGCCGGTGCTGGGGATCTGCAACGGATTCCAGATCCTGTGCGAAGCGCACCTGCTGCCCGGCGCCCTCATGCGGAACGCGCGGCTCACCTATGTCTCCCGGCCGGTCCGGCTCCGGGTCGAGAACGCCGACACGCCCTTCACCTGCGAATACCGCAAGGGCGACATCCTCGTGATGCCGGTGGGCCACGGGGAGGGACGCTTCGTGGCCGACGCCGAGACCGTCCGCCGGCTGGAGGGCGAGGGGCGGGTCGTGGTGCGCTACGTGACCGCGGAGGGCGAGCCGGAAGGCCCCGCGAGCCCCAACGGCTCGGTGAACGACATCGCCGGGATCTGCAACGACCAGGGGAACGTGGTGGGCCTGATGCCCCACCCCGATCGGGCGGCGGACCCCGCCGTCGGGCCGGCCGACGGCGCGGGTTTCTTCCGGTCGATGATCCACTGGCTCGCCGGCACGCGGGCGCGGTGAGCCCGACCCGCTGGCGCCGCCCCGAGACGACGGCCTCCCGCTTCCTGAGGACCCGACGATGAGCATCGAGAAGCCCAGCAAGAACGAAGACGAGTACTTCGCGCGGCGCGACCTGGAGCTGCTGGAGCAGCAGCGCGCCAAGGCCAGGGCCGAGGCCGAGGCCGCCGAGCGCCGCTCGCACTACATGAAGTGCCCCAAGGACGGCTACGACCTCGCCACCATCGAGCTCCACGGCGTCCAGGTGGACCGCTGCGGCCACTGCGGCGGGATCTGGCTTGACGCCGGCGAACTGGAGGCGATCGAGCGGCACCACGACCGCCCCGGCCTCCTGGGCCGCTTCTTCGGCGACCTGATCACCGGGATCCGTACCTCGCACGCGCCCGCCGACGCCGGCAAGCACGGCCGGTCCGAGCCGGGCAACCCGCTCTCCTGAGGACGACGCAGGCATGCCCCACGCCACTCCCGGCGCCCCGACCGAAGCCCACCCCTTCCCCGGCGACCGCCCGGTGACCCCCGCGGTGGTCCGGGAGCACAACCTCAACGACCTCGAGTACCAGCGGATCGTCGAGATGCTCGGCCGCACCCCGACGATGGCCGAGCTGGGGATCTTCTCGGCGCTCTGGTCGGAGCACTGTTCCTACAAGCACTCCAAGCCGGTGCTCAAGACTTTCCCCACCACCGGCCCCCAGGTCGTGCAGGGGCCGGGCGAGAACGCCGGGGTCCTCCGGCTGCCCGACGGGTGGGCGGTCGCCTTCAAGATCGAGTCGCACAACCACCCCTCGGCGGTCGAGCCCTACCAGGGCGCGGCCACCGGCGTGGGCGGGATCCTGCGGGACGTCTTCACCATGGGGGCGCGGCCGATCGCGGTGCTCAACAGCCTGCGGTTCGGTCCCCTCGACATCCCGCGCAACCGATACCTCTTCGCCCACGTGGTGAGGGGCGTGGGCGATTACGGCAACTGCGTGGGCATCCCGACCCTGGGCGGCGAGGTGGAATTCGCCCCGAGCTACACCGGGAACCCGCTGGTGAACGCGATGTGCGTGGGGATCCTCCGGGAGGAGGACCTCATCCGGGCCCGGGCGCAGGGGGTGGGCAACGTCCTCCTCGTGGTCGGCGCCCGCACCGGCCGCGACGGTATCCACGGGGCGAGCTTCGCCTCCGAGGAGCTCTCCGAGGCGAGCGAGGCCCGCCGCCCCCAGGTGCAGGTGGGCGATCCGTTCACCGAGAAGCTCCTCCTCGAGGCCAGCCTCGAGCTCATCCGGCGGCGGCTCATCGTCGCCATCCAGGACATGGGCGCGGCGGGACTCACCAGCTCCTCGGCCGAGATGGCGGCACGCGGCGGGGTGGGCGTCGAGATCGACACCAGCCTGGTACCGACGCGGGAAGAGGGGATGACGCCCTACGAGATCCTCCTCTCGGAGTCGCAGGAGCGGATGCTCGTGGTGGCGGAGCCGCACCGGGTGGCCGAGATCCAGGAGGTCTGCCGGCGGTGGGAGCTCAACGCCACGGCGATCGGCCGGGTGACCGACGACGGCCTGTTCCGGGTGAAGCACGGCGACCTCGTCGTGGCCGAGATCCCCGGCCAGCGGCTGGTGGACGACTGCCCGGTCTACCACCCCGAGGCGCGGGAGTCCGAGGCGGCGCGGGCCCGCCGCTCGGCGCGCCCGTCCACCCCGCCGCGGGCCGACCTCGGGGAGGCGCTCCCGATCCTCCTCGACGCGCCGAGCCTCGCGAGCAAGCGGTGGGTCTACGAGCAGTACGACTCGACCGTCCGGGGCGCCACGGCGATCGGGCCCGGCGGCGACGCCGGCGTGGTGCGGGTGGAGGACACCGAGTTCGGGCTCGCCGTCACGGTGGACTGCAACGCCCGCTTCGTGGCGCTCGACCCGTACGAGGGGGGGAAGCACTGCGTGGCCGAAGCGGCCCGAAACATCGCCTGCACCGGCGCCCGCCCGCTGGGTATCACGGACTGCCTCAACTTCGGCAATCCCGAGAAGCCCGAGGTCTTCTTCCAGTTCCGCGAGGCGTGCCGCGGTATCGGGGACGCGTGCCGCGCCTTCAACACCCCGGTGACCGGCGGCAACGTCTCGTTCTACAACGAGAGCCCGACCGGCGCGGTCGACCCCACCCCGACGGTGGGGATGGTGGGCCTCCTCGAGCGCCTGGAGCACCGGGTGGGGAGCCATTTCCAGGCTCCCGGCGACCGGATCGTCCTCCTCGGAAGCACCGCCGGGGAGCTCGGCGGCTCGGCCTACTGGGCCGAGCTCTGCGGCTTCGTGGGGGGACCGGTTCCTCGCGTGGACCTGGACAGGGAGGCGAGATTACAGGAGGTCCTGATCGCCGCCGCCCGGGCGCGCCTGCTCCGCTCGGCCCACGACTGCTCCCAGGGGGGGCTCGCCGTGGCGATCGCGGAGGCGGCGATCGGCGGCCCGTACGCGCCCCACGGCCTCGGTGCCCGGCTCGACCTGACCGGCTACGCGCCGGGTGTCGCGGCCGAGGGGGTGCTGTTCGGCGAGGACGGGGCGCGGGCGGTGGCCTCCTGCGCGCCGGAGGCCGAGGCGGCGCTCCTCCGCCTGGCGGCCGAGCACGGGGTGCCCGCCTTCCCGGCGGGCACGGTCACCGCGCCCGACGGCGCCCTGGAAATCCGACTGGGCGAGCAGGCGCTCGCCTGGGCGGTCCCGGAGCTCCGGCGGATCTACTTCGACGCGATTCCGCGCCGGATGCAGCACGCGGACGCCGATCGCTCGATCGAGGAGTAGCGAGGAGTCGCATATGTGCGGGATTTTCGGCGTCTCGGCGGTGCCCGACGCGGCTCGCCTGGTCTACCTGGGGCTCTACGCCTTGCAGCATCGGGGCCAGGAGAGCGCCGGCATCGTGGCGATCGACAGGAACGGATGCGCCACCGGCCATCGGGGGATGGGCCTGGTGGCCGAGGTGTTCGACGACGCCGTGCTCGGCCGCCTTGCCGGCGACGTCGCGGTGGGCCATACCCGCTACTCCACCTCCGGCAGCTCGGTCCTGGCCAACGCCCAGCCCTGCATGGCCAACACCCGGTGCGGCGCCCTCACCCTGGCCCACAACGGCAACCTGGTGAACGCGCCCGGGCTCCGGCGGGAGCTGGTCGCCCGGGGGGCGATCTTCCAGTCGTCCAGCGACTCCGAGGTGCTGGTGCACCTGATCGCCCGCTCCGAGGCGAGCACCGTCGACGAACAGGTCCGCGACGCGCTCGAGCGGGTGGACGGCGCCTACAGCCTGATCATCACGGTGGGCCGGACGATGTACGCGGTGGTGGACAGCCGCGGCTTCCGGCCGCTGATCGTGGGTCGCCTCGGCCGCGGGGTCGTGGTCGCCTCCGAGACCTGCGCCCTCGACCTGGTGGGGGCCCAGATGATCTGCGAGCTCCAGCCGGGACAGTTCCTGAAGATCGAGGACGGGAGGATCACCGAGCTGCCGCGGCTCGCGCCCCGGCCGGTGAGCCGCTGTGTCTTCGAGTTGGTGTACTTCTCGCGGCCGGACAGCACCATCTTCGGCGAGTCGGTGGACCGGGTGCGGCGGGAGCTGGGCCGCCAGCTCGCCCGGGAGCACCCCACCCCGGGCGCCGACGTGGTCTTCAGCGTCCCCGACAGCTCCAACGCCATGGCCCTCGGGTACGCCGAAGAGTCGGGGATCAAGCTCGAGCACGGGCTGATCCGGAATCACTACGTCGGCCGCACTTTCATCAACCCGACCCAGGAGCTCCGGGTGGCGAAGGTGCGGATCAAGTTCAACCCGGTGCGCGAGGTGATCGAAGGGAAGTCGGTCGTCGTGGTGGACGACTCCCTGGTGCGGGGCAACACGAGCAAGGGGCTGGTGCAGCTGATCCGCGGCGCCGGCGCCCGCGAGGTCCACCTGCGGCTCGGCTCTCCCCCCATCACCGGACCGTGCCTCTACGGCATCGACACGCCGACCCGCGAGGAGCTGATCGCCGCCACCCACTCGCTGGACGAGATCCGCGAGTACCTGGGGGTCGACTCCCTCGGCTACCTCTCGCTCGAGCGGATGCTCGGGGCCGCCGGCCAGGGTCCGGGGGATCCCCCGCGCTACTGTCACGCCTGCTTCTCGGGCAGTTACCCGACCGAGACCCCGGAGGAACTGGTGCAGCTGCGTCACGCCTCGCCCCTGGTGGCCACGCCGGTATGAGCGGCACCTACACCCAGCCCCTGGTCTACTTCTTCGGCCAGGGGCGAGCCGACGGCACCGCCACCATGAAGGACGTCCTCGGCGGCAAGGGCGCCGGGCTCGCCGAGATGAGCAACCTCGGTATCCCCGTCCCGCCGGGATTCACCATCAGCAGCACCGTCTGCCTCACCTATCTCGAGACCCACCAGTTCCCACCCCGGCTCAAGGCCCAGGTGGATACCGCCCTGCAGCGGCTCGAGGCGGCCACGGGGCGGCAATTCGGGGGCGCCGACGATCCCTTGCTCGTCTCGGTCCGGTCGGGCGCGGCGGTCTCGATGCCCGGCATGATGGAGACGATCCTCAACCTCGGGCTCAACGACGTCACCGTCGAGGGGCTCACTCGCCGGAGTGGCAATCCCCGCTTCGCCTGGGACTCCTACCGCCGGTTCGTGCAGATGTACGGCAGCGTCGTCTTCGACCTGCCGAAGAAGCCCTTCGAGCACCTCCTCGACGAGCGCAAGCGCGCCCTCGGCGTGAGCCGGGACATCGACCTCCCGGTGGAAGAGATGCAGGCGCTGGTCCGGGCCTTCAAGGAGCACGTCTGCCGCGAGACCGGCCGGACCTTCCCGGAGGACCCGATCGAACAGCTCTGGGGCGCCATCGCCGCGGTCTTCGAGAGCTGGAATACCCGCCGCGCCATCGACTACCGGAAGCTGCACGACATCCCCGACACCATGGGCACCGCGGTCAACGTGGTGGCCATGGTCTTCGGCAACCTGGGCGAGGATTCCGGCACCGGCGTGGCGTTCAGCCGGGACCCTTCCACCGGCGAGAAGGTGCTCTACGGCGAGTTCCTGCTCAACGCGCAGGGCGAGGACGTGGTGGCGGGGATCCGCACCCCGGAACCGATCGGCCGGCTCAAGGAAGTCCTCCCCGAGGCGTACCAGACCCTGGAACGCACCGCCCGCATCCTCGAGCGCCACTTCCGCGACGTGCAGGACATGGAGTTCACCATCGAGCGGGGCAAGCTCTACATGCTCCAGACCCGGCGGGCCCAGCGCTCCGGCCACGCCGCGATCCGCACCGCCTGCGAGATGGTGGACGAGGGGCTCATCACCGAAGACGAGGCCGTGGCCCGGATCCCGCCCAACGACCTCAACCAGCTCCTGCACCCCACGATCAACCCCCAGGCCCAGCTCGACCTGCTCACCATCGGGCTCCCGGCCTCGCCCGGCGCCGCCTGCGGGACGGCCGTCTTCGACGCCGACCGGGCGGAGCAGCTCGGCCGCCGGCAGGAGCCGGTCATCCTCGTCCGGCGGGAGACCTCGCCCGAGGACTTCCACGGCATGGTGGTGGCCAAGGCGGTGCTTACCGCCCGGGGCGGTATGACCTCCCACGCGGCCGTGGTGGCGCGCGGCATGGGCAAGCCCTGCGTGGCCGGCGCCCAGGAGATCGTGGTGGACGAGAAGCAGCGCTGCTTCTCGGTCAACGGCCGCGTGATCCGCGAGGGCGACTGGATCACGGTGGACGGGGGCACGGGCAAGGTCTACGCCGGCAAGGCGGCACTGGTGGAGCCGGAGCTGAGCGGCAACTTCAACCGGGTCATGGGCTGGGCCGACCGGATCCGCCACCTCCGGGTCCGCACGAACGCCGACACCCCCGCCGACGCCCACCGGGCCCGGGACTTCGGCGCCGAGGGGATCGGCCTCTGCCGCACCGAGCACATGTTCTTCGAGGGCGGTCGCATCACCGCGATGCGGGAGATGATCATCGCCCAGGACGAGGAGGGCCGGAAGCGCGCCCTGGCCAAGCTCCTCCCCATGCAGCGGGCCGATTTCGAGGCCATCTTCCGGGCGATGGAGGGCTACCCCGTCTGCATCCGCCTCCTCGACCCCCCGCTCCACGAGTTCCTCCCAAAGGAGGAGCCCGAGATCGGGGCGCTCGCCCGCGAGCTGGGCCGGGACGTCGACGAGATCCGGCGGATCATCGAAGGGCTCCAGGAGGCCAACCCGATGCTCGGCCTCCGGGGCTGCCGGCTGGGGATCCTCTACCCCGAGATCACCGCGATGCAGGCGCGGGCCATCTTCGAGGCGGCCTGCAGCGTGGCGGCGCGGAAGGGACGGGTGATGCCCGAGGTGATGATCCCCCTCACCGCGCACGTGGTGGAGTTCCGGAAGCAGGCCCTCATCGTGCGGCAGGTGGCCGAGGAGGTCTTCCGGGAGCGGCAGCTCACGGTGCCGTACCTCCTCGGCACCATGATCGAGCTCCCCCGGGCCGCCCTCACGGCCGACGAGATCGCCCGGGAGGCGCAGTTCTTCTCGTTCGGCACCAATGACCTCACCCAGACCACCTGGGGGCTCTCGCGGGACGACGCCGGCCGCTTCCTGCCCTATTACCTCGAGCACAACATCGTCGAGGACGACCCGTTCCAGGTGCTCGACGAGGCGGGGGTGGGGCGGCTGATCCAGATGGCCGTGGAGCTGGGGCGCCGCACCCGGCAGGACCTCAAGGTGGGGATTTGCGGGGAGCACGGCGGCGAGCCGCGGGCCGTCGCGTTCTGCGAGCGCACCAAGATGAACTACGTCTCCTGCTCCCCCTTCCGGGTGCCGATCGCCCGGCTGGCCGCGGCGCAGGCGGCGCTGGCGGGACGGGGCACGGTGGACCGGACCAAGGCGACCGTCTGACGTGACGGCGGCGCTCGACTTGCTCCAGCGCACGATCGACGCCCGCATCCCGATCGCCCGGCAGCTCCAGGCCCGGGTGGCCAGCCATCGGGACGGCTCGCTCGCCCTCGCCGCGCCGCTCGCGCCCAACGTCAATCACCGCGGCACCGCGTTCGCCGGCAGCCTGAACGCACTGGCCACCCTGGCCGGCTGGGGAGCACTCTGGCTCCTGCTCCACGAGGCCGGGCTGGAGGGACGGATCGTGCTCCAGGACAGCGCGGTCCGCTATCTCCGTCCGGTCACCCGCGACTTCACGGCTCGCACCATCCCGTTCGAGCCCGCCGCGGTGGAACGGCTGATCGTCGCGCTCCGGCGGCGCGGACGGGCACGGCTCGCGGTGGGGGTGGAGATCGCGGATAACGGGCGACCGGCGGTGACGTTCCACGGCCGCTACGTGGTGCTCGCGGCCGGTACGGCGGACGGGGACGCCGGCCACGAGTGAGCCCCGGAGCTGCCGGGAGCCCGCCGGCTACCTCACGCGGCCCGTGGCGAGACCGATCCCGCCGGCGTCCCGCTCACGCGGACGGTGCGGACCGGGGCGTCGCTTCCGGCTCGGGACTACCGGCATCCCGCACCGTGACCCGCACCCGGTGCACCGAGTTGTTGCCGTACCCCTGCTGATTCCACATCGGCGCCAACGGCTGGACGTGCCCCGCCTCGTCCGTGGCCCGGGCCACGAGGACGTACTCGCCCGGCGCGGGTGGGCACCACCGGAGCCGCCACGGCGTGGCCGAGTAGGGGCTCAGCGCGAGCCCGAGCTCGGCGTCGGCCCACGAGCGACCGTCATCGGTGCTCACCGCCACCGCGCTCACCGCGCCGGCGCCGGACCACGCCGTCCCGCCGATTTCGATCTCGTCGAGCGGCAGCACGGCCCCGTCGGCCGGACTCGCGATCACCGAGCGAACCCGGATCTTGGTCACCGGGGCGCCGTCGAGCGCATGCCCCGGCATCAGGTACCGGTAGTGATTCCGCTGGAAGAAGCCCGCGAACGGGCGCGTGACGACGGTGATCCTGGCGAGCCACTTCACCGACGCCATGCCGTACCACTGCGGCACGACGAGCCGGAGCGGCGCCCCGTGCTCGGGGGTGAGCGGCTCCCCGCCCATCGCCCAGGCGAGGAGGGTGTCGGGATGCATCGCCACGTCGATCGGGAGGCTGCGGGCGTAGGCCTCCTCGCGTCCGTCGGCCACCCGCCCACGATCGGCGCCGACGAACACCACCTCCACCGCCTCGCGCGCGAGCCCGGCCCGATCCAGCACCTTCCGGAGCGGCACGCCGGTGAAGCTCGCCGTCCCGACCGCACCGAGCCTCCAGGGGACGCCCGCGGGACGCGGCGTGAGCGCACTGCGGCCGTTCCCGGCGCACTCCATGGTGACGACCAGCGTCTGCGGGGAGTCGGCGCGGAGGGCGTCCAGCGTGAGCGCGAGCGGCCGCGCCACCGCCCCATCCAGCACGAGCCGCCAGCCGAAGGGGTCGATGGCCGGGACCTCGAAATGGTTCCGGACGTAGAACTGGAAGACCGACGTGATCGGGTCGGCCAGGGCCGCGAGCGGGGTTTCGGCGTTGAACGGCGCCCGCTGGACCGGCACCACGCCGGTGCCCTCCTGTACCGCGGTCATGCTGCCACCTCCCCTTCGATCCCCTGAGGATCGCCCCGGCGCCACAGTTGTCGGACGCCGTCGACACCCGGCGCGGCCGCTCCCCCACCGGGAGCCGCCCGCCAGCCCGCCATTAGCCCGTCAGGCGGGCGCCTGGAACGCAATGCCCCCGGCGCCCGCGGCGCGCCGGGAGCAGGAGGAGGCAAGCCGCGTGCCTCAGAGCCGGGCGAAGACCTCCACCATGCCCGGCCCATCGCGGTCGTAGCCCGGTCGAGCCTCGCCGAACCGCCTCTCGAGGAGGTCGACCTGCCCGACCTCGGCCAGCACGAACGTCCGCCACCCCGGCAAGTCGCCCGTCTCGCTGCCGCCCTGGGTCTGGTACGCCGACAGGACCGCCTCTCCGGCCGCGTGGAGTCCGAGCAGGTGCGGTTCGACGACGCGCCGGTGCCCGCCGTAGACGAAACTCACCAGCCGCCGCTCCTGGATCGCCTGAACCAGCAGCTCCCCCGTCGCCGCGCCCTCCTCCCGGGACATCGAGCCCCCCGTCGCGCTTCCCGCTTCTATACCCGGCCGGTCGCCCGCGGGATCGTGCCCCGCCGTCCCGCCCCCGGCGCCCGCTTGCCTTGGGAACGGGTCGGGGGATTATTTCCCCCACCCGAACCGCACTCGACCCGACCCGACGCGAGGAGACCATGCCGCAGCCGCTGGTGGGGATCGTGATGGGCAGCGATTCCGACTGGGAGGTGATGCAGCACGCCGCCCGCCGGCTCAAGGAATTCGGCGTGCCCTACGAGGCCAAGGTCGTCTCCGCCCACCGGACCCCGGACCTGATGTTCCGCTACGCCGAGCAGGCGGCCCCGCGCGGACTCGTCTGCCTGATCGCCGGGGCCGGCGGTGCCGCCCACCTCCCCGGGATGATCGCGGCCAAGACCACCCTTCCGGTGCTCGGCGTCCCGGTGCCGTCCCGGTACCTGAAGGGGCTCGACTCCCTCCTGTCCATCGTCCAGATGCCGGCCGGCGTGCCGGTGGCCACGTTCGCCATCGGCGAGGCGGGTGCGGCCAATGCCGGCCTCTTCGCCGTGGCCCTGGCGGCCGCCCGCGACCCCGCCCTGGCCGGCAAACTGGAGGCCTTCCGCAAGGCCCAGGAGCAGCGGGTGGCCGGACTCACCCTCCCGGAGCCCGAATGATGATCCTCCCCGGTGCCACCCTCGGTATGCTGGGCGGCGGCCAGCTCGGCCGGATGTTCACCCAGCGGGCCCGGGCCATGGGTTATCGCGTGGTGGTGCTCGATCCCGACCCGCTGAGCCCGGCGGGCGCCGTGGCGGACCGCCACCTGCGGGCCGGGTACGGCGATCCGGCCGCCCTGGACGAGCTGGCTCGCTCCTGCGCCGCCGTCACCACCGAGTTCGAGAACGTGCCGGCGGAATCGCTGGCGAGCCTCGCCGGGCGCTGCGTGGTCTGGCCCCCGGCCGACGCGGTGCGCATCGCGCAGGACCGGATCTCGGAGAAGGAGTTCCTGCGGGACCGGGGCCTCGCCACCGCGCCGTTCCGCGCGGTGCGTTCCGCGGAGGAGGCGCGGCGCGCCATGGAGGAGATCGGCGCCCCCGCGCTCCTCAAGACCAGCCGGATGGGATACGATGGGAAGGGGCAGGCGCCGGTGGCGACGCCCGACGAGGCGGCGGCCGCATTCGCGCGGTTCGGCCGGGTGCCGTGCGTGCTCGAGCGGCGCCTCGCGCTCGAACTCGAGGTCTCGGTGGTGCTGGCGCGCGGGGCGGACGGTGTCGTCGTACCCTTCCCGCCGGCGGAGAACACGCATCGCAACGGGATCCTCGACACCTCGGTGGTGCCGGCCCGGATCCCGCCGGCCCTGGCGGCCCGGGCCCAGGCGCTCGCGAAGGACGTGGCCAGCGCGCTCTCGTACGTCGGGGTGCTCGGCGTCGAGCTGTTCGTGGCGGATGGGGGGAAGCTCTACGTGAACGAGCTCGCCCCCCGGCCCCACAACAGCGGCCACTTCACCCTCGACGCCTGCGCCACCGACCAGTTCGAGCAGCAGCTCCGGGCGCTCTGCGGGCTCCCGCTCGGCGAGCCCCGGCTGCTTACGCCGGTGACGATGATCAATCTCCTGGGGGATCTCTGGTTCCCCCGCGAGCCGCGCTGGGAGCGGGCCCTCGCGCTGCCGGGGGTCAAGCTCCACCTGTACGGCAAGCGCGAGCCGCGGCCCGGCCGCAAGATGGGCCACCTCAATTGCCTCGCGTCGAGCGCCGAGGAGGCGCTGCGGCTCGCCCTCGCCGCGCGCGAAGCGCTCGTCAACCCCGACCCTGCATCGTGAGGTCGACGCCATGCTCACCGTTCCCATCCTGTTCGCCATGCTCGCCGCCCAGCCGGTCCCGCCGCCGACCGCCGTGCCCGGCTGCCCGGTGATGAACGCCGAGCGACTCCCGCTCGCCTCCCGCAAGAGCCCGCTCGACTCGATCTCGTTCATGGTGGGTGGCCGGGAGGTGAAGGTCTGCTACGGCCGGCCCTCGGCCCGGGGCCGTACGATGATCGGCGGCGACGCGGTCCCGTACGGCAAGATCTGGCGGACCGGCGCCAACGAACCCACCACGATCCACGCCGACGGTCCGATCACCATCGCGGGCGTCACGGTCCCCGCCGGCTCCTATTCGCTCTACACCATTCCGGGCGAGCGCGAGTGGACGGTCATCGTGAACCGGTCCACCTCGCAGTGGGGCCATGAGTCGCAGTACACCAAGGACATCGAGGCCCGGGAAGCGGGACGCGGCAAGGCCGCGGCGGAGCGGACCAACGAGCACGTCGAGCAGTTCACGATCCGCGCCGAACCGTCCGGCCCCGGCGCCACCCTGGTGCTCGAGTGGGAGACGACCCGGGTGCGGATCCCCGTGGCACCGGGGCGCTGAACGGCTCCCTCCCGATCCCGTCGACAAGCCGGCCGGTGGGCGGGCCCCCCAGCCTACCGGCTGGCCAGTGCCGCCACCAACCGGTCCACTTCCTCGTCCGTCGTGTAGCACGCGCATCCGGCGCGGACCAGTCCGTCCGGGGCGCGGCCGAGCCGCGCGACGACGGTCGAGGCGTAGAAGTCGCCGTGGGTCACGAACACCCCGGCTGCGGCGAGCCGCCGGGCCACCGCCTCGGGCCGCTCGCCCTCCACCGCGAACGCGACGGTCGGTGTCCGCGGCCGGCCGGGCGGCGGTCCGTAGCGCCGGACCCCGGGGACGTCGGCGAGCCCCTCCCAGAGCCTCCGGACCAGCGCCTCGCCGCGGCGGTGCAGCCAACCGAAGGCGCGCTCCAGCCGCGCGCGCCTGGTCCCGGCCCCGTCCCCGATCGAAGCCAGGAACTCGACCGCCGCGGCCGCCCCCACGATCCCTTCGTGGTTCTGGGTGCCGGTCTCCAGCCGGTCGGGCGCCGTGTCCGGCGCCGGGGCCAGCTTCGGGACATCGAGTGCCTCGATCGCCTCGCGCCGCCCATACAGCACGCCGACGTGGGGACCGTAGAACTTGTAGGCCGAGCAGGCGAGGAAGTCGCAGCCGATCCGGCGGACGTCCACCAGCCCGTGCGCCGCGAAGTGCACCGCGTCGACGAAGCTGAGGGCTCCGGCCTCCCGGGCGAGCCGGCAGGCCGCCGCGACGTCGTTGACGGTGCCCAACGCGTTCGACGCCGCGCCGATGGCGAGGAGCCGGGGGCGGCGCTCCAGCGCCCGTTCCAGGTCCTCCCGATCGAGCTCGCCGGTCTCCGGGTGGAACCGCACCATCCGCAACACGATTCCCCGCTCCCGCGCCAGCGCCTGCCACGGCGCCACGTTGGCGTGGTGGTCCAGCTCGGTCACCACGACCTCGTCCCCCGCATTCCAGCAGCGCCCGAGTGCCCGGGCCAGGTGGAACGCGAGCGTCGTCATGTTCGCGCCGAAGGCGATCTCGGCCGGTGAGGCGTTGAGCAAATCGGCCAGCGCGTGCCGGGCGGCCAGGATCGCCGCGTCGGTCTCGAGGCTCGTGGGGTACGCCCAGTGGGTGTTGGCGTTGTGGTGATAGAGGTAATCCGCCATCGCCTCGACCACCTGGCGCGGCACCTGGGTGCCGCCCGGGCCATCGAAGTAGGCCACCGGATGGCCACCGGTCCGGCGCTCGAGCGCGGGGAACCAGCGCCGGAGTCCGGCCACGATCGGGTCTCGGTCCATCGATACGCCTCGGTCGGAAGGGAGTGGAATATGATAACGCCGGTCCCCCTGCTCCTCGGAGCGCCCATCACCCTCGCGCTCGGCGTCCCGGCCCGTGGGTCGGCCCGGTGGCGGCGGGCCACCGCCAGGCTCGTGTCCCGGCTCGAAGCCGCGGCCAATCGGGAGGTCCCGAGGCGGTTCGACCCGCAGGCGCTGCCGCTCCCGCGGCCAGTCCGGGGGTACCTCGGTCGAGTGCTCCGACCCGACCAGCCGATCATCACGGCCCTCGACACCCGCCAGGTCGGGACGTTCGATCCGAGCGCGAATGCCGATCGCTGGATTCGATTCACCTCCACCCAGCGGGGGTCCCCCGCCCATCGGGTTTCGTGTGGGACGGTCGGTTGTCGGTCATCCCGGGGTTCGACATCCGGGTCCACGACCCCTAGGCGGCAGGCGAAGGGGTCCTCCGTGCCGCCCTCCTCGGCCTGGTCACGGTAGCTCGGTTGGCCGACGTGGGCGGCGAGGTGGCGCGAGGCGAGCTGATGCGGTTCCTGACGGAGGCTCCCTGCCACCCGACGGCGCTCCTGTCGAGCCGAGGCGTCCGGTGGGAGCCCGTGGATGACCGGTCGGCCGACGCCACCCTCGAGGATGGCCCGGTGCGCGGGACGTTCCGCTTCGACGTCGGGATGGCGATCTGGGCGAGACGGTGTGGGCGGAGGACCGCGGTCGCGTGGTCGGCGGGCGGGTGGTACCTACGCCATGGGACGGGCGCTGGTCGGGCTACCGCCTGCGGGACGGCATGACGGCCCCGCGCTGCGGCGAAGTGGCCTGGGTCGAGCCGAACGGGAAGCAGCCGTCCTGGCGCGGAACGGTCACCGAGCGGAACTACGAGTTCGGCACGTGAAGCGGCGCACCACGAAAAGACCCCAACCGGTCGTCCGGTTGGGGTCTTACTCGATGGAGGCGCAGGGAATCGAACCCTGGTCCGAACCTGTGTCCAGAACCACATCTACGTGCGTAGGCCGATCTTCCCGCTCTCGCCCACCGGCCGGTGATCGACCGACCTGCCGGTGAACCAGCTCCTGGGGTCTCGCTCACCGCGTCGGAGCGCCGCGGCTCGCTAGCCCGGATTTGCGATCCGGCCAGGGCGCCCCGGGCGGGCGCCACTGGTCGGAGGAGCGTGAAGCGAGCGTTAGCTCAGCTTACGCAGCCAGTGCCAGTTCAGAGTTGGCAGTTGTGATTTCCCAGACGGTTTCACCAGGGATCTGGACCTGGGCACGCAGCGATTCCTTCTCCAAGCCCGTCGAAGCCAGTCGCCCCCGACGTGCCCCAAAGTTAGCGGACCGCCCCTCCCAATTCAACCGCCGGCGCACTCGCCACCGATAGGCAGGGCGCACGGCGGTGCCAACAAAACACTTTATGACAAACCTGCAACTAACGATGCGACAATATTTTATGCAACCAGAACAAACTAGCACTCTAACCGGTGCCAGCGCCTCACCTGCCCCGCTCCAGCGGAGGCGCCACCTCGACCCGGTTCCGTCCCCCCTTCTTCGCGGCGTACAGTGCCGCGTCCGCCTGAGCCGCCAGGTTCTGCGGGCTGCGGCTGGTCTCCGGGCAGGCGGCCACCCCGAACGACGCGCTGAGCGGCCAGGACCTCCCCTGCCAATCCCAGGGAGTGGTGCCGATCTTGATCCGGATCCGTTCCGCGATGCCTCGACCCCACTCCAGGGTGGCGCCGGGACACCACACGGCGAACTCCTCCCCGCCCAGTCTGGCGGCCACGTCGCCTCCCCGGATCTGCTCCACCAGGATCCGCGCGACGTGGACCAGGGCCGCGTCTCCCGCCGGATGGCCCAGGGTGTCGTTGAGGAGCTTGAACCGATCAAGATCCAGGTAGACCAGCGCCCCCCGGTGCTCGCCCACCCGGGACATCGCCTCCTCCAGCCCCCGGCGGTTCCTGAGTCCGGTGAGCGGGTCGGTCTTGGCGAGGGCACCGAGCTGCTCGAGCTCCAGCGCCCCGGCGATCCGCATCCCCGCGTCACGGAGGGTTTCCCGGATCTCTGCCATGACGCCGGGCGGCAACACCCCGGCGGCGCATGATATCGCCACCGCCCCGATCACCCGGCCGCCATCGCTGATGGGCAGGACGGTCGTCGGCGTCCGGCGTTGGCGCCGGTCCGTCACGACCCCGCCGACCGGGTCCTCCGGGGTCTCGATGCCGGGTTCCTCGCCCCGGGCCACCCGGGCGACGGCGCTCGCCGGTTCGGCGACGGTGTCCAGCAGCCGGCGGTCCGCCCCACCGGAGACCCCGACGACCCGGACGCCGCTGGGCTCGGCGAGGGCCACGATCGCGTCGGCGCCGACCACTCGCTCGAGCTGGTAGGCCAGGCGGAGTCCGATGCTCCCCACCGACTCCCGGGTCACCGCCGGGGTCTGGGCCAGCTCGTGGAGGATCGGCCGCTGCGTGAGCCCTTCGAGGAGACGCTGGAGGTCGCGCCGCGCGGAGGGGAGGTCGCCGACTCCGTCCCGTGCGGGGAGCAGCAGCCCCACCGCCGTTCCCGCGACCGCCTCGATGAGCAGGATCCCGGCCTCGAGCCGCTCGGTGGCGCCCTGTCCCAGCTCCCGCGCCTGGCTGAGGCGGCGCTCCACCGCGTCGAGCTCGGCCTCGGTGAGCCGGTGGTCCCCCAGGCTCTGGTGGACCACCTGGCCGGCCGCGCCAGGCCGGGATTCGACCGCCCAGACGCCGAGGGCGCCATAGGCCCGGCGGAGCCAGCCGAGGGCGGGGTCCGGCAGCAGGTGGGCGGCGACCTTACCCTCGGAGCCGGCGCCCTCGGCGGGGCCCCGCCGACGCCCGAGGAGCCATCCGGCCAGGCCACCGACGAGCGCCGCGGCCGCCGACGCGCCCCAGCCCGCCAGCCCGAGGTCAACGAACGCAAGCCTCATCGGAGCCACCCCCGGCGGCGGAACCAGGCGAAGATCGCGAGTGTCACGGCCACCATGACCCCCCAGATGGCGGGATAGCCCCACCGGTGTTCCAGCTCCGGCATGAACCGGAAATTCATCCCGTAGATCCCGACCAGGAACGTGAGCGGCAGGAAGAAGGCCGAGAAGATCGTGAGCACCCGGATCACCTCGTTGGTCCGGTGCGACGCCGAGGCGAACTGGAGTTGCAGCAGGCTGTCGGTCTGTTCCAGCAGCTCGTCGGCATACACGTACCAGCTCTCGGCGTTCTCCTTGGCGTCCTGGAAGTACGGGGCGTGCTCCTCCGAGGAGGGCTTGAGCTGGTTGAGCACGGTGAGGGTGTACCAGAGCATGCGCTTGATGGTCGTGACCCGCCGCTTCACGGTATAGAGATCCCGGAGCAGCCGCTGCATGCCCTCGCTCGAGAACACCCGGTCCTCCGCCCGTCCGAGCGCGGTGTCGGCCTCCTCCAGCGGCCGCGCGTAGGTGCCCACCACGGCGTTGACCAGGTCGAGCAGGAGCACCGACACCGCCGGACGGCGTCCCTCGGACACGCTGGCCTCCGCATGGCGGGTCGCCAACGCCTGGAGGTAGGGCTGGTCCTTGCGATGGATGGTGAGGAAGAGCCCCGGCTCGAGGAAGACCGCCACCTTCCGGGTCATCTCCTGCACCGTCACGGCCTCCGCCGCCGAGGACTCGTCGAAGGCGCGCAGGATGAGGAAGGTGGTGGTGCCGTAGCGCTCGAACTTGGGCAGGTGCTCCGGGTCGAGCGAGTCCTGCACCGCGGTGGCGTGGAGCCCGCGCCGCCGCGCCAGGTCCTCCAGCTCGCCCCGGCCCGGGTTCACCACGTCGAGCCACTCGAACGGCGGATCGACGCTCGCCAGGACGGTGCGCTGCACGGGATCGCCCGGCTCAGCGGGCCGCGCGGGCCCGGAGGATACGGCTCGCCGCCGCGGCGGCGCCGAAGCCGTTGTCGATGTTCACCACCGTGATGCCGGCGGCGCAGGAGTTCAGCATGCCGAGCAAGGCGGCCAGCCCGCCGAACGCGGCACCATAGCCCACGCTCGTCGGCACCGCGATGACCGGGACCTCGACCAGCCCCCCGACCACGCTGGGGAGCGCGCCCTCCATGCCGGCCGCCACGATGATCACGTCGGCCGCCCGCAGCCGGTCGGCGGCGCCCAGGAGCCGATGGAGCCCCGCCACGCCGACGTCGGTGAGCCGCTCCACCCGGTGCCCGAACGCGACCGCCACCTCGGCCGCCTCCTCCGCCACCGGGAGGTCGCTCGTCCCGGCACAGATCACCAGCACCGTCCCGCGGGCGCCGTCCGGCTCGGCGGAAGCATGCGGCAGGTAGAGGGTCCGACCGAGCGGGTTCCAGCGGACGGCGGGGAACCTCGTCCGCACCGCCGCCGCCTGCTCGTCGGTGGCGCGGGTGCCGAGGAAGCCGCCGCTGGCGGCGGCGAGCCGCTCGCAGATCGCCACCACCTGGTCGACGGTCTTCCCGCTGCAGAAGATCACCTCCGGATGCCCCTGGCGGAGCGCCCGGTGGTGGTCGACTTGGGCGAAGGGAAGCTGTTCGGTCGGGAAGTGCCGCAGCCGGTCGAGCGCCGCGTGCGGGGGCAGGCGGCCGGCGGCCACCTCCGCCAGCAGCGCCTCGAGCTGCTCGGGCCTCACGCCACTTGGGCCACGGGCTCCAGGCGCCCGGCCTCCAGGTATCGCTGGAAGATCTCCTCCGCCTCCGCCATCGTCTCAACCTGGAAGAGCCGCTGCCGGAGATCGCTGGCGCCGTGCAGCCCCTTGGTGTACCACCCGAGGTGCTTGCGGAACTCGACCACCGTGCGCCGCGTATCGCCCTGGAGCCGAAGGGCGAGGCGGGCGTGCTCGAGTGCCACCGCGAACCGCTCCGCCGGGGTGGGCGGCGGGGGAACCGGCTCGCCGGCCAGCAGCGCCTGCGCGTCGCGGAAGAGCCAGGGGTTGCCGAACGATCCGCGCCCGATCATCACCCCGGCGCAGCGGGTGTGCTCCCGCATGCGGACCACGTCCTCGGCGGTCTGGACGTCGCCGTTGCCGATCACCGGGATGTCGAGTGCCTCGACCACCATGGCGATCTCATCCCAGTTCGCCTTCCCCGAGAACATCTGGGTCCGGGTGCGGGCGTGCAGGGTGAAGGCCTTGGCACCGGCGTCCTGCATCCGGAGCGCGATGCCCACCGGATCGCGGGTCTGGTCGCTCCAGCCGCTCCGGGTCTTGACCGTGACGGGGAGGTGCGTCGCCGCCACGACCGCCCGGATGATGCGCTGGACCAGGTCCATGTCCCGGAGGCATCCCGACCCGCCGTTGCGCTGCACCACCTTCTTCACCGGGCAGCCGAAGTTGATGTCGATGAACTCCGGGTTGTAGTGCTCGGTGACCAGCGCCGCGGCCTCGGCCATGGCAGCCGGATCCGCCCCGTAGATCTGGATCCCGATCGGACGCTCGATCTCCTCGAACTCCGCTCCCTCCAGCGTCCGCTGGATCCGGCGCCGGATCGCCTCGGAGGAGAGGAACTCGGACATGAGCACGTCCGCCCCGAACCGGCGGCAGATCTGCCGGAACGGCGCCTCGCTCACCCCGGCCATCGGAGCCAGGATCAGCGGGAAGGAATGCGCGGAGGGATAGGGCAACTTCATGACCTGAAAATACTTGGCGCTTCGGGTCGGAGCAATGGAGCGGCTCGGCGGCAGCCACCGCCCCGGGGCGGCGTTGCCGCTCCCGCTCCGGCTCGAGCTC
>DATLZT010000093.1:0-10143 GCA_035573835.1 Gemmatimonadales bacterium
CCGCCCGGTTCGAGGCCCGCCTCCGGCGCGCCACCGCCTCGCCGGCCGCCGATTCGGCCTCCCGCGGCCGCGCGGCGCCGCTGGCCCGCTGGCGCCTGCCCCAGGTGCTCCGGGAGATCTCCGGTCTGGCCCTCACTCCCGACGGCCGCCTCCTCACCCACGGCGACGAGCGGGGCATCATCACCGAGATCGACTACCGCCGCGGGGTGGTGACGAAACAGTTCCTCCTCGGCGCCTCGACCCTCGAGGCCGACCTGGAGGGAATCGCCGTGGCGGGCGACCGGGTCTATCTCGTCACCAGCGCCGGAGCGGTCTACGAGGCGCGCGAGGGGCGGGACGGCGAGCGGGTCTCCTACCTCGTCCAGGACACCGGGGTGGGCGCCTTCTGCGAGGTGGAGGGGCTGGCCCACGACCCGCGGATCGACGCCCTCCTCCTCGCCTGCAAGAACGTCCGCGCGGCCCCGCTCCGCGACTCGTTGGTGATCTTCCGCTGGCGCCTGGACGGCCCCGGGGAGACCCGGCTCTCGCGGCTCACCGTGCCGCTCGCGGCGATCGCGGGCCGCGCCCCCTGGGAGGGGGACGAGTTCCACGCGTCCGGCATCGAATACCATCCTGGCACCGGGCGCTACCTGCTGATCGCCGCCCAGGAGCGGGGCCTGGTCGAGCTCACGCCGGAGGGGCGGGTCGTCAGGGTCGGCCGGCTCCCCGAGGGACTCCACCGGCAGGCCGAGGGTATCACCATCACCCGCGACGGCGTGGTGATCGTGAGCGATGAGGGGAACCGCCGCCCCGCCGCGATCACCCTCTACGCCCCGGGCGACCTCTTCCCCACGCCGTGATGCGCCGGATCGCCGCCGCCCTGGGCGCGGTGCTGCTGCTCGTCGGCTGCAGCCGCAGCCTCCCGCCCGCCAACACACCGCCCGCCGTTGCCGCCAACCGGGAGGAGATCGAGTCCACCGTCTTCCTGATCGGCGACGCCGGCGCACCGGCCCGGAAGGAGCCGGTCCTGGCCGCGCTCAGGAGCCAGATCGAGGACGCCCCGGGCATCGCGGTGGTCGTCTTCCTGGGCGACAACGTCTACCCCCGCGGCCTCCCCGATTCGACCGCCGCCGACCAGGCCGAGGCCGAGCGCCGGCTCCGGGCCCAGGTGGCGGTGGCGACGGAGACCCGCACCCGGACCATCTTCGTCCCCGGCAACCACGACTGGGCGTACATGACCGCCGACGGCTGGAACGCCATCCGGCGCCAGGGCGACTTCATCGCGCGGGAAGGCGCGCCCTACGCCCGTCTCCTCCCCGACGGGGGATGCCCCGGCCCGGAGGTGGTCGACGTGGGCGTCCGGATCCGGCTGGTGCTGCTCGACACCCAATGGTGGCTCCACCACCACCGGAAGCCGTACGGCGCCGGCAGCCCCTGCCCCACCAAGACCCGCCGCCAGGTGCTCGCCGCCCTCGACTCGGTGCTGGAGGAGGCGGGTGGGCGCAACGTCGTCGTCGCGGCCCACCACCCGCTCCGCTCGGGCGGGAAGCACGGCGGCCATTTCGGCCGGCGGGCCTATCTCCTGCCGCTCATTCCCCTGGCCCGCCGCCAGGGCGCGAGCGACCAGGACCTCTCCGGACCCCGCAACGCCCAGATGCGGGAGGCCCTCGTGTCGGTGCTGCGCCGGCACAGGCCGCTGGTCTACGCCTCGGGGCACGACCACGACCTGCAGGTGCTCGAAGGGCTGGGCGCCCGCCACCTGCTGGTGAGCGGCACCGGGATCTACGGCCACGTGAGCGCGGTGGCGTGGCGGAGCTACACCCGCTACGCCGCGGCCCTCAGCGGCTTCATGCGGCTCGACGTGCTCAAGGACGGCCGGGTCCGCCTCGGCGTCGTGACGGTGGAGCGCGACGGCGAGCCCACCGAACGCTACTCCGCCTGGCTCCGATGACCCCGAGACGGCCCGTGACGCACCGGCTCCCGCTCGCGGGACTCGCGCCCGCCCCGCTCGCCCTGGCGATCGCCGCGGCGATCGCCAGGGCGTTCGCCCCGGAGCCCGCCCGCGCCCAAGACGGGGTCGCGGCGACGCGCCCCCAGCCCCTCGGACGCGACACCGTCGTGCTGGCGGCCGGCCCGCGGTACGCCGCGAGCGGGCTCCACCGCTTCCTGTTCGGCACCCACCACCGGCGGCTCTGGGCCACCCCGATCCGGGTCCCGGTGCTCGACCTCCGGCGCTTCGACGGCGGCCTCCGCCCCACCGAGGCGGGAGGCGGGATGCAGACCAAGTCGCTCCGGTTCGTCTCCCGCCGCGGGCTCGAGTACGTCTTCCGCACCGTCGACAAGGACCCGTCGTCGCTCCTGCCGGAGGCGCTGCGGGGCACCGTGGTGGACCGGATCTTCCAGGACCAGATCAGCTCCGCCCACCCCGCCGGCGGGATCGTGGCCGCCGCCCTGCTCGACGCGGTGGGGATCCTCCATCCCACGCCCCGCTTCGCGGTCATGCCCGACGACCCGCGGCTCGGCGAGCACCGGGCCGACTTCGCCGGGAAGCTGGGGACGTTCGAGGAGTACCCTAACGAGCGCGCGGGGGACCGCCCCGGCTTCGCCGGCGCCGGAAAGGTGATCGGCAGCGACGAGCTGCTCGGGAAGCTCAACGAGGACCCCGACCACCGGGTGGACGCCGGGGAGTTCCTGGCCGCGCGCCTGGTCGATTTCCTGCTCAACGACTGGGACCGGCACGAGGACCAGTGGCGCTGGGCGGCCTTCGCCGACGACCCGCGGGTCCGCTGGCGTCCGGTCCCGCGGGACCGGGACCAGGCCCTGGTCTGGTTCGACGGTTTCCTGCCGAGCCTCGCCCGGTTCGCCTATCCCAAACTGGTGGGCTTCGACGAGAGCTTCCCCAGCCTGGACGGCCTCACGCTCAACAGCCGGCACCTGGACCGCCGGCTCCTCGCCCCGCTCGAGCGGCCGGCCTGGGACTCGATCACCCGCCGGGTCCAGGCGCGGATCACCGATTCGGTGATCGCCGCCGCGATCGGCCGGATGCCGCCGGAGTACCAGGCGCTCCAGGGCGACGACCTCGCCGCCAAGCTCGCCCGGCGGCGCGACCGGCTCCACGAGATCTCGGCCCGCTTCTACGGGATGCTGGCCCGGGTGGTCGACCTCCACGGCACCGACGCCGCCGATTCCGCGGTGATCCGGCGGCACGCCGACGGGTCGGTGGAGATCGCGCTCCACGAGCGGGGCGGGGACGACGGGACGGATGACGACGGGGACGAGGAGGAACCGGGGCGCGACGAGCGGGTGGTGGCGACACGGCTCCTCGACACGGTCCCCGCCGCCGGCGCCGGGTATCGCGAGACCGCGGAGGCGGACCGGGCCTATTTCCGGCGGCGGTTCCGCCCCGACGAGACCCGGGAGATCCGGCTCTACCTCCACGGCGCCCACGACCGGGCGATCGTCCTGGGCTCGGCCCCGCGGAGCATCACCGTCCGGGTGATCGGCGGGCTCGGCGACGACCGGCTGCTCGACGCCTCCCGGGTGGGCGGCGCCACCGGTCCCACCCGCTTCTACGACCTCGGCGCGGCGGGGCCGATCCACTCCCCCGACAGCCTCTACGGTCCCGACACCCTCTTCGACCGCCGGCCCTGGCACCTCGGCGACCACGACACCCTCGTGCCGCCGGAGGTCGACTACGGCTCGGGCCTCACCCCGCAGCTCGCGATCGGCTACGACGGCGACCTGGGATTCGTGGTCGGCGCGGGCGCGGCCCTGGTTCGGCGCGGCTTCCTCACCCGGCCCCACGCCGCCCGCTACGCGGTGGACGCGGCCTTCGCCACCGGCCCCGACGCGTTCCGGCTGGTGGCCGAGGCGGAGCTCCGGCGGGAGGCGAGCCGGTGGGGGATGGTAGTCCGGGCGCAGACGCCGGAGTTCGGCGTGCTCCGGTTTTACGGGCTCGGCAACGAGACCCCATCCCGCGGCCCGAAGGAATACCACCGGGTCGACCAGGAGCAGTACGCCCTGGAGCCCGCGCTGGCGCTCGCGCTGCCGCACGAGGGCCGGGCGTCGCTCGGGCCGGTGATCCAGTACACGACCGGCCCGCCCAACGCCGGCCGGCTCATCGCCGCGGCGCGGCCGTACGGGTTCCGGCACTTCGGCCAGGTGGGGATCCGGGCCCGGCTCCGGCTCGAGCCGTCGGACCACGACGGGCTGGCCCAGCGCGGCATCAAGCTCCGGGCGAGCGCGAGCCTCTTCCCGCCCTTCTGGGACGTCGCGGAAACGTTCGGCGCGATCGACGCGGAGGCGGTCTACCACGTGCGCACCGGGCTCCTGCTCCGCCCGGTGCTGGCGCTCCGCGCCGGGGGCCGCCGGGTGTGGGGGACATATCCGGTCCACGAGGCGGCCTTCATCGGCGGGAGCTCGACGGTGCGCGGCCTCCGCGAGCAGCGCTTCGCCGGCGACGCCTCGCTCTACGGCGGGGCCGAGCTCAGGGTCCGGCTGGGTCGGGTGCGGCTCATCCTCCCCGGGAACGTGGGCGTGTTCGCACTGGTCGACGCGGGGCGGGTGTTCCTCGAGGGGGAGTCGTCGCGGCGGTGGCACGCGACGGCGGGGGGCGGGGTCTGGCTCTCCGTCCTCGAGACCGGATCCGGCCTCGGCGTGGCCCTGGCCGAGGGCGAGGACGGAAGCCAGCTCTACATCGGGGGCGGGTTCGCTTACTAGTGAAGCGGGTGGGATGTCGCGGGCGCGGAGTGGCGCGGGGGTGGGGCGACATATAAGATCAAAGCAGCCTCGCCCGGTCCGATCCGTGACGTCACGCAACCGACACCGAGCCGTCCCCACCGCGCTGCTCCTCGTCGCCCTCGCCGTGGCCGGGTGGCCGGCCGCCGCGCAGACGGCGCAGCATCGGGCCGCGTCCCGCGCGGCCGGTGCCGTCATCCGGGGCGACTCCCTCACCACCGCGGGCGCCATGCGCGCTTCGGCCCTGGTCGATTCGGTCTACATCGACCGCCGGCTCCCGGGCGCGGTCGTTCCCGGGGGCGACTTCGTCTCCTACCTGATGGCGCGACTCGGCGTCTTCCCGATCCCCGGCGACCTCCGGATCCTGGCCACGGTGGATAGCCAGCGGATCCTGCTCCACGGACGGATCCGGGACATCCCCGCGGCCGCGCGGGCGGAGCTGGGGACGCTGATCGGGATGTTCGGGGAGGACACGCCGGTCGAGGCCGAGGTCGTCCTGCTGCGGCCCGGCCCCGAGGTGGTGCGGTTCCAGCTCCGGTCGGTGAGCCTGAACCGGATGCCGGTCCCGGAGTTCATGCTCCTGTCCTTCCTCAAAGAAGTGGGGCGCAAGTACCCGGCGCTCACCGCGTCGGGCCGCGATCTCTACGTCCAGGTACCGCCGAACGCCGGGATGCGGCTGGTCCCGGGCGGGGTCCGCCTCACGAGTCCCCCCGCCACCGGAGCCTGCGCCGCCGCGACCTGCCCCTGAGCCGATGCCCTCGCGCAAGGTCCTGCGGAGAGCCGCCCGCCAGATCGACGCGGAGATCGACTTCCTCGCCGAGTTGGCCGAGCATCTCCGCCGGGAGCCCGGCGCGATCGCCCCGGCGGAGCGGCGGGCGTTGGCCGAGGCGTGGGCGGGCCACTTCCGCGCCATCCTCGAGTTCTTCCACCCCTCCCCCTCGGCGCCGTCCGACCTGGTGCTCGCCACACACTATCTCTCGCCCCGGGTGCGCTGGTCGAAGCTCCTGCCGCCGCTCACCCGGCGGGAGAAGCGGCGGCGGCGGGCGCTCCAGGCGCTCTTTGGCCCGATCGGCTATCGCCGGCGGGTGCGGACGGTCTCCTGGGCGGCGGCGGACTACGAGACGATCGCCCGCCGGCTCCGGCTCTTCCTGCGCCATCTCTCGGCGGCGCGGCGGCGCTGGTTCCCCAAGGCGAACCGGCGGTTCTCGGATCAGGTGGATTGGCTGGAGGAACTGGCGATGCGGATCCCCTCAGCGGGCGCATCGCCCTCGCGAGCGGGCGAGACCAGCGGCCTGCCCCGAGCGCAGCGAGGGGAGACGATCGCCTAGCCCCCCCTCGTCATCGCGAGTCCGCGACGGGGGCGAAGCCATCCCGCCGCCCACCCGCGTCATTGCGAGGAGCCGGCGGAGCCGGCGACGACGCAATCCGGTCGCTCCAAGCACGTCATTGCGAGGAGGGCGCGAAGCGCCCGACGAAGCAATCCCACCGCCCCCAGCACCGTCATTGCGAGGGCGCAAAGCGCCCGAAGCAGTCCCGTTGCGCGAGGCCACCGGATCGCGTCGGGCCCTCCGGGCTGCGCCCTGCGGGCTAGGCCCTGCGGGGCCTCGCAATGACGAGGACCCGGGCGACCCGTTCGCGACGGCGCCTCCCCTCAGCCCCACCGCCCCAGCACCACCGCCGTCACCAGCACGGCCGACGCCAGATCCATCCACACCCCCGCCCGCAGCATCGCTCCCATCGAGACGTAGCCGGTGCCGAAGACGATCGCGTTGGGCGGCGTCCCCACCGGCAGCATGAAGGCGGTCGAGCTCGCCAGCGCACCGCACACCATGAAGGGGAGCGGGTCGGCCCCAGCGCCCCGTGCCGCCGCGGCGAGCACCGGCATCGCCATCGCCGCCACCGCGGTGTTGGAGGCGAGCTCGCTCAGCGCGATGAACAAGGCGCCGACCAGCACCAAGAGCAGCGGGACCGGGAGCGTCGCCAGGCCGGCGACCGCACCGCCGATGGCGTTGGTGAGCCCGCTCCGTTCGAACGCCCCCGCCAGCGCGAGCCCGCCGCCGAAGAGGAGGAGGATCCCCCAGGGCACCCGCGCCGCCGCGCTCCAGTCGAGCGCGAAGACCGCGCGCCGCGCGTCCACCGGGATCAGGAAGAGGAGCAGCGCGCCGATCATGGCGATCGTGGCGTCGTCGAGCCATGGCACCAACCCGGTAAGCCCGGGAACGGTGATCGCCCCGAGCGGCTTCGGCTCCCGGAAGAGCCAGCCGAGCACGGTGACGGCGAAGACCGCCATGGTGACGAGCTCGCCCCGCTTGAGCGGCCCCAGCGCCCGCCACTCGCGCTCGATGATCCCGCCCGCGTCGCCCGCGAGCGGCTCCGGGCGGAACAGGACCCGCACCAGCAGGAACCAGGCGAGCGGGAGCAGGAGGAGCATGAGGGGCACCCCCACCGCCATCCACTCCACGAACCCGACCTCGTGGCCCAGGAGCTGCCGCGCCGCCGCGGCGAGCACCAGGTTGGGCGGCGTGCCGATGAGCGTGCCCAGACCGCCGATCGTGGCGCCGTAGGCGATGCCCAGCATGAGGGCCGTGGCGAACGGGTACGGTGCGCTCCGGTCCGCCGGCCGGAGGAGCTCGGCGATCGCCACGCCGACGGGGAGCATCATCGCCGCCGTGGCGGTATTGGAGACCCACATGCTGATGATCGCGGTGGCGGCCATGACGCCGAAGACGAGCCGCCCGGCCCCGCCGCCGATGGCGCGGACCACCGCCAGCGCGATCCGCCGGTGCAGCCCCCACCGCTCCATCGATTGCGCCAGGAGGAACCCGCCGAGGAAGAGGAAGATGACCGGGTCCGCATAGGGGCTCGCCGTGTCCGCCGGGGGCATGATGCCGAGCACCGGGAAGAGCGCGAGCGGCACCAGCGCGGTGGCGGCGAGCGGCAGCGCCTCGGTCATCCACCAGCTCGCCATGAGGAGCGCCACCGCCAGGGTCCGCCGCGCCTCGGGACCCAGCGGCCCGGGCAGCGGGAGGGCGAGCGCCAGGGCGAAGGCGGCGAGCCCCGCCACGAGACCGACCCACCGCCGCCTCGGCGAGTCGGGAAGCTCCCGGGCCGTGTCCATCCGTTCCGCTCCGATCTCGAGGGTACTCCGTTAGAATTCCGGCGACCGCTCTCCCCGACGGACCCGATGGTGCCGCTCCGCCGCGCCCTGCGGCTGCTCCTCCGAGCCGTCCGGCTCCGCTGCCCCGACTGCGGCGGCGGGCCGGTCTTCGATTCCTGGTTCCGGATGCGGGTGCACTGCCCGAGCTGCGGGCTCCAGCTCGCCCGGCACGAGCGGGGCTACCAGGTGGGCTCGTACATGTTCAACATCATCGCCGCCGAGCTCATCTGGGCGGCGGTGATGATCGGGTGGGCCGCCGCCGCCTGGCCCACGCCGCCCTGGACCGCGCTCCAGTACGTGGGCGGCGCGCTCATGATCCTGCTGCCGGCCGCCTTCTACCCGTTCTCGAAGACGCTCTTCCTGGCGTTCGATCTCGTCTTCCGGCCGGCCGGCGCCGAGGACCCGCCCGTCGCCCACCCGCTCAGCGGCGGGCCAGGCTCTCCTCGAGCCGCGCCTTGACCTCCGGCCACTCCCCATCGAGCACGCTGTAGTACACCGAGTCCCGCACTCGGCCGGTGGCGGTGATCATGTGCCGCCGGAGGATCCCCTCCTCCCGGGCGCCGATCCGGACGAGCGCCCGCCGGGACCGTTCGTTGAGCGCGTCGGTCTTGAATTCCACCCGGATGCATCCCAGTGTCTCGAACGCGTGGCGGAGCATGAGGTACTTCGCCTCGGTGTTCACCGGCGTCCGCTGCCAGGGCGGTGCCACCCAGGTCCAGCCGATCTCGACCCGCCGGTTGGCCCGGTCGATGTTCCCGAACCGGGTGCTCCCCACCGGCCGCCCGTCGTTCCGGAGCACGGTGGCGAACGGCAGCGCCGTCCCCGCCGCCTGCTCGGCCAGCGCCGCCTCCAGGTAGCGCCGGAGATCCGCCGGCGTCTCGACCCGCGAGAGGGTCCAGCGCCAGAGCGCCGGATCGAGCGCCACGTCGACCAGGCGGGCATGGTGGTCGAGCGAGAGCGGCTCGAGCCGGACGTACCGCCCTTCGAGCGTCACCGGGACGATCTCCACTACTCCCCCTGCCGGGAACCCTGGAAAACAAACGGCGCCGTCCCGATCCGCAAGCACGCCGCGCTTGGCGCCGTCCGCCTCCCGGCCTCGCGAGATGGAGCCGGCGACGGTGGGCGGGTGACGACGGCGGCGCGGTGCGTCGGGTGGCGCGTCGTGCTCGCCACCAGCTCGTACGCGAGCCCCCTGCCGACCAGGAGCGCGCCTGCCACCACGAACTGCTCGAGACCCCGGGCAACCTGATCGGCGACCTGCGTCGCCGCCAGGGGCAGGCATCCGGGCGCGGGTCGGCCGCTGACGCCGCGGCGCCACGGCCCGACACCATCGGCAGCGCCAAACGGATCGGGGCCCATGCACTCGACACGGGCCCCGATCCGCGATCACGCCGCCCCGGACGGCGGGTCAGCGGCCCGCCGCCGGATCCGGCTCGACCCGGTTCAGGGGATGGTCGCGATAGAGCGGTTGGGCGAGGAGGTACTCCACCAGCACCCCGGTTCCCGGCACCAGCCGGTCGTAGCCCGCGAGCAGCTCGTCGACCGGGACCGGGACGTCGTGCGGGCGGGCGGTGACGCCCAGGTAGTGGATCGCGAACGCCACCGCCTCGGCCTGGTGCTCGGGTTGGCTCCGGTAGCCGTAACGGGTCGAATCGCCGATGCCGGGCACGCCCTTCCAGAGCCGCCGCAGCGCGCCCGGGTCGCGAGCCTGCCAACGGTGGGCCAGCTCATGCGCCAGGGCGTGCCGGATCTGGGCCATGCTCCGCATCCCGCTCGGGTCGAGGGAAACGGAATCACGGGAGGCGATGTATTCGCCGAGCCGGCCGGCCAGCCGGGATCCGGGCCCGATCAGCCCCACGGGGCGGGCGGGGCGCCCGAAGAGGGCGTAGAGCGAATCGGCGTAGGGGCCTTGGCTCACTGCCCTGACCACGCGGAGCATCCCCGCCGTGTCCCGTCGCTCGGCGAGCGGGGCCTCGTCGACCGGCCGGGTGGTGGCCAGGCTGTCGACGAGCTCGGCGCGCTCGAGCGATCGCCGGAGCGGCCCCGGTGACCGGGTCGTGAAGACCGCCCGGCCGAGATGGAAGAGGTAGACCGAGTCGGCCCCGGCGGCGTCCGCCTCGACCCGAAGGAGCCGAACGGCGGGCCGGCGCGAGCGCTCCACCAGGGGATAGGTCAGCGGGGCGCCGTCGCCCGCCGGGTGGAACTCCGCCACGCCGCCGCGCACGATGAGCGTGCCCGGGACAGGCGGGAGCCCGCGGACCGAGAGGAGC
>DATLZT010000094.1:0-15528 GCA_035573835.1 Gemmatimonadales bacterium
CGGCGGCCTGGGCCGGCCATCGGGCCCGCACCGTGCCGCGGCACCCGGCGCCCTCCGGCCGGAGTTCGGTGCGCCCGCCTCGCGAGTCGACCGGCTCCACCACCTTGACCGTGAGCGCGACCCGGCCGACCGGCAGCCGCGCCGGGCACGCCTCCCGGTCAGCCCGCCGGGCGAGGACCGCGCTCAGGAGACCGCCTGCGAGCGCGCCCACGAGCAGGAGCGGCATTCCGTGGCGGCGAGCGGGCGGGAACGCCGCGAGGAACCCGGTGAGGAGCGCGGCGGCGACCAGGGGCGCCGGAAAACGCGCGAGGCCGGTCGCGAGACCGGCCCCGTAGGCGAGCACGAACAGCACGACCGGTTGGGGCGGCCTCACCCTGGCCCCCCGCCCGGCGGGCGTCGGGTCAGGTGGGTTGGGCCCCCTTCCGCCGGCCGCAGCGCGGCGCCAGCGACACCTTCCGGATCCCCTCCATGAGCATCACCTCGATCGTGGCCCGGGTCTGGTTGGTTTCCAGGTTGAGCTCGGTGACGACCGTTCCCTCGCGGCTCGCGACGTACCGTGCCGGGAGCCGGTTCAGGGCGTAGACCAACACGTCGCCGCGGCAGGTCTCGCAGCCGCAGAAGTCGGGGAAGCGCGGGCGCAGGCGCTCGTAGCCCGCGATCACGTGCTGCTCCACGAGATTCTGGATCATAGGACGGCGAGCTGGGGGGAAACGATCCTGCCGGTGAAGGTCGAGCCGGTCGTGCCGGTGAGGAGTACCCGATGGTACTCGCCCACCGACGCGGGCGCCAGGTCGAGCAGCACGAGGTGGTTGGCCCGGGTGCGCCCGAGCATGAGCCCGCCCCGCTTGGCGGGCCGCTCCACCAGCACCTCGTGGGTCTGGCCGACGCGGGCCACGTTCTTGCGCCGCGCCACCTCGCGGACCACCTCGATGAGCCGCTCCAGGCGCTCCCCTGCCTCGGCGTCGGGCACCCCGTCGCGGGCGGCGAGCCGGACCGCGGGCGTCCCCTCCCGCACCGAGTACTTGAAGGTGTACGCGTCGTCGAACTCGACTTCCCGCACCAGGGAGATCGTCTCCTCGAACTGCTCGGCCGTCTCCCCGGGGAAGCCGACGATGATGTCGGTCGAGAGGGTGATGCCGGGGACGGCCGCGCGGAGCCGGGCCACCACCTCGAGGTAGCGCTCCCGGGTATAGCGGCGGAGCATCCGCCGCAGCACCGCGTTCGAGCCGCTCTGCACCGGCAGGTGCACGTGCTCGCAGACCGCCGGCGTGGTGGCCATGGCCTCGATGACCCGGTCGGTGAAGTCGGTCGGGTACGGGCTGGTGAAGCGGACCCGCCGGATGCCGTCCACGCCCCCCACGGCCCGGAGGAGATCGGCGAAGTCGTGCCCGCCGTCGTGATAGCTGTTGACGGTCTGGCCAAGGAGCGTCACCTCGGTGACCCCTTCCTCCGCCAGCCCGCGCACCTCGCGCAGCACGTCGGCGAGCGGCCGGCTCCGCTCGGGGCCGCGGGTGAAGGGGACGATGCAGAAGGTGCACTTGTAGTCGCACCCTCGCTGTACCGTCACGAAGGCCGTCGGGCCCTTTTCCCGCACCGGCGGCACGTCTTCGTAGTGCTCCCAGGAGCGGAACTCGGTGTCGGCCACGCGCCGCCCGCTCCGGGCCAGCCCGATCAGTTCGGGCAGGCTGCGGTAGGCGTCGGGCCCCACCACGAGGTCGACCTTGGGCACCTTCTCGAGCAGCGCCGGGCCCAGCCGCTGCGCCATGCACCCCACCACGCCGAGCACGCCGCCGGCCCGCTTGAAGCGCTGCAGCTCCCCCATGCGGCCGATCACCCGCTGCTCGGCGTTGTCCCGCACGGCGCAGGTGTTGACCAGCATCACGTCCGCGGCCGCCGGGTCGTCGGTCGTCTCGTAACCCTCCCGACCGAGGAGGCCGCCGATGACCTCGGAATCGGCCACGTTCATCTGGCAGCCGTAGGTCTCGATGTAGACGCGCTGGGTCATGGGGAGAAAGATAGGGGCGGCGCCGGCGGGACGCGACGCGCCGGGCCGCCCCTCAGGGCCGGACGCTGACGCCGATCGCCAGGAGCCAGGCGCTCTCGGAGAACGCCTCCCCCGCCGACCGCCAGACCCGCTCGAGCGCCAGGTCGACTCCCGCCCGCTGGGCGGCGAACCGGGTCCCGGTACCGAGCGATACCGCGATCTCCCGCCCCTGGCCCCCGCCTCGATGGAGGGAGAACGGGAGATCGGCGTACCGGATCCCGAGCCGGACGGGGCGCCGGAACGGGCGCCGGGGATCCCCGACGTACTCGGCCCCCACCGCAAGCTCGAGGGTATTGGCCGAGCCGGCGGCCCCCTGCTCCACCAGATCGCTGTTGGCGCCCGACCAGGTCCGGTAGAGCGCGTGGCCCACCAGCTCCAGCCGCTGGCTGGGCCGGTAGAGGACGCCGGCGCCGAACGTGTACGGGAGGTCGACGCTGAACGCCGGCGTCGAGTCGGTCTCCACGTCGACGTCCCCGTCGCTCCGGACCAGGGCGGCGAGGCTGAGGCTCGAGCCGAACCGGCGGATGACGCCGAGCGAGGCGCCGATCCCCGCGTACGAGAGCTCGGCCCGCTGGGAGAAGCTCTGGTAGGCCGGATCCTCGAACGTCCGGCGCAGCGAGAGCCGGTTGGTCCCGGTCAGCACGTGGAATCCGGCCCCGACCGCCCACGCCTCGCCGATCACGAGCGACGCGCCGAAGCGGAGGTCGTTGATGCCGCCCCGGGACGAGAGGGTGTCGAAGATCCCGACCGGCGTGTCGCGGAGGAGGATCGTGTCGGCGGTGGCGAGGGAGAAGTCGCGCGAGGCGTAGCCGCTGAAGCTCACGCCCAGCGTCACCCGCCGCCGCGGGATCGGCCCTGCCACCAGGACAAGGGGGAAGCGGGTGTCCCGGAGGGACGCGTCGCCGGTGGGGTTCGCCACCGCGCGCCACTCCGGCAGGGCCACGAACCCGGCGGTGAGGACGCTCACGAAGCCGAGGCTGGCCGGATTGAGGCTCGACTCGCTGTCGAAGAGCCCGAGGGCGCCCCCCATCCCGCGGGCACGGGCCGAGAGGCCCTGGGCCGGGAAGCCGATCCCGCGGACGCCGAACTGGGACGACTGCGCGGCCGCGGGCGCGGCGGCCGCGCCGAGCAAGACGGAAGCGAGGAGGACGGAGCGTCGCACTCAGGGCCTCTCGAAGGGGAACCGGCGTACGTAGCTGATCCGGAGTCGCGGGCGCGCCGACGGATCGGGGGACCGGGTCGAGGCGAACACGGCCTGGGTGAAACTCCCGGTTTCCGGCGAGAGCGAGAGGAGGACGGCCGACGGGAGCCCGCCCGGTTGGGCCCAGGTCCGCACGATCCGGGTCACGTCGTGCCGCACCGGGCCGGGCGTGCCGAGCGGCAGCGAGTCGGCCAGCAGGATGAGCCGCGCGTCGACCAGGGGCGACTTGGCCCCGAGGTCGGCGAGCAGCGCCCGGGCGGCCAGGAGCGGCGGGTCGTTGGGGATCCCCTGGAATGGCGCCACGGGCGTGAGCTCGAGCGTGGCGCGCACGATCGTGGTCGAGTCCCGGATCGCCGGCGGTACCTGGAAGCGGACGATCGACCGGGCGCCGGAGTCGCCGCCCACGGTGAGCAGGCTCGGATCCCGCGGCACCACGCTCGCGCTCACGAAGGTGTTGAACTCCGGCGACCGCGAGATGGTGCGCCGCTGGAGCGACGTGTCGGCGACGTCGAACCGGGCGTAGGTCAGGAACTGCGGCAGCGCGCTCGTGGTCTGGCTGGCGATGCGGATCCCGGTCGGCGCGGCCGCGGTGATGCCCACGGCGATCGCGAGCCGCCCGGAGTCGGCCGGCGGGATCGCCACCCGGTCGAGTTCCTCCCCCGTGAGCAAGGCCCGCAGGCGCCCGCTCTTCAAGGTGTCCGGCACCACGATGCTGTCGATCAGGTTGGCCGTCACCATGCGCTGGTCGATCTCGCCGAACGGCGTGGTCGAGTCGAAGCCGATCGGCATCCGGTACAGGAACACCTTGAGCCCGGGCACGAGCGTGTCGCGCGCCTGGAGGCTGAGCTCGAGGGCCACCGAGTCGATGCTGTACACCCGCAGGGTGTCCCGCAGCGGCAGCGAATCGGGTCGGGGGATGAACTTGATGTAGGCCCGATCCTCCGAGAGGGGGAACTGGTGGGAGACCCGGAGCGACGCGCCCTGCCAGCGCACGAAGTAGCCCACGAAGGTGGAGTCGAGGTTCGGGCTCGCCTCGATGACCGTGTCCAGCACCGGCGCCCCGCCGCCGGGGCAGAGCGCCGGACAATCCGCCGGCGCCGTGAGGCGCTCCTCGCAGCCCGCCAGCAGCGCCACGGCGCCGACGCCCCAGGCCCGTCGGGTCCCGGCGCCGATCGCCCGCCGGAGCCACCGCCACCGCTCGGCCGTCACGTCTCACCTCGCACGTCGCCTCCCAGCACGTCACCTCCGAAGGGATCTGGAAGCAGGTCGCCGAGCCGCCATCGCCGCACGGCCCGAGCCCCGATCGAGACGATCTCCAGGTCCGGTGCGAGCTCGGCCAGGACCTGGCGGCAGGCACCGCAGGGGCTCGCCGGCGGCTCCGAGTCGGTGACGAGCACCAACCGCCGGAGCCGCACCCCGGCGGGAGCTCCGACGCCCGCCGCCACCGCGGCCGCCACCGCCGCGCGCTCGGCGCACAGCGTGAGGCCGTAGGAGGCGTTCTCGACGTTGCAGCCCACGTGGATCGAGCCGTCCGCGGCCTCCACCGCCGCGCCGACCCGGTACCGGGAGTACGGGGCGTAGGCACGCTCGCGGGCCCGCCGCGCCGCGACGACCAGCGGGTCCTCGCCGGCCGTGCGAGCCTCACCGACGGCCGTCACCCGCGCCACACCTCCCGCAGGAACGAGCCGCCCGCCGCGAGCGGCGCCACCCCGAAGAGCTCCGCCACCGTCTGGCCCACGTCCGCCAGCGTCCGCCGCTCGCCGAGCGCACACGGCCGCACCCGCGGGCCGGCGACGAGCAGCGGCACGACCTCGCGGGAATGGTCGGTCGAGGGCGTGGTGGGATCGTTCCCGTGGTCGGCCGTAAAGATAACGAGGTCCTCCTCCCCCACCCGGGAGAGGAATCGGGGAATCCAGGCATCGAGCTCCCGCAACCCCGCCGCGAACCCGGCCACGTCGTTCCGATGCCCCCAGGTCTGGTCGAACTCGATCACGTTGGCGAGCAGCAGTCCGTGCCGGAGGCCGTCGAACGCCGCCTCGATGAGCCGGTACGTCTCGCGATTGACGCCGCTGTGCCGGCTCGCGATGCCCCGACCGGCGAAGAGGTCGCCCACCTTGCCCACCCCGACCCGCGGGATCCCGGCCGCCTCCAGCCGGTCGAGCAGCGTGTCGCCGGGCGGCTCGACGCTGAGATCGAGCCGCCGCGGCGTCCGCCGCCACGAGCCCGGCTCCCCCACGAACGGCCGGGCGATGACCCGGGCGACGCCGTACTCCCCGCCGAGCAGGCGCCGCGCGACGCGGCAGGCCGCGTACAGCTCCTCCACCGGCACCACCTCCTCATGGGCCGCCACCTGGAAGACGCTGTCCGCGGACGTGTAGACGATCCAGTCGCCGGTGCGACGGTGGTGCTCGCCCAACTCGTCGAGGATCGCGGTGCCCGACGCCGCCCGGTTCCCCACCACCCTGCGGCCGGTCAGCCGGGCGAACGCCTCGATCACCCCCGGCGGGAAGCCATCCGGGAAGGTCGGGAAGGGCCGATCCAGCACCACCCCGCAGAGCTCCCAGTGCCCGGTGGTGCTGTCCTTCCCGGCACTGGCGGGGACGCAGATGCCGTGCGCGGCCCGGGGGTCCACCGTGGCGCTCACGCCGGGAAGCGGGCGGCATCGGCCGAGCCCCAGCGCCTCGAGGTTCGGCAGGGGGAGCCCGCCGAGCGCCCGGAGGACGTTGCCCAGGGTGTCACTCCCCTCGTCGCCGTAGCGATCGGCGTCGGGGGCCGCGCCAATGCCGAGGCCGTCGATCACGATGACGGCGGCGCGCCGCACGCGGTCGGGAGGCCCGGGCGGATCGGCCGGCCGGACCGTTCGGGGACGAGTCGGGGCGACGGGCTCATGGCGCGGCATGATAGCGGCGCTCGACCCGCCGGCCGAGCGAGGTGAGGAGCTCGTAGGCAATCGTGCCGGCCAGGCCGGCCTGCTCGTCCAGCGAGACCGCGCCGCCGACGATCGTGGCCACGTCGCCGGGTACCACGGGGAGATCGCCCGCGTCGATCATCGTCATGTCCATCGTCACCCGCCCGACGATCCCCACCACCCGTCCCCGGAGCTCCACCCGGCCGCGGCACGAGAGGCTGCGCGGCACCCCGTCGGCGTAGCCGATCCCGAGCGTCGCGATGGTCGTGTCGCGGGACGCGCGCCAGGTGGCGTCGTAGCTGACCGTGTCGCCGGCACGCACCCGGCGCACCGCGACCACCCTCGCCCGGAGACGCGCGACCGGCTCCGCCCTGCGGCCGCCGGCGGCGCCGCCGTAGAGGAAGATGCCCGGCCGCGCGAGATCGCCGCCCGCGATCCCGCGGAGCGCGGCGGCGCTGTTGGCGGCGTGGACCAGCGCCGGCCGACGGGGGAGGCGGCGGACTACGTCCTCGAAGCGCCGCCGCTGGGCCAGGGTAGCCGCCTCGTCGCCGTCGGCCGAATGGAAATGGGTGAACAGGCCCTCCCACCCCGGCGCGCTCGCGACCAGCGCCGCGGCGGCGGCGAGCGCCTCGGCGTCATGCCACCGCACGCCGGCGCGGCCCATCCCGGTGTCGATCTCGAGGTGGAACGGGCGGTCGCTCGCGGCGAGCCAGGCGGCGAGGGTGTCCACGTCCCCGATCGCGGGGCGCACGTCGTGCTCGAGGTGGAGCGGGATGCGGTCGCGGGTGAGCGGGGTGAAGGCCACGATCGGCCGGGTGATGCCGGCGGCGCGGAGCTCGATCCCCTCCTCGACGCACGCCACCCCGAACCCCCAGGGATCGACCGCCTCGAGGGCCCGCGCCACCGGGACGGCGCCCAGCCCGTAACCGTTCGCCTTGACCATGGGAAGGAGCCGGGTTCCCGAGGCCCGCGCCACCGTGCTGGCGTTGGCGAGCAGGGCCGCGAGATCGACGTCCACCCAGGCGCGGGCCGTATCGGCCGGAATTGACATGGTCACGAGGCGGCGGGTATGATACCGGCCCAGGAGGATAAATGCAAGACAATTCAGCGCTTGGACGCGCGCTGGCGGTGGTGCGCGACCTCCGCGCCCGGTGCCCCTGGGACCGGGTGCAGACCCGCGCCACGCTCCGCCCTTACCTCGTCGAAGAGGTGCTCGAGCTCGACCAGGCGCTGGGCGGCGGCGACCCGGACGAGATCCGCGACGAGCTGGGGGATTTCCTGCTCCACCTCGCCTGGCAGCTGGTGATCGCCGAGGAACGGGGCGAGTTCACGCCGGACCAGGTGGCCGACGGGCTCGAGCGCAAGATGCGCCGGCGGCACCCTCATCTCTACGACCTCGGCCCCCGGGAGTCGTGGGAGACGCTCAAGCGGCGGGAGCGTCCCCGGGGCACCCTCGACGGGCTCCCGCCGACCCTCCCGCCGCTCCTCATGGCCTACCGGCTCCAGGAACGGGCCGCCGGCGTGGGCTTCGACTGGCCCGACGCGGCCGGACCGCTGGCCAAGGTGCGGGAAGAGCTGGACGAAGTCGAACGGGAGTTGGCCTCGCCGCCCTCACCCCGGCGGGACGAGCGGTTGGCGCGCGAGATCGGCGATCTCCTCTTTTCCGTGGTGAACCTCGCCCGGAAGCTCGGGGTGGCGCCCACGGTGGCGCTGGATGGCGCCAACCGGAAGTTCCGCGCGCGCTTCGCGGAGATCGAGCGGCTCGCGGCCGAGCGCGGGATCGAGGTCGCGTCGGCGGGGCTCGAGGTGCTGGACCGGCTGTGGGACGAGGCGAAGCTGGCGGAGCCGGCCGACGGGTGACGGTCCCGGCGTCCCGGCGCGCCGGGCGCTACGGGTACAGCCGGTGCATCTGGCGCGGGAAGGCGATCGCTTCCCGGATGTGGGGGATACCGCAGATCCACGCCACGGTGCGCTCGATGCCGAGCCCGAAGCCCGAGTGCACGAAGGTGCCGTACTTGCGGAGGTCGAGGTACCAGCGGTACGCCTCGGGGTCGAGCCCCTGCTCCAGGATCCGGGCGAGGAGCTTGTCGTAGTCGTCCTCCCGCTGCGACCCGCCGATGATCTCGCCGTAGCCCTCGGGCGCCAGGCAGTCGTTGTTCAGCACCGTCCGCGGGTCGGCGGGGTTCTCCTTCATGTAGAACGCCTTGACCTGCTTCGGGTAGTTGAACACGAAGACGGGGCGGTCGTACTCCCGGGCGAGGAGGGTCTCGTCGTCACCGCCCAGGTCCTGCCCCCAGGCGATGTCGGAGCCGAGGCCGTTGAGCTTGGCCACCGCGTCGGTGTAGGAGATGCGGTGGAACGGCGGCTGGACCCGCTCGAGCGGCGCCGTGTCGCGCTCGAGCTCCTTGAGCTCCTCCCGCCGCCGGTCCAGCGCGCGGGCCACGACGTAGCCGACCAGCTCCTCCTGGAGCCGCATGTTGGCGTCGGAGTCGTTGAACGCCACCTCCGGCTCGACCATCCAGAACTCGGCCAGGTGCCGTCGGGTCTTCGATTTCTCGGCCCGGAAGGTGGGCCCGAAGCAGTACACCCGCCCCAGCGCGGCGGCGGCCGCCTCGACGTAGAGCTGGCCGGTCTGCGCCAGGTAGGCCTTGCCGAGATCGAAATACTCGGTGGAGAACAGGTTGCCCGCCTCCTCGCCGATCGAGCCGGTCAGGATCGGCGTGTCGACCAGGACGAAATCCCGCTCGTAGAAGAAATCGCGGATCGCCTGGACCACCTCGTGCCGCACCTTGGCGATGGCCACCTGGCGGCGGCTCCGGAGCCAGAGGTGTCTATGCTCGAAGAGGAAAGTCGTCCCATGTTCCTTGGGGGTGATCGGGTAGTCCCGGCTCGGGCCGAGGATCGCGATCTCGGACGCCGTGAGCTCGTAGCCCCCCGGCGCGCGCGCGTCGGCCCGGACCACGCCGGTCACGGCCAGGCTGGTTTCCTGCGTCAGCGCCTCGAACCGCCGCCAGGTCTCCTCCGGGACCTCCCGCTTGGAGAGCACCGCTTGCAGGTACCCGGTTCCGTCCCTGAGCACCACGAACGCGATCTTGCCGCTCGAGCGGGTCGTCATGACCCACCCGCGGACGGTGACGGTGGCCCCCACGTGGCGGTGGAGCTCGCTGATCAGCGCGACGGTCATCGGTGCACCAGGTTGAGACGGTGGCGACGGAGAGGGATCAGTCTAGCCGCGCTCGCCTGGAGCGTCAACGCGGCCTGCGTGGTCTCGCCACCCTACCGGGTCACCACCCCGGTTCCCGCTTCCCCCCCGGCGATGACCGAGGCCTGGTCCCGCAAGGTGGGCCGCGGCCTCACCGGCCGGGTGGCGTCGGGCGACGGGGTGGTCTACACCGGCGGCTACGACCGGCGGGTGGTGGCGGTGAGCCTCGAGACGGGCGCGGTGCGCTGGACTCGGCGGCTCCCGGGTCCGATCAGCGCCGGGCTGATCCGGCACGGGGGGGCGCTGTATGTCGGCACCGACCGGCCGGACGACAAGGTCTACGCCCTCGACGCCGCCACCGGCCAGCGGCTCTGGCGGCGACAGGTCGGCGGCGCCGGGCCGCTGGCACTGGTGCACGGACTGGTGATGGTGACCTCCCGCCGGGGCGAGGCCTTCGGGCTCGATCCGCGCACCGGCGCGATCCGCTGGCGGCAGCGGGTCGGGGTGAGCCGCTCCCCCGCGGTCGCCGCCGACAGCGGCACGCTCCTCCTCGCCACGATCGACTCCCTCTTCCTCATCCGCTCCCGCGACGGCGAGATCCTGGCCCGCGCCCGGGCGCCGAGTCCCGTGGTCTCGGACTGGGTTCCACTGGGCGGCGAGCTGGTCGCCGGAACCGGGGACTCGACGGTCATCGCCGTCGACGGGCGGACCCTTGCGATCACCTGGCGTGCCCGCCTCGACGCGCCGGTCTTCGCCACTCCCGTCGTCCGTGGCGATACCCTCATCGCGGTGACCCGGGTGGGGGGCATCTGGCGCTTCCGCCGGGGCGTCCCGGAGCCGCCCGAACGGCTCGCCCGCCTCGGCTGGCCCGTCACCACCTCGCCCACCCCCTTCGGCGATCTCCTCCTGGTGGGCGGCGCCGACGGCGGCATCCGCGCCGTGCGCTCCGACGGGACCGAGGCGTGGCGCATGGCGCTGAGCCCGCCGATCGAGATCCCCCCCCTCCCGCTCCCGGACGGCCTGGTGGGCTTCGGCGGCCGCGGGGAGCTCCGACGCTACCGTCTATGATCCGTCACCGCCGGTTCGCCCACGCGCCCGCCCGCTGGGCGCTCTTCGCGCTCGCCACCCTGGCCTCGAGCGCCGCCCCGCTCGCGGCGCAGCGCCGCGTGAGCCCGCTCGTCACCTACGGCAAGTGGGTCGTGCTCGGCGCGGCGGCCGGGATGAACGTGCTCGCCGCCCGGGCCCACGACCGGGCCGACGACGCCTACGACGAGCTCCGACGCCGCTGCGTCCCGGACCCCGACCTGTGCGACCTCGCCCCGAACGGCCGCTACCTCGACCCCGGGAGCGAAGCGCTCTACCAGCGCTCGCTGCGGTACGATCGCCAGGCCCGGGCCTGGCTCATCGCCGGCGAGACGGCGCTCCTCGGCGCCGCGGTGATGTTCGTCTGGGAGCTCACCCGGCCCAAGGGGCCGCCGGAGAACATCCCCTTCGAGCCGGAGGTCTCGTCCCGGGACGGGCGCACCAGGCTCGGGCTCCGGGTCGCGTTCTGAGCCGTCGTCACCCCACCCGGAACAGCTCCGCCGCCCGCGGATAGCGCCGGAGCGCGCGCTCCCGCAGCGCCTGATGCTCGGGCCGCTGGAGCGCCTCGTCCGCCCGCACGATCGCCTCGGCCAGCGCGCGGGCCCGCGCGAGCAGCGGCTCGTCGTCGGGAAAACGCGCGTGGCGCAGGGCCCACCCGCCCGCTTGCTGGTGGCCGATCAGGTCCCCCATGCCCCGCTCCCGCAGGTCCAGCTCCGCGATCCGGAACCCGTCGGTGGTCCGGGCGAACTCCCGGAGCCGGGCCGGGATGCCGCCCTCGCAGAGCAGGATGCAGTGGCTCCGATCGTGTCCCCGCCCGATCCGCCCCCGGAGCTGATGGAGCTGCGCCAGCCCGAAGCGCTCCGGGTGCTCGATCACCATCACGGTGGCGTTGGGGACGTCGATTCCGACCTCGATCACCGTGGTGGCGACCAGGACGTGGATCTCGCCGGCCCGGAAGCGGAGCATCACCGCGTCCCGCTCCTCCGGCTTGAGCCGGCCGTGGACCAGCCCCACCCGGAGGTCGGCCCAACGCGCCTGCAGCACCTCGGCCATCGTCGTGGCGGCGCGGAGATCCGCGTGCTCCGACTCCTCGATGACCGGGAACACCACGTACGCTTGCCGCCCCGCGAGGCACTCCGCCCGCACGAAGTCGAGCACCGCGTCGCGCCGGCTTCCCGGGCGCACGGCCGTGCGCACCTCGCCCCGGCCGGGTGGCTTCTGCCGCAGCTCGGAGACGTCGAGGTCCCCGTAGCGGGTGAGCGCGAGGGTGCGGGGGATCGGGGTGGCCGTGAGGAGGAGGACGTCGGGTGCCGTGCCCTTCGCGATGAGCGCGGCCCGCTGCTCCACCCCGAAGCGGTGCTGCTCGTCGATCACCACGAGGCCCAGGCGCCGGAACGACACGCGCTCCTGGACCAGGGCGTGGGTGCCCACCACCAGCCGGGCGCTCCCGGCCGAGAGCCGCGCCCGCCGGGCCGTCTTCTCCGCCGCCGTCTGCCGCCCCAGCAGCAGCTCGGGCTTGATCCCCACCGGCTCGAGCAGCCGCTCCAGGGTGGCGGCGTGCTGCTCCGCCAGGAGCTCGGTGGGCGCCATGAGCGCCGCCTGGTAGTCGTTCTCGATCGCCAGCAGCATGGCGAACAGCGCCACGACCGTCTTGCCCGTCCCCACGTCGCCCATGAGCAGGCGGTGCATCCGGCGGGGCGAGGTCATGTCATGGGTGATCTCGCGGAGCGCGCGCTTCTGGTCGCGGGTCAAGTCCCAGGGGAGCGACTCGCGCAGCCGGGTGGTGAGGTCCCGTCGGATCTCGAACGCCACCCCGGTGCGGACCCGCTTGGCCAGCGCCCGGGCCCGCCGCAGCATGAGCTGCTGGTCGAAGAGCTCGTCGAAGGCGAGTCGCCGCCGCCCCCGCTCGGCTTCCTCGACGCTCGCGGGCCGGTGCACCGCGCGGAGCGCCTCCCGAAGCGGGGGGAGATCGAGCTCGGCCAGGAGCGCGGGAGGGACGGGATCCTGCGCCGCGGGAATCAAGGCGTCGAGGTGGCGGTCCACCAACCCGCGAATCACCCGATGGCTCAGCCCCTCGGTCGCCGGGTAGACCGGCAGCACCTTGCCTGCCCTCACCGCATCCCCCTCGCCATCGGGTCCCGAGAGGACGATGAACTCCCGGGGAGTCATCTGGGACCCGTGATAGAACCGGATCGGCCCGGAGACGAGGAGGGTCTGGCCCACCTCGATCGTCCGGTCGAGGAACGGCTGCCCCGGCCAGGCGCATTCGAGCGCCCCACTCTCGTCCCGCAGCACCGCGTGGAAGATCCGGAGGCCCTTCCGGGTCGGCAGCACCCGCTTCGCCACCACCCGACCGATGCAGGCGGCCTCCTGCCCCACCCGAACCTGCCCGAGCGGGGTCACGGTCGAGGCGTCGATGTAACGGTGCGGGAGATGCCAGAGGAGGTCCTGCGCGGTGTGCACGCCGAGCCGGGCGAGCGCCTCGGCCCGACGCTCGCCGATGCCCTTGAGGAATTTGACGGGGGTGTCGAGGCGGAGGGGGCTCACTCCCTCGACCTCACAACGAACATCAGGTCTGGTCCGTCAAGAGATGATCCGCGAAGCGCTTGGCATCGAACGGCTCGAGGTCTTTCACCCCCTCGCCGGTACCCAGGAATCGAATCGGCAGCCCCAGCTCGCGGCGGAGCGCCACCACCGCGCCGCCCCGGGCGCTGCCGTCGAGCTTGGTGACGATGATACCGGTCGGTCGGACCGCCTCGGAGAAGAGCCGTCCCTGCTGCAAGGCGTTCTGCCCCACCGTGCCATCGAGCACCAGGAAGGTCTCGTGGGGCGCCCCCGGCAGGCGCCGCCCTACCACCCGCACCACCTTCCGGAGCTCATCCATCAGTCCTTCCTGCGTGTGGAGCCGCCCCGCGGTGTCGACCACCACGGTGTCGCTGCCGCGCGCCTGGGCCGCCTCGATCGCATCGAACGCCACCGCCGCCGGGTCGCCGCCGGGGGCGCCGGTCACCACCGGGAGCGCGAGCCGTCGGGCCCACGTCTCGAGCTGGGCGATCGCCCCGGCGCGGTAGGTGTCGGCGGCGCAGAGCAGAACCTTCCGACGCTCCCCCTGGAGCCGGTGGGCCAGCTTGGCCGCGGTCGTGGTCTTCCCCGTCCCGTTCACCCCCACCAGGAGCACCACGGTGGGCGCGCCCTCCGCTCGGGCGACCGCCCCGGGCTCCGGGGTCCCGTCCAGGAGCTCGACCAGCTTGGCGTGGATCGCCGTCCGGAGATCCGCCTCGGTCTTGAGCCGCCCCCGGCGAATTTCCTCCTCGAGAAGCTCGGTGAGCTCCATGGTGGCCGCGAGGCCGAAATCGGCCTCGATGAGCAGCCGCTCCATCGCCTCGACGTCCTCGGCATTGAGCCCGCGCATGAGCGCGTTGACGTCGGTCAACGCCAGCTGCTTGATCCGCTGCCAGAGCGACTTCTTTTGTTCCGTGACCCGTCCGAACGCCATCTATCGTCCCTTCGCCGCCGTCGTCCGGCGAGCGTCGCTTCGAGAAACCGCCCCCGGGGCTCGACCGCTCAGCGCAGCCCGAGCCGGCGCCGCGCCGCCCACTCCCCCACCAGCGCGAGGAGGCAGAGCCCGAAGAGCCAGAGCTGACCCCGGGCCGTGGCTCGCGTCGACGCCTCGACCCGCCCGGCCGGGCGCTCCTCCAGCGCCACCGGCCGCGGGAACCACTCGTCCGAGTTGGTTTCCACCGCCACGGCCCCGCCGCCCCCCCCCTCGAGTCGGTAGCGGTACTCGCCCACCGGAAGCCAGAGCGTAGCCCGGCCCTGGCCGTCGAACCGGAGCGTGTCCCGGAGGGTGACGGACTCCGCCACCAGTGTCACCCCGGTGGGACGCGGCTTGCCGGATGCGATCCACTCGAAGACCACCGGCCGGGCGTTCGCCACGACCGCACGGAGCGGCCGGGCCCGTCCCTGCGCCGTGTCCACCCCGCCCAGGAGCCAAGTCGCCGCGGCCGCCATCATCGACCGATAGCCCTGCTCGCTCGACCCGCCCCGGAACGCCCAGCGCCAGAAGCCGTCGGCGGCCACGGTGATCCGACGCACCCGGCCGTCGTCGCGGCCCACCACCACCGGCCGCTCCGGCCCGCGCCGTCCCTCCCGCGCGGTGAGCGCCACCCACTGGTCGGGGTCGGGCTGCACCGGAGTGATCCGCAGTACCGGCGCGAAGGAGTCGACCGGCAGCCCGAAGAACGCCCCCGCGAGCGGCGACGACTCGCCGAGCGAAATATACCAGTCTCCCGGGACCAGCGTCTCCCCGTTCTCGCCGCTGCGCCAGTGGAGCACCCCCCGGGCCCGGCTCCCCCGGGCGAAGCCGCCGGACGCGCCCTTGAGCACGAGGAGATCCGCCTGACGGGCCGTGCGCCGTACCTCGTCCGCGCCCACCGGGGCGAGCTCGCCCATCGTCCGCCAGCGATCGCGCTCGACCCGCACGAAGCCACGAACCGGGAGCTGGGCCACGTCGCGAAGGGTGCGGTAGAGGAACCGGGAATCCCAGTCGCCCGGGTCGGCGATGAGCACCACGCCGGGAGTCGCGGCGACGGTGACGGCGTGGAGCCGCAGGTCGTTCCGCGGCTCCGAATCCCCCACGCCGTCCAGACCGACGCGGAGGAAGTGCTGGCCGGGCGGGATGCCGGTCGCGGGGACGACGATCGTGACCCGGGTGGAGCCCTCGGCCAACCGCACCCGTCGCCGGGCGATCGTCTCGCGGGCCGTGGCCACCCGGAGGGTCACGGTGTCGGGCGCCTCGGCGCCGGCCGACCGGACCTCGACGTCCAAGGGGATCGAGTCCCCGGCGGTGACCCGGGCCGGCCCGGCCACCTGGGCCACGCCCACGTCCCAGGCGAGCCGCCGCGGGAAGAGGCGGACGCCGATCCGTGCCCGCAGGTCCGCCGGGATCTCCGCGACGTCCTCGATCTCGCCGTCGGTCACGACGAGGATCGGTCGCCCGCTCGCCGCCGCGGCGAGCAGCGCCGGGGCGAGCCGCGAGCGGCCGCGCGGCGCGAGCGTATCGGCGGCGGGCCGCTCGTCGCCGAACGGCC
>DATLZT010000095.1:0-6946 GCA_035573835.1 Gemmatimonadales bacterium
CGCCGCCACCCGCGCCGGCCCGCCTCGGGCGACGGGACGGATCGCCTAGCGAGGGGTGCGCCGCCGCTCGACCCGCGCCTGCTTGCCGCAGGTGGCGTAGCGGCACCACCGACGACCGTGGTTGGGCGAGTCGTCGGCGAAGACGAGCGTGCAGCTCGGGGCGGCGCACTCCCGGACCAGGACCCGGGGATCGGCCAGGGTCGTGGCCGCCGAGCGGGCGATGGCGTCGAGCGCGAAGGGGGGCTCCGCCACGGCGAAGATCATCCGCCAGGCCCCGCCCACCCGGGTGAGCTGGTGCCAGCCGCGGGTCTGCGCCAGGATCCGGTTGATGGCCTCGATCGCGGAGGCCGGCGGTTGCCGCCCGGCGCTGAGGGCCCGCGCCAGCGCGTCGAGCCGGTCGCGGAACGCCAGCACCTCGCCGAACGGCACCCGATCGGCGTCGGAGCGGAGCCGCCCCGCGCGGGTCCAGCGGTCGTAGGCCGCGGCGTCCACCAGGCGGTCGGTCGGCCCCGACGTCGCCGCGCGCGCGGTGTTGACGAAGTCGAGCCAGAGCGCCTCCCCGAGGAAGACGAACTCCATTCAAGCATCCCCCTCGCCCGCGACCTCGACGGCGTTCCGCCCGCCGCGCTTCGCCCGGTAGAGCGCCGAGTCCGCCGCGGCAAGGAGCTCGCTCACGGTGGTCCCGTGGCGCGGCGCCTCGGCGATGCCGAGACTCAACGTCGGGCGGCCCAGCTCGGGGTGCGCCGCCTCGAGGCGGGCCAGCCCCTCCTGCACCCGGCCGACGTAGACCCTGGCGCCGGCGGGGTCCGTCATGGGGAGGATCACCAGGAACTCGTCGCCGCCGATCCGGCCCACCACATCGAGCGACCGGCACTCGCGCCGGAGCAGGTCGGCGATCAGTGTGAGGAGCCGGTCGCCGGCCGCGTGCCCCAGGGTATCGTTGACGAGCTTGAACCGGTCGACGTCGACCAGGACCACGCTGGTGGCGAACTGGTGCCGGACGCCGCGGGCGATCTCCGCGGCGAGCCGCTCCTCCAGCGCCCGCCGGTTGTAGACACCGGTGAGCGCGTCGGTGGTGGCCGCGCTGTGGAGCTGTTCGACCAGCTCGGCGTTCTTGAGCGCGATCGCGGCGGCGGCCGCCAGGGTGGCGGCCAACTCGAACTCCGCGGGGCCGAACTGCCGCTCGTGGATCGCCGGCCCGAGCGCCAGGACCGCCATCCGCTCCACCCCGGCGTCGAGCGTGGCAACGAGCTTCGCGCCGGGGGGGAGGAGCGCCGCCAGCGCGGCGTCGTCGGGCGGTCGGGGATTGCTCCCGAGCGGCAGCGCGCGGTCCAGGGCCAGGCGGTCGATCGGCTGGGGCTCGAGCGCCCGGGCGAGCGAGCGGTGCACCCTGGGGACGTAGTGCCGCCCCGCCGGGCGGTAGAGACAGGCCCACCAGGCGAAGAACACCTCGGCCATGAAGTCGAGCACGAGGTGCTCGGTGTCCTCCGTCGAATGGACCGACGAGAGCAGTCGGGTCACTTGCCGCAAGGCCCGGAGCTGGAAGCCGGCGGCTTCCAGCGCCGCGTCCCGGTCCAGCAGCACCCCCCGCATCTCGAGCAACACCGCGAGCCCGAAGGCCAGCGGCATCGCCACGCCCCGCATCGCGCCGGCCGCGGCCGCCTCCGCGGCGACCACGACCTGGACGTCGCCCGAGGCGAGCCGCGCCACCTCCACCGCCTGTTCCCGCCCCGGCGCCTTCCCGACGCTCGCCAGGACACCGTTCCGGCCGAGCACCGTGATCCAGATCCGGTCGCTCCCGAAGCGATGCACCAGCGCCGTCCGGCAATGCTCCAGCAACTCGCCATTCGAGCGAGAGAGCCGACACGCCGCGGCGAACGCGCTCGACAGGGCGCCCAGGAGGGAATCGGCGAGTGCGAGATCCATCGAGGCGAATATAGCGGTGGGCCCGCCCCCGGGCGAGCGACCTCGCCCCGGCAGCGCGAGCCAAGTGGGTGTCGGATCGTGGTTTGGTGATTGCCGGTCAGCCGGCCGTCGAGCCCAGTCCGGGCGCGGCCCGCGGCTCGAAATCACCCCGGAGCGCCTTCAGGGCGAACTTCTCGACGTCGATCTCCTTGCGGGTCCGCAGGCCGAGCCGACGCAAGACCGGTACCGGGGGGCTCCAGCCGACCGTGGCCTGGAGCAGCCCGAAGGCCGTAGTAAAGAGGGGGAGCGCTACCCACTCGGCCCGGTGCCCGAGTGCGAGGACGAGGCCGAGGAGCGATGCGGCCGCCGTGCCCGCGGCCACCGCGCGGTCCAGGTCCCACTCGCGCTCCAGCTGGCCGATGCGCCGGTCGATGGCCCCGGGCGGCTCCGTCGGAATGCGGCGCAGGCGCACCAGGAGCTCGCGGTCGACTTGTTCCCGGATGGCGGGGCGGGTGTGCCGGCGAACGGGGTCGGAGCGGTTCAGGTGCTTGAGCTCGCGCTCGCTGAGCTCGAGGACTCGGCTGGCTTCCGGCATCGGCTGGGTCTCCGGGGTTGCGCGGTCGATCCGGCCGCAGGGCCGGTGGCGCTCGGCATCATACCCCGGAGCCGGACGGAATTGCCGCGAGCGCGGGAACCTCGGCGCGGGCAAGGGGGTTATAGCCCGCAGCCGAGCGACCGAGATTCGCGGTCGGGGAAGGCGCGGGAGGGGCGAACTGTGATCCTCCGCACATCGCGCCGGAGCGGAGGACGTCAGCTTCGATGGAATCCGCCGCAGGCGCTCGCCGCAGGCGCTCACGGATCTTGCGACATAGCCCGAAAGGGCCCCAGGGAGTTCGGCTCTGCAGCCTGGGTGATCAATCCTGCAAGAGCCCACAATCCCGGTCGAGCCGCGAGGCTCGCCGGGTTTCGTGTCTCCGCCCGCCCCGGCGGGCTCAGCGCTCGGCTTCCGTCAGGCTCCGGATCAGCTGGGCGCTCAGGAGGCGGAGTTCGTTCAACATCGGCCGGCCCGGCCAGTCCTCGCGCGACTCGAGCACCTCGATGGCGCAACGGTACCACCAGAGCGTCTCGTCGAAGGCGGCGCGGGTCTCGGTCCGCAGGTATTCCCGTCCCAGGCGCCGGATGGTGGAGATGGCCGAGCCGCAGCCATGGATCTCGTCGGCCACGCAGATGTCCAGCGCCGGCGGCTCCGCCGACGCCAGGTTGGCCAGGTAGTCCTGCTTCCAGGAGCGCCACGGGCGCTCGCGGCCCCGCGCGTCGTACTTCGGCTCCACCGCGTCCTTGGCGATGGCCAGGATCACCGGGCCGAACTTCCGGTCGATCCTCGTCTCGAGGTCGCCCCGCCGGGTCGGGTCGCACTCCTCGAGGACGTGGTGGAGGATGCCCGCCACGATGGTCGACTCGGCGCAGCCGTACCGCGCCAGGATCACCGCCACGTTCGACGGATGGGCCACGAACGCCATCGTCCCCCCGGCCGGCGCCCGCGGCGCGTGATACTTCGCGGCGAAGGCGAAGGCGTGGTTGATCCGGTCGGAGTAGCACGGCGGCGTCATGAGGTCCTCGTCGTGTCGGTCCGGGTGATGCGTGGGCCGGCTGATGGACGCGTCGGCGGCGTCGCGCGGGCTCAGGGGATGCCCAGCAACTTATGCGTCTGGAGGCTCAGCCTCCATTCCGGGTGCGCGAGGCAATACCGCACCGCGAGGGCGGTGTTGCGCTCCCGGTCAGGGCCGTCCATCGGTTGGAGGAAGAGGTGGGTGAACCGGAGGTCGCGGAACCGCTCCGGCTCCGCGCCCGGCTGGGGGAAGACCAGCTTGAGCTCGTCACCGGCGGTGAGCACCAGGTCCGCCCCCGCCTTCGGGCTGACGCAGATCCAATCGAGCCCCGGCGGCGCGGGCCGGCTGCCGTTGGTCTCGACCGCCACCTCGAAGCCGGCGGCGTGCAGCGCCGCCACCAACGGCGCGTCGAGCTGGAGCAGCGGCTCCCCGCCGGTGCACACCACGTACCGGCGAGCCCGGGGGTGCGCGCCGGCCGGCCAGGCTGCCGCGACCGCCTCGGCCAACGCCTCCGCCGTGGCGTACTTCCCCCCGCCGGGGCCGTCGGTCCCCACGAAGTCCGTGTCGCAGAAGCGACAGACCGCCCGGGCGCGGTCCTCCTCGCGCCCGGTCCACAGGTTGCAGCCCGCGAAGCGGCAGAACACCGCCGGGCGGCCCGCCCGCGCGCCCTCGCCCTGGAGCGTGTAGAAGATCTCCTTCACCCGGTACGGCATGGCTCAGACACGCGCCCCGTCCACCGGTGCGTCCGGACGATAGGGGGCCGGATCGGTGAGGCCGAGCTGGGCGAAGCCGCGCAGCCGGAGCCGGCAGGCGTCGCAGCGGCCGCAGGCCGCGCCGTCCGGGTCGGGGTCGTAGCAGGTGCGGGTGAGGCCGAAGTCCACCCCGAGCGCCAGCCCCCGGGCGATGATCTCGGCCTTGGTCAGCGTGACGAGCGGCGCGTGGATGGTGAACCGCTCGCCCGCCGCGCCGGCGCGGGTGCCCAGCCGGGCCACCCGCTCGAACGCCGCGATGAACTCGGGCCGGCAGTCGGGATAGCCGCTGTAGTCGAGCGCGTTCACGCCGAGGAAGAGGTCCCGGGCCCCGAGCGTCTCGGCGTAGGCGAGGGCGAGCGCGAGGAGGATCGTGTTGCGGGCGGGGACGTAGGTGGTGGGGATCCCCTCGCCGATCGCGTCGAGCGGACGGTCCTTCGGCACCGGCAGGTCGTCGGTGAGCGCGGACCCGCCGAATTGCCGGAGGTCGAGATCGACGACGACGTGATCGACGGCGCCCAGCGCCGTGGCCACCGCCCGCGCCGCGGCCAGTTCCACCCCGTGCCGCTGTCCGTAGCGGCAGGAGAGGGCGTAGCAGTCGAAGCCCTCCGACCGTGCCACCGCGAGCGTCGTGGCGGAGTCCATGCCCCCGGAGAGCAGCACCACGGCCTTCCTGGACATGCCCGGAAAATAACCGGGCTCACGCCGCGGGTCGGCCCAACACGTGGCGCAGCGCCACCTCGAGCGTGGGATGCCGGAACGGATACCCGGTCTGGGACAGCCGCCCCGGCGTCACCCGCTGGCTCGCGAGCAGCGCGGCGTCGGCCATCTCCCCCAGCACCAGCCGGAGCGCGGTGGCGGGCACGGCGGTGAGGCCCGGTCGGCCGAGCACCCGGGCCAGGGTGCGGGCGAACTCGCGGTTGGTCACCGGCTCCGGCGCCACCACGTTGACCGGGCCCGCGAGCGCGTCGGTCAGCAGGGCGTGGTGGATCGCCCCGATCGCGTCGTCGATGGAGACCCAGCTCATCCACTGCTCGCCGCCGCCGAGTCGCCCGCCCAGGCCGAGGCGGAAGGGCGGCAGCATCGCCCGGAGCGCCCCGCCGGCCGGCGACAGGACGACCCCGATCCGGAGCCGCACCACTCGGGTCTGACGGGTCTCGGCGGCGGCGGTGGCGGCTTCCCACGCGGCTCCCACCTCGGCCAAGAACCCGCGTCCCGCGGTGCTCTCCTCGCTGAGGAGCTCGTCCCCCCGGTCCCCGTAGTAGCCCACCGCGGAAGCCGCGACGAGGACGCGCGGCGGCCGCTCCATCCGGGCGATCGCCTCGGCCACGAGCCGCGTGCCGCGCACCCGGCTCTCGAGCAGCCGGCGCTTCCGGCCCTCGGTCCAGCGGGCCGCCGCGACGCTCTCCCCCGCGAGATGCACCACCGCGTCCACCCCGGCGAGCGCGGCGGGGTCGAGCACGCCGCGGGCCGGGTCCCAGCGGATCTCACCCGGCCCCGCCGCGCGGCGCACCAGTCGAGTCACCCGGTGGCCGCCGGTGGTGAGGAAGGGGACCAGCGCGGAGCCGATCAGCCCGCTCGCGCCGGTGACGGCCACGTGCAGCGCCGGCCGATCGGGGAAGCGGCGGTGGGCCGCCAGGTCGTCCCGGAGCGTGGCCTGGCGGTACGCGAACGCGCGCTCGAGTCGTCGCCTGAAGGCGGGAGCGATCGCTTCGCCGAGGGGGCCGAGGGGGAGGGCGTAGGTCACCCGGTCCACCAGGCGACAGGCGCCGGGGCCCAAGGGCTCGAGGCGGTGCTCATGGATCCAGCGGACGAAGGGGCCGTCGAGCTGCTCGTCGGTGAACCCGAGCCCGGGCCGCACCTCGCGGTGCCGGACCGTCCACCGGCGGGACAGAGGACCGCGTCCGACCCTGAACGCCACGGTCGAGCCTTCCTCCACGCCGGTCGACCGCTCCAGGGGGCGGATCGGGGCCCAGGGCGGCGTCAGCCGCTCGACGGCCCCCGGACGGGCGTGCCAGGCGAAGACCTCGTCCGCCGACGCGGGTAGGGTGATTTCGCTCCGATAGACCTTGGACGCCACCGCCATCGCTCGCCGCTCGGTCGGAGGGGGACTCTAGATTACGGCCATGCGCGTGCTCGCGACCATCGCCGCCTCGCTCGTGCTGCTCGCCGACTGCCGCGCCCAGCAGCCGCCGTCCCGGTCCGCCTCGATCGGGGAAACTTGCGTGGTCCGGCGGGTGGTGGACGGGGACACCTTCCACTGCGCCGACGGCCTCAAGGTGCGGCTCATCGGGATCGACACTCCCGAGCGGGGCCAGGGCGAGGCGGCCCGGCGGGCCTCGGCGGCGCTCCGCCGCCTGGTCCCACCGGGGAGCCGGGTGCGCCTGGAGACCGACGTCCAGGTCACCGACCGTTACGGCCGCCGGCTGGCGTATGCCTGGCGGGACACCCTCCTGGTCAACGAGGCGCTGGTCCGGGAGGGGTGGGCGCTCCTCTACACCGTCCCGCCCAACCTGCGGTACGCGGACCGACTCCAGGCGGCGCAGCGGCGGGCGCGGGAGGCCCGCACCGGGCTCTGGGCCACCGGCGGCTTCGCCTGCACCCCGCGGGATTTCCGTGCCCGCCGTTGTCGCTGAGCCCGGGGCGGGGAGCGGGCCGAGGTCCCCGGCTCAACGCCGGACC
>DATLZT010000096.1:0-12692 GCA_035573835.1 Gemmatimonadales bacterium
ACCCGCCGCTCCAGATCCCGCGCGATGCGGCTGATCTCCGGGAAGCCGTACGACCCGCCGGACCCGGCGAGCCGATGGAGTCGGGTCTTGAGCGAGTCGGCCGCGCCCGGCTCGCCTGCGGCATAGGCCGCCAGGTCCCTCCGCAGTTCGGCGAGCCGCGCCCCGGCCTCGGCGAGGTATTCGGCACGCAGCTCCCTGAGCGCCTCCGCCAGCGGATCGGTCACGGCACCGTCCGCAGCCGCTCGATCGTGAGCCTCGCCGCGGCCACGAACCAAGGCGACCCGCTCCAGTGCCCCCGCACCTCCTTGCCGTCCCGACTGGCGATCAAGCCGCCGCGGTCGTCCACCACCGCCACCAGCGGCGTGCCCGGCCAGCGGTGCCCGGCGGGCAGCCGCTCGACCGACGCGAAGTCGAGCGCCACCGGTTCCGAGGAGAACAGCTCCACCCCGCCGAGCGCCGCGACCGCCCGCCGGATCGCCGGCGCGAGGAGGGGATAGGCGTCGGCCGGCGCCACCAACGCCACCGAGGCCGTGGCCCGCGCGATCTCGTGCGACAGGATCTGCAGCGCTCCCCGGGGAGAGGCGATCTCCACGATGGCCGGGGACCCCGGGAGGTTCACCCCGGCGAGCGCCTCGGAGAGCCGGTCCAGCGCAGCCCCTTGATCGTTCGAGATCCGGGCAAGGAGCACCGCCGGCGCCTCCGGACGGTAGCGGCGAGGACGCCCGTCCTCCGCCCGGGCGGCTCCCTTGCTCACCAGCCCCTCGAGCGCGCTGTAGGCGTTCGCTCGCGCCAACCCGGCGGCTCGGGCGATCGCGTAACCCGTCCCGGGGCCCTCCTGGAGCAGCACACGGTACACGAGACTCTCCGTCGGCGTGAAGCCGAACGGGGTGAGGTCCACGGCAGGCATGGTGGTAGTATGTGCTACGATTGCCGGGCCGGCAAGACGGACCACGTGCGGTCCGTCCGCCTCAGACGTACTCCAGCTGCCAGCCCAGGAGCTTCGCGATCAACGCGAGGCGGAAGGTAACGTCGGTCTGGCGCGACTCGGGAACCTTGGTTTCCGGATCGAGCGGATAATAGTGATACGTGATCTTGTTGACCGCCCTCGGCTGAGACCGGAGCCCCTTGGGGTGCCAAACGCCCCGTTCGTCACACTCCTTCATCAGCCGCGCCAGGACCTTGGTGGCCACCGGTGCCGTGTGGAGCGCACCGAGGCGAGCCAGGAGCTCGATGAAGTAAAGCGCGAGGGGAAGGTCCTTGGGCATCCCCTTCGCGTCGGCCTCGATCGGATCCCCCAGCAGGAGGTGTTGGGGCTTCACCGCCCTCTTGCCCACCATGATGACATAGGCCTTCTTGGGCGCCGGCTGCGCCAGGTAGTGGCCCAGCCGGTCGGTGAACCCCGCCCGCTCCCGCTGCAGGTTCGGCATCGCCGCCACCATCGCCACCGAGTACCAGCTCGGCGGGTGCGCCTCGGGATGGAGCACCGTCTTGTTGGCGATCCGCACGAACGGCTTCTCGGCCAGCGGGCTCCGGAGGAACTGGGAGATCGCACTCGCGATCTTGTGCGCGGCCCCCCGGAGCCGGGGATCCTCCAGGTGCGGCCCCGCTTCGGCCAGCGCCGCCGAGGCCGCCTCGCGCAGGACCTCCCGCGCCCAGGCCTGGACGTCGACGTCGGCCTTGGCGGTCTTCTGGAACTCGAACAGGAGGGCCGGATCCTCGTCCCGGGAGAGCAGTCGGAAGAACAGCCGATCGGCCAGGCGAACGGGCCGGCTGTCCGTGGGCCAGCGAAGCTGCAGCAACCGGCGATACTGCGGGATCGTGCCAACGTCCTTGATCCCCTGGGAGGCCGAAGCCGCCAGCCCGAGGAGGTTGCCGCCCCAGACCCCGGTGTCCTTCTGCTTCTTGACGATCGCGAGCGCCTGCTTCGACTCGACGACGGCGCGCTGGGCGGTGAGGACGACATCCGGCGCCGCCCACCCCGGCGGCGCCAGTTCGGTCAAGGTTCGGAACCGGATCGCTTCCCCAGCGAATTGCAGCAGCCAGGTCAGCGGAACACGATGCTGGTTCGGGAGTTCCAGAGGCGCTCCTCGCGCAAGGCGTGAGCCGGACCCAAACGGCGGCAAAGATAAAACCGGCCAAGCACTTCGACCAGTAGCGCCACCGGACGGCGCCGATCGGCCCACCCCAGCACTCCCGCCGGAGCCGCCGCCCTGTCAGTTGGACAGCCGTCGACACCGGCAATGACGCCACTATTACTACACTATGGCATCACTGTGCCATTAGTCGCCTCTCGCCGGCCTCCCTGAATTCCGAGCCACGATTCCACTCCGGCTGCCTAGGGGCGTCGGCCGCCGCCAGCGCCGTCCGGAGGAAGACCCGGAGCTGCTGCACCGCCCCGCCCATCGAGAACCAAGGCAGCACCTCGTCCGCCGGGCTGTGATACCGCTTCGCGGTGTACGCCTCGGCCTGCCGCTCCCCCCAGTCGGCCGGCCGCCCCACGAAGTCCGAACCGGCCTCGAGCGAGAGCGCCGGCACGCCGGCCTTCACGAACGGGAAGTGGTCCGACCGGAAGAACGACCCCTTGATCAGCGCGTCCTCGCTCTCGCTCACCCGGAGCCCCTCGGCCGCCGCTGCGCGGGCGAAGAGGGCCCCCAGCGTGGACTGGTCGGCGCCGAGCGCCGAGATGTCGCGGGTCCGCCCGTAGAGGTTCATCACGTCCATGTTGAACACGGCGGCGAGCTTGGCGAGCGGCACCGTGGGCCGGGCGGCGAATGCCTCCGCCCCCAGCAGCCCCGACTCCTCCGCCGCGAAGGCCATGAAGAGCACCGAGCGCCGCGGCATCACGCCGCTCCGGACGAACGCCTCGGCCGCCGCGAGCACCGCCGCCGTGCCCGAGGCGTTGTCCTCCGCCCCGTTGTAGATCGAGTCCCCGTCGACCGGATCGCCCAGGCCGAGGTGGTCGTAGTGACCGCCGACCAGCACCGCCTCCCCCGCGAGCGGTCCGCGCCCCGGGAGCCGGGCGACCACGTTGAACGTCTCGGAGCGCCGCAGCACGCTCTGTACCCGGGCCTCCGCCTCGAGCCCGAGCGGCACCGCGCGGAACTCCCGGGTGGCCGCCACCCCCGCCACCCGGGCGAAGTCCTGACCGGCCCGGCGGAACAGCTCCCCCGCGACCGAGTCGGTGATCCATCCCGCCACCACCAGCGAGGTGGCTGGCCGCTCCAGGCGGACCTGCTCCCCGGTCCAGGAACCGGTCACGGTCGACCAGGGATAGGTGGCGCTCTCCGTGGTGTGGACCAGCAGGATGCCGGCCGCCCCCTGGCGCGCCGCCTCCTCGATCTTGTAGGTCCAGCGGCCGTAGTAGGTGAGGATCCTGCCCTTGAAGATCGTGGAGTCGCGGAGTCCGGGGTCGTTCACCAGGACCACCACGATCTTCCCCTTCACGTCCACCCCGGCGTAGTCGTTCCAGCGGTACTCGGGGGCGACGATCCCGTATCCCACGAACACCAACTCGCCCCGCGCGCCCACAACCTCCTCGTCCCGCATCGACCAGAGCACGTAGTGGTCCCGGTACCGGAGCGCGGTGCCGCCCACCGAGAGGGCCGGGCTCGGGGTGTGGGTGATGATCGGGACTCGATGGAAGTAACCGCTATCCCCCGCGGGCTCGAGGCCGAGCCGGCGGAACTGCGCCGCGATGTACTTGGCCGCGAGCTCCCCTCCCCGGGTGGCGGGAGCCCGGCCCTCGAGCAGGTCGTCGGCCAGGAACTCGAGGTGGGCGCGGAGGACGTTCGAGTCGGCGGCGGCGACGAGCCGGGCCGCCGCCGAGGGCTGCTGACCGGTGAGCGGGCCGGGGGTCGACCAGAGCAGGGCGGCCAGCGCCGCCCCAGCGCGGACCAGGCCAGGCGACATGCGTGTCATGGGTCGGGTGACTCCGAACGGTTGGATCTCTCGAACGAGCCGGACGGCCGGCAGGAAAGAAGCCGGGATCCGGGGCGGGGCGCCAGTCGGGTGGCGCCGCGTCGCGGCATCGGCGAGACCGGACGCCTCCGCCGGGCCGACCCGGACCGGTGGCGGCTCGATCACCCGGAGTCGGTCATCGCCACGATGCCGGACCACGGGCGCCGCGCGGCGCGCCTCCGCGACAGCGCGGGCAACAGGCTGGCGCGGATGAGCGAGGATCGGCGATGAACGCCTCGACTTCCGCGGCCACCGTGTCGGGGAGGGCCTGGTGCGGACGGTGGAGCGTGTGCTCCAGGACCACGAACCGGTTGCACGGCACCAGCGAGGCCAGCCGTTCCCCGACCGCGACCGGGATCGTCGGATCGAGCCGCCCCCAGACGATGAGCGTCGGCTGCCGGAGCTCGGCGTACCGGTCCCGGAGCGCCGCGAAGTCGAACTGCTCCAGCACCGCCACCGCCGCGCGTCGATAGCCGGGGTCCGCCCCGGGCGAGTAGTCGGCCCAGTCATCCGGCTCGCGCAGCCACGCGGCGTCGTGAAGCGGCAGCAGGTATCCCGAGACCAGGTCGACCCAGCCGAGCGCCTCCCGCACCGGTGCCGCCAGCCGCTGGGCGAGCGGCGCGATCCCGTGGCCGGCGGGGGCGATGAGCACCGTGGCGACGACCCGCACCGGTTCGGCCAGCGCGAGCGCCGCGGCGAGCTGCCCTCCCATCGAATGCCCCACCACCGCGACCGGGCCGTCGGTCCAGCGCCCCAGGAAGTCCCGCAGCCGCCACGCCATCGTCGGGAAGTCGTAGGGGCCCTCCGGCTTGTCGCTCAAGCCGAACCCCGGCAGGTCGAGCGCCACCACTCGGTACCGCGCGGCGAGCCGATCGAAGATGGAGCGGAAGGAGAGGAGGGACTCCCCGTAGCCATGGATGAGGACGACGGTGGTGTCGCCCCGGCCGGCCCGGACGGCGCGCACGTGGACGTCGCCCGCCCGGAGACGCTCGGCCACGTGGCGAGGGGTGGACCGGTGGACGCGGTCGGCGGTGACGAGGAGGAGCGCGACGCCCAGGAGCCTCACGAGCCAGGCACGGGGCCCGGCGGCACGGGGCCCGGCGGCGCCCCGGATCACGGGCACTCGAGGAGGTGGATCGCTCCCGGCCGCCGCCCGCGCCGCTCGCTGGTGAGCACCAGCCGCCGCTCGTCGAGCCAGGCGATCCCCTCGCCCTGGGGCTCGAGCCCACGGATGTCGCAGATCCGGGGCGGGCCGTCGAACGCCAGCCCGCCATCGGGGCGTCGGGCGAGGACGTAGACGTCACGATAGGTGCGGACCGCCACCCGGTGCCCATCGGGCGAGATCGCCGCGTCGGTGACGAGCCGCCGGATGTCCCGGTCGGCCTCGATCGGGAGCCGCCCCACCGCCTCGAGCGTCACGACCGAGTCCACTGCCCAGGCGGCGGCCGGGAGCCGGAAGAGCAGCAGGCCCAGGGTGCGCCCTTTGGTCACGACGTAGAGGTCCCCGCCCACGGCATAGACCGCTTCGGCGTCGTGGGCCCGATCGGGGTAGCGCGCGTCGACCCGTGCCTCGGGCTGGACCGGACGCGGTTCGCGCCCTCCGTCGCCGCTGCTCACCGGAGGCTCGGGAATCCGGTAGAAGCGTACCGACGTCCGGCGCTCCCGGTTGTCGCCGATATCGGCCACGTAGACGCAATCCCGCCCGCCGCAGGGCCCGAGGGTCACCGCCTCCCAATCGATGTTCGATGCGTCGGTCAGCCCGAAGACGCCGAGGGTGCGGCCGGCGGTGTCGACGGCGAAGAGCCAGGGTGGATTGCCCGAGTCGTTCAGCGTCCAGAGCACCCCGGGTTGGCGGCGGCTCGCGGCGACCCCCGAGCTCTCGGTGAGCCGGGGATGACCGAACGCCCCGGTGCGTCGGACGGTCACGGGAGACGCGAGCGTGGTCCCCTGCGCCCGGGCGGGGTCGACCGGGGTCGACAGGAACAAGGCGGCGACGGCGGCGAGCGCCATCGGCGGTGTTGCGCGGGGCATGCCCTTAATGGTAGCGCGATCGCGGCCGGCGCGACGAGCGGGAGCCTAGAGTCCGCTCCGCACCTGGAGCGCCGGTCTTCCGCCCTGGAGGAGGAACGCCGGGGGCCGGAGCCCGAAGATCCGCCAGCGGCCGGTGGCCCACTTGGCGGAGGTGACCCCGACGGCGGCGCCGGCCACGACGTCGGTGATCCAATGGTCGTTGTCGTTGAGCCGGCTCCAGGCGGTGCCGCAGGCGAGCGCGTAGAGACCCGCGGTCGCCCAGGGGTCGCGGATCTCGTCGGAGAGCGCGGTGGCCAGGGCGAAGGCCATCGTGGTGTGCCCGGACGGGAGGGCGTCGTGTCCCGAGAACGGGAAGAAATCGTCGCCGTCGAGGCTCGAGCGGGGGCGGGGCCGCCCCAGGATCAGCTTCGCCGCGCTGGCGCTGGCGCTCGCCACGGCGAGGGACGCGCTGATCCGCGCCCCGGCGCGGACGACCTCCGGCCGGCGGCTCAGCGCGCCGCTCGCCAGCAGCCCGGTCCCGATGGCAAGATAGACCTCGGGCTGCCCCATGGCGCGGAAGGAGTCGGCCAGGGCGTTGTCGCGCTCGGACCGCCCGGCCTGCAGGTACCGCTGGATCGGCCGGTCGGCCGCCATGAGGAGCGCCACCCCGCCGGCCGCCAGCGCCCCCTCCCACCACCGCACCGGGCGGGGAGCCGACGCCTGCTGCGCCGGCAACGCCGGGGTGAGATGGGTCAGGTGGAAGAGGTGGGTGAACAGGACCGCCAGGGAGAGATCACGAACGCGCCATTGTCTCCGCATGCGCTTTCCCTTAAGATGCCCCGACCTCACGAGGCCCGACCCCGGGAGGTCCCGACTGCGGGCGACCGGCCGGGGCCGGTCGCCCGGTTCGAGACGTTATACCCCGGCGCGAGAGGCCGGAAGTCCCGGCCCCGCCGGCCGGGTCGTCACGCCGAGTCCGCCGACGCACAGGAGGCAGTTGTCCGATGCCCCGTCTTCGCTCCCTCGCTCTCGTCGCCCTGCTCGCGACCGGGTGCCGCAACTACGACTTCCAGACCCCCCTCGCCTCGCAGGGCGGACTCCTGCCCGCCGACCAGTACGCCGGCTACGGCCGGGAGCAGGCGATCGCGGTGGCGATCGGCCGCCAGTTCGGGCGCCCGTACAACTCCGGCTTCGGCACGCAGGCGGAGGTCGCCATCGCCTTCGCCCGCCGCTTCCCCGACGTGGTGAGCATCCAGGCCGACACGCTCGGCCACCGGCTCACGGTGCAGTTCCGGAGCGGCTGGCGGGTGGGGATCGTCCCCATCGACGACGGCAAGAGCGGCGCGGACACCCGGATCCCGCCGTCGTGATCCTCCAGGTCACCACGACCCTGCCCACCCGGGAGGACGCGGAGCGGGTGGCCCGCGCGCTGGTCGAGGATCGCCTGGCGGCCTGCGCCCAGGTGGCCGGCCCGATCGCCAGCACCTACTGGTGGAAGGGCCAGGTCGAGACGTCGACCGAGTGGTATTGCCATCTCAAGACCACCGCCGAGCGCTTCCCCGCGCTCGAGGCGCGCCTGCGGACCCTGCACCCGTACGAGGTCCCCGAGATCATCGCGCTCCCCGCCGCCCGGGTGGCCGAGAGCTACCGGGAATGGGTGACGCGGGAGACGGCGCCGGGGCGCTGAGCCTGGCGCAGGTCGGAGGGACGGAGCCCATGACCTCCCGCACCAAGATCGTCACCGTGGCGCTGATCCTCGCCTTCGTGGCGCTCCTGCTCTACGGCACCCTCGCCTCCCAGCGAGCGGAGTGCGAGGTGTGCGTGGAGTTCCGCGGCGGACGCAACTGCGCCTCGGCCTCGGCCGCGAGCGAGGCGGAGGCGGCGGCGGCGGCGCAAACCACCGCCTGCGGCCCCCTCGCCCGGGGGATGGACGCGTCGATCGCCTGCGGCCGGACGCCGCCGGTGACGCGCGTCTGCCGGGCTCGCTAGACGCCGGCGGGCGATGCGCCCCCGCTTCCCCCACCCGCTCGTCCTCCTCGTCGCCTGCATCCTGCTCGCGACCGCGCTCACCCATCTCCTCCCCGCCGGGGAGTTCGACCGGCGCGACGATCCCGCCACCGGGCGCACCGTCGTGGTGCCGGGCACCTATCACCCGGTGCCGCCCGCGCCGGTGGGGCCCTTCGAGGCGATGGTGGCCATCCCGAAGGGCATCGTCGAGGCCGGCTCGGTGGTGGCGCTGGTGTTCCTCATCGGCGGCGCCTTCACCGTCCTCGAGCGCACCGGCACCCTGGGACGGCTGGTCGACTGGCTGGTGCGCCGGCTCGCCGCCCGCGAGCTGCTGGTCATCCCGCTGGGCGGGTCGGTCTTCGCGCTGGGCGGGATCCTGATGCAGACCCAGGAGGAGCTGATCGCCTTCGTGCCGGTGCTGCTGCTCCTGAGCCGGCGCCTCGGCTTCACCCCGCTGGTCGTGGTGGCGATGAGCCTGGGCACCGCCGCCGTGGGCGCCGCCTTCAGCCCCGTCAACCCGTTCCAGGTGGCGATCGCCCAGCAGCTCGCCGAGCTGCCGCAGGCCTCGGGGCTCGGTTTCCGCCTCGCGGTGCTGGTGCCGGCGCTCGCGCTCTGGATCGGCGGCACGATGTGGTTCGCCGGCCGCCATCGCGGTCGGCCCCAGGGGGAGTCACCCACCGGGAGGGTATCGCTCGAGCCGCGTGACGTGGCGGTCCTGGCGCTCGTCGTCGGCACCTTCGCCACCTACGTCCACGGCGCCCAGCGCCTCGGCTGGGAGTTCGACCACCTGTCGGCGCTCTTCTTCGTCATGGGGCTGGCGGCCGGCCTGCTCGGGCGACTGGGCGTCACCGGGACCGCCGAGGCGTTCGTCGACGGGTTCCGCTCCATGGCGCTGGCGGCGCTCCTCATCGGCTTCGCCCGGGCGATCTACGTGGTCCTGAGCGAGGGCCGGGTGGTCGACACCATCGTGCAGGGGCTCTTCGCCCCCGTGGCCGACCTGCCGCCCCATCTCTCGGCGGTCGGGATGATGGCGACCCAGGCGGCCATCCACGTCCCGGTGCCGAGCACCAGCGGGCAGGCGGTCCTCACCCTCCCGCTCCTGGTGCCGATCTCCGACCTCATCGGCCTCTCCCGCCAGGTCACGGTGCTGGCCTACCAGTACGGCGCCGGCCTCTGCGAGCTCGTGACCCCCACCAACGGCGCCCTCCTGGCGATGCTCGCCGCCGCCGGGGTGCGCTACGAGGAGTGGATCCGATTCGCCATCCGCCTCTGGGCGCTGCTCATGCTGCTGGGCGCCGCGGCGATCGTCGTGGCGATCGGCATCGGGCTGACCTGATCCCCTGGCGCCGCCCGGCCCGGCGGTCCGTCACACCAGCAGGCGGTCGAGCGTCTCCCGATCGGCGGCGCCCACGTGACGGCGGTGCTCCTTGCCGTCCCGGAAGCTGATCACGGTCGGGATCCCCCGGATCCCGAAGCGCTGGGCCAGCTGCGGATTCGCGTCGGTGTCCACCTTGAGCACCAGGATCTCGCCGGCGCGGTCGTGGGCCAGGCTGTCGACGGTCGGCGCCATCATCCGGCAGGGAGCGCACCAGTCGGCATAGAAGTCCGCCAGCACCGGCACGGCCGCCGTCTGGACGGTGCGATCGAAATCGGATTCGGTGGCCTTCACCGGGACGTCGAGCCGGATCGGGCGCCCGCATTGGGCGCACTTCGGGCGGTTGGCCAATCGTGTCAGATCGACGCGGTTCAGCGTCTCGCAGAACAGGCACCGAACGGTGACGGGCTTGGCGGCGGCAGTAGACTCGGGCATGGTCCTCCCACCCGCTGGATCGCGGAACCGATTACACCATTAAGACGTTATAGATCATACAGATATGCCGGAGCGACCGGGAGGGGTTCCCGACCGCTCCGGGCCCGGCGGAGGTGGTGGCACCGCTGTTGCACCGGGGTCGTGGTGGGGCACCGGGATGTGCCGCCGGGCGCAGGCGGGGGGCATATGAGCGACGGGATCATCCGGGAAATGGAGCGGGGCGAGGACTTCGCCGAGTGGTTCGCCGAGTTGGTGGAGCGGCAGGGCGAGGAGACCGGGACCGATCTGCGCCATGAGGAGCACCACCTGGTGCTCAGCAACGAGATCGGCGACTGGATCGGCGGGCTCCGCTACTACATACGGGGAGGGGTGGCGCATCTGCTCGAGCTCGTCGTGACCCCGGCGGAGCGCCACCAGGGCCACGGACACGGACTGGTGGCCGCCTTCGAGCGGCGCGCTCACGAGGCGGGAGCGCACCTTGCCGAGTTCTGGACCGACGACCTGCGCTCGGAGGCGCTGCTCGCGGCCTTCGGCTGGCGCCGGGTGCTCGAGCGGCGGAACTACGTCGGGCACCGCACCTGGTATTTGATGGAGAAGGTCCTGGACTCCGACTGACGATCCGGCCCGGTACGCACCGGACCGGCCCCGCGCCACCGTATCTTCCGCCCCCTCCCCGGGGTATCTCTCCCCGCGTCAGCCAGGATATCTTTCCCCCGAAGGGGTAGCCCCCAGGACTGTTTCCACCGCACACGGGACGGACACAAGGATCGGCATGGGCATCGCGGAGACGGCGCGGGAGCTGTACTCGAAGCTCGAGGTCCTGCGGGATCTCGAGGACGTGGTGAAGCGGCTGATGGGCGACCACGAGGACAAACGGGAACTCTGGTTCCCGGCCGACCTGGTCGGTCCCCGGTCCGACGAGGACCCCGATCGTCACCTGGCCCAATTGCGCGAGCGCGCCGCCGGCATTCCCGACGCGGCCCGCGCCGCGCTGGCGCTCAACCTCCTCACCGAGGAGGGCCTCCCCCACTTCCACCGGCTGCTCGCCGTGTATCTTGGCGACGACAGCCATTGGCGGGCGTGGAACAACCTCTGGACCGCCGAGGAGGACCGGCACGGGGCGGTCCTGCACGACTATGCCCGGGACACCCGGCTCTTCGACCAGCGCAAGTTGGAGGAGATGCAGTTCTCCTACCTGCGGAACGGCTTCGAGCCGGAGTGGGACCGGGACCCCTACCGGGTGTTCGTCTACACCACGCTCCAGGAGCGGGCGACGCAGCAGTCCCACGCCGAGACCGGCCGGATCGTGGCCGACTACGAGCCGGGGCTGGCCAACATCCTCAGGCACGTGGCCCGGGAGGAGGCGCGGCACTATTCGTTCTATCGCGCCATCTTCGGCGAGATCCTCAAGCGGGACCCGGACCAGGCGCTCGATTCGGCGTCCCGCATCCTCCCCGCCATCGACATGCCGGGCGTCACCATGCCGCGCTTCCGGGAGCTTGCGGAGGTGGTTCGCCGCGCCCGGATCTACGGGCCCTGGGACTACCTACGGATCGTGCAGGAGCAGATCCGCTTCTGGAAGATCGAGAGCCTCACCGGCCTGAGCGAGCTGGGACGCAAGGCGCAGGAGAAGATCCTCGGGATCCCGGCCCGCCTGAAGCGGATCGCGGAGTACATCGAGGCGCGGAGCAAGGCCAAGACGTTCAGCTTCGAGGTCGTGTTCAACCGCGAATTCGCGATGGAGTGATGGCGGGCGCCCGGATTCGCCTCCTGGCCGCGGGCCTGCTGGGGGCCGGGCTCCTGGCGGGGTGCGGCGGGGAGTCGTCGCCGGGGAGGTCCAGGCCGGCGGCTCCCGAGCGCGCCGCGGCCGACGCCGAGCGGCTGGGCCGCGAGGTGTACGACGTGGTGGACCGCGTGATGAGCTACAGGACTTCCCACCGGGGCCGGCTGCCCCGGTCGCTCCGGGAGCTCGGGCTCGACAGCCTCACGCCGGCCACCGTTCGCCGCCTGGCGCAGGCCGCCGGACGCCCCAGCGTCACCGTCGCCTTCCGTCGGCCCGCGGAGCGGGCGCTCGCGTGGTGCCGCGGCACCGACGACGTGCTGGACGAGGCCACGTTCGAGGGGGGCTTCACCCTGGTCTGCGCCGACCCGGCCGGCGCGGTGGACACCTTCCGCGTTCCCCGCTGAATGATCCTCGAGACGATCCAGGGCGTGGCCCGCACGCTGGTGGGCGTGGCGTTCGTGGGCGCCGTGGTCATCGCGCTCACCCACTGGGCGGTGCGGCGTCGGCGGCTCAGCCCGTTCGGGCCGGTGCCGCGCCTGGTGCGGCGGGCCAGCGACCCGATCCTCATCCCGCTCGAGCGGCGGGTGATCCGCTTGGGGGGGAGCCCCCAGGACGCCCCGCTCTGGCTCCTCGGCATCGTGATCGTGGCGGGGCTCATCCTGCTCAGCCTGCTCAACTGGCTGGTGGGCACGGTGGTCACCGTCGCGGCGATCGCCCACGCCGGACCCCGGGCGATCGCGCGGTTCGCCGTGGGGCTCGTCTTCACCCTGCTCATGGCCGCGATCCTGGTGCGGGTCATCGGGTCCTGGTTCGGGATCGGGCGCTACCGGTCCTGGATGCGGCCGGTCTATCTCCTGACCGACTGGATCGTCGAGCCGATCCGCCGGGTGTTGCCGCCGCTCGGATTCATCGACCTGAGCCCGATGGTGGCCTGGCTGGTGCTGCTCGTCCTGCGGGGGATCGTCCTGGGCCTGATCTAGCACGACGTCCGATGGTCCCATCCTCCGGCGACTCCCCGCTCACGCCCACCGCTAGCGGTATCCGGCTCGTCGTACAGGTCCAACCCCGGGCCGCGCGCAGCGAGCTCGGCGGGGCGCACGGCGGGGCGCTCAAGGTCCGGCTGGC
>DATLZT010000097.1:0-8221 GCA_035573835.1 Gemmatimonadales bacterium
CGGGCGCGAAGCAATCCCCCCGGGCCGGCAGGGGGGTGGGGGATTGCTTCGTCGGCCGCTTCGCGGCCTCCTCGCAATGACGGGGGGCGGCCGCTTCGCGGCCTCCTCGCGATGACGCGGCTCGTGGTCCGGCTTCCCCGCCGTTACCCACCCCCGGCGAAGCCCGGGCATCCCTTGTCATTGCGAGCGCCCCGGGCGGAGCCCGGGCGCGAAGCAATCCCCCCGGGCCGGCAGGGGGGTGGGGGATTGCTTCGTCGGCCGCTTCGCGGCCTCCTCGCAATGACGGGGGGCGGCCGCTTCGCGGCCTCCTCGCGATGACGGAGGGCGGCCGCTTCGCGGCCTCCTCGCAATGACGGGGGTCGGCCCCGTCCGGGCCTCCTCGCAATGGCGGGGCGCCGCCCGGGCCGCCCGTTCCTCAGGGCTCGCGCTCAGGTTCGGTCCGGGGCGTCCTACCGGGGGCCGCGGGCTTCCCTATATTCCCCGGTCTATGAGAGCAGCAGCGATCCGCCGGCTTTTCCTCGATTATTTCGTGAGCCAGGGGCACCGCGAGGTGCCTTCTTCGTCGCTGGTGCCCGCCGACGACCCGACCCTCCTCTTCACCAATGCGGGGATGGTGCAGTTCAAGCGGATCTTCCTGGGCCAGGAAAGCCGCGACTACGTGCGCGCCACCACCTGCCAGAAGTGCGTGCGCGCCGGGGGCAAGCACAACGACCTGGAACAGGTGGGCCACACCACCCGGCATCACACCTTCTTCGAGATGCTGGGCAACTTCTCGTTCGGCGACTACTTCAAGCGCGAGGCGATCGCCTTCGCCTGGGAGTTCGTGACCTCGCCGCGATACCTGGGCCTCGATCCCTCCCGGCTCCGGGTGACGGTGCATCACACCGACGCCGAAGCCCGCGCGCTCTGGCGGGAGGTCGCGGGGCTGCCTGACCACCGGATCTACGGGCTCGGCGACCAGGACAACTTCTGGCAGATGGGGGAGACGGGGCCGTGCGGGCCCTGCACGGAGATCTATGTGGACCTCCGGCGGTCCGCCGGGCCGCCGGCCGGCGGGGGGGGGGCCGCCGTCATGCCCCAGGAGGAGTTCGAGCGGCTCGCGGAGGCCGGAGACCTGCTCGAGATCTGGAATCTCGTCTTCATGCAGTACGACCGCGCGGCGGACGGCACGCTCACGCCGCTGCCCAAGCCGTCGGTGGACACCGGCGCGGGGCTCGAACGCATCGCGGCGGTGATGCAGGAGGCGGACAGCAACTTCCATACGGACCTCTTCCTGCCGCTCCTCGAGCGGGCGGCGGAGCTGGTCGGGCGGCCGTATGACCGGGGCCCGGGCGGCGCGTCCTACCGGGTGCTGGCCGATCACGCCCGGGCGGTGAGCTTCCTGCTCGCCGACGGCTGCTATCCGTCGAACGAGGGGCGCGGGTACGTGCTCCGGCGGATCCTCCGCCGGGCGGTGCGGCACGCCTGGCTCCTCGGCCGCAAGGCACCCACCCTGGCCCCCCTCTCCGAGGTGGTGGTCCGGGAAATGGGGCCGGTCTATCCCGAGCTGGTCGCGAAGGCTGCCTTCATCCACGACGTGACCCGGCAGGAGGAGGAGCGGTTCCTCGAGACGATCGAGGGCGGGCTCAAGCGCCTGGAGGAGATCTTCGCCTCCGGAGCGCGGGAGATTTCCGGGGCCGACGCGTTCCGGCTCTACGACACCTGCGGCTTCCCCATCGACCTCACTCAGCTCATCGCGGCGGAGCGCGGGCTCGGCGTGGACACGGCCGGGTTCGAGCGCGCCCTCGAGGAGCAACGGGCGCGGTCGCGCGAGGCACGGAGCCGGAGTCATCGCTCGCCAGCGGCCACCGGCGGCGGCGAGGACGCGGAGTGGACCGTGGTGGCGGACGACCGGTCGCGGTTCGTCGGGTATCAGGCGACGGAGGCGGAAACCGATGTGCTGGCCTGGCGCCAGGCGGGGGACCGGCTGGAGCTGGTGCTCCGGGACAACCCCTTCTACGCGGAGGCCGGCGGCCAGGTGAGCGATACCGGCACCGTGACCGGGGACGGGTGGTCCCTGGCGGTGGACACGGTCCGCAAGGATGCGGCAGGCACCGTGATCGGGGGCCGGGTGACCGGGGAGTTCGCCCCGGGCCTGGTCCACGCGGCGGTGGATCGGCAGCGCCGGCGGGACATCGAGCGCAATCACAGCGCCACCCACCTGCTGCACTGGGCCCTGCGCCAGCACCTGGGCCCCCACGTCCGGCAGCAGGGTTCCCTGGTCGAGGCGAAGCGGCTCCGGTTCGATTTCTCGCACCATGGCCCCATCGCGCCGGAGTTGCTCGGGGCCATCGAGCGGGAGGTGTACGACCAGATCCTGGAGAACTGGGCGGTCGAGACCCGCGAGATGCCGCTCCAGGAAGCCCTCGCGCTCGGGGCGATGGCGTTCTTCCAGGACAAGTACGGCGACCGGGTGCGGGTGGTGCAGATGGGGCCCTCACTCGAGCTCTGCGGGGGGACCCACGTGCGGAGCACCGGCCAGGTGGGGCTCTTCCGGCTGGTGGGCCAGGGCGGCGTCGCCGCCGGGGTGCGGCGGGTCGAGGCGATCACCGGGCCGGAGGCGTACGCCAGCGTGGAGCGGGACGAGGCGCGGCTCCTCGAGGTCGCGGAGCGGCTCAAGGCGCAGCCGGACCACCTTGTGCGGCGGCTCGAGCAGTTGCTGGAAGAGAAGGAACGCCTGGCCCAGCGCCTGGAACAGCTCCGCCGCGCGGGGGGGGGCGGGGAGGAGCCCCGGGGGGCCACCGTCGAGATCGGAGGGGTGAGCGTGACCCTGGCCGACACCGAGCTGGAGGACCGCGACCAGGTGGCCGAGCTGGCCGACCGATTCCGGGCGGGCCGGCGGAACGCGCTCCTGGTCCTGTTTTCGCCCGCCGGGAGGGGCGCCGTTCACGTCGCGCTCACCGACGACCTGGTGAAGGCGGGTCGCAAGGCGGGCGACCTCGTGAACCGGCTGGCCGCGGTGAGCGGGGGCCGGGGCGGCGGCCGGCCGGGGTTCGCCTCGGCCGGCGCGGGCGATCCGGCGCGGCTGGGGGCGGCCCGGGAGGCCGCTCCCGCGATCATCGAGACCTGGCTCAGGAGTTGAGCGCGTGCCTGACGCGAGTCAGGGGCTGCTGGCATGGGTCGAGGCCCACGCGGCACGGGCCCCGGCGGCGCTCAGGGAACGGGTCCTCGCCCGCGCGGCGGAGGCCCCCCAGGCGGAGGAGGGAACGCTGCCGGCCCGGCTCGCGCGGGCGGCGGAAGGCGTGCTGGCGCTCGTCGAGAGGCATCCGGGGGACCGCTCCATCGCCCTCGATCTGCTCGCCGCCGATGCACTCATCACGCTGGCCTTGCTGGCCCAGGCCGAGACGGCGCCGGATCGCCTGGGATCCTTCGCCGCCGAGCTCCTCCAGGGGGAGCGGGGTTGAGTGATCGACCTTCACAGTCACCTGCTGCCGGGGGTGGACGACGGCTCTCGGACCGTGGAGCAGTCGGCGGCCGTGCTGGCGCGGTTCGCCGCCGAGGGGGTGACCGCGGTCGCGCTGACCCCGCACCTCCTGGCGAGTCAGGCGCCGCAGGGGGTGCCGCCGGCGCACGACCGGGCCTATGAGGCGCTCCGGGCCGCCGCGCCCGACGGGGTCCGGCTCCTCCGGGGCGCCGAAGTCATGCTCGACCGGCCGCTCGAGGCGGTGGTGGCCGAGCAGCGGGCGGTGACTCTCAACGGCACCCGGTATCTGCTGGTCGAGTTTCCGCGGCTCGTGACCAACCAGACCGTGGAGCACGCACTGGCCCTGGTCGTGGCCCTCGGGCTCGTTCCGGTCGTGGCCCATCCGGAACGCTACGCCGCCTGCCGTCCCGCGGCGGTAAGCCGCTGGCGCGCCTTGGGCGGCCTCATGCAGGTGGACGGCCCGACCCTGCTCTCCCCCCGGCCCCGGGGGGGCCGGGCCCGGGAGCTGGTGGCCGGGGGGCTCGCCGATCTCGTGGCCGGGGACAATCACGGCGACACGCGGAGTCTCCGCCCCGCCTACGAGGCGGTAAGCGAGCAGGCGGGACCTGCCGTCGCGGACCTCCTCTTCCTCCACAATCCCGGCGCGGTGGTCGAAGACGCCCGGCCGGCGCCGGTGCCCCCCTTCCAGTGGCGGCAGTCCTTTCTCGACCGGCTTCGCGGGCTGTTCGGCGACCACCCGCCGGAGCGAACCTGAACGCCGCCGTGTCCAGCCCATGATCACCCTTGCCGGCAAGGTGGCGCTGGTGACCGGCGCGTCGCGCGGCATCGGCCGCGCCACCGCGCTCCTCCTCGCCCGATGCGGGGCGGATGTCGCGCTTGCCTGTCACGCGCGGCGGGCGGAGGCCGAGGCCGCGGCGGGAGAGATCCGCGCCCTGGGGCGGCGGGCCGTGGTCGAGGCGGGAGATCTCGGCGACCCCGCCGCCGCCGAGCGGATCGTCGATTCGGCGGCCCGGTCGTTGGGGGCGCTCGACCTCTTCGTCGGCAACGCCGGCGTCTGGCCGCCGGAGGAGGTCCCGCTCCGCGATCTCGCCCCCGAGCGGTGGCGCGCCACGATGCAGGCGAATCTCGACGCGATCTACTACAGCACCCGGGCGGCGCTCCGGCGCATGCGGCCCGGGGGGCGGGTGGTGCTGGTGAGTTCGACCGCGGGACAGCGGGGGGAAGCCTTCCACGCCGATTACGCGGCGACCAAGGGTGCCATCATCGCGCTGGTCAAGTCGCTCTGCATCGAATGCGCCCCCGACATCACGGTGAACTGCGTGGCACCCGGGTGGGTGGATACCGAGATGAGCCGGCCCGCCTTCGGGGACGGCGGCTACGAACGCATCGCCGCGACCATCCCGCTCCGCCGGATCGCGACCGCGGACGACGTGGCCGGACCGATCGTGTTCCTCTGCAGCGATCTGGCGCGGCACATCACGGGGGAGGTGCTGAACGTGAACGGCGGAAGCGTCCTGTGCGGCTGACCGGCCACCCGTCCCCGGCATGATCCACCTCCTCTTCACCGGCGGCACCATTTCCATGCGGCGCGACGCGCGGGCCGGGGGCAACGTGCCGGCGCACGGCGGTGCCGCGCTGGTGGGGTTCGCCCCGGAGCTCGAGCGGGTCGCGCCGTTCCGGATCGAGGACTGGGGGAAGTATCCGGCCTGCCACCTGGGACCGGACCGGTTGTTCGCGCTGCGCAACCGCGTTCGGGATCTGGTGAGCGGGGCTGGCGAGGGCGGAGACCGGGTGCGCGGCGTGGTCCTGACGCACGGCACGGACACAATCGAGGAGACGGCCTACCTGCTCGCGCGCACGGTAACTCCGGAGGTGCCGGTAGTGCTCACGGGCGCCATGCGGACCGCCGACACGGCGGGATGGGACGGGCCGCGGAACCTCACCGACGCCGCCCGGGTGGCGGCCCACCCGGACAGCCGGGGACGCGGCACGATGGTGGTGTTCGCCGGCCAGATCTTCGCCGGCCACCAGGCGGTGAAGACCGAAGCCGTGGGGCTCGATGCGTTCAGCGCGCCGCACGGGGGGCCGATCGGGGAAGTGCGGGGCCAGGAGGTCCGCTTTTTCCGCTCGCCCAGGCCGCCTCCCACGCTCGACCCGCCGCACCTCGAAGCCCGGGTGGCGCTGATCCCGGCGGTGATCGGCGACCAGGGAGCACTCCTGGACCTGGCCCGGCCCTCCCACGACGGGGTGGTGCTCGTGGCCTTCGGGAGCGGCAACGTGCCGCCCGGCATGGTCCCGGCGATCCGGCGCTGGCTCGGCGAAGGGAAGCCCGTAGTGCTCGCGAGCCGATGCCTCACGGGCGAGGTGACGCCGGTCTATGCCTTTCCGGGCGGCGGGGCCACGCTGGTGCGCGACGGCGCCATCCCGGCGGGCCCGCGTACGGCCTCGCAGGCCCGGATAGAACTCGTGATCAGCCTCTCGGCCGGGGTGCGATACGGCGGTGGCGAGCCGTGACGCGGGCGCCGTTTACCGCTCGCCGCTCATCGGTTACCCTTCACCCCTTCCCATGCCCCTCCCCGACCGGCTCGCCATCCCGGACGACGTGCTCGAGATCGCCCGGACCCTCGAGGGGGCGGGGCACGAGGCCTGGTGCGTCGGGGGCGCCATCCGGGACACCCTGCTCGGCCAGCCCAATACCGATTACGACATCGCCACCTCCGCGAGGCCGGAGGAAGTGCAGCGGCTCTTCCGCCGCACGGTCAACGTGGGCGAGCGCTACGGAACGGTGGCGGTCCGGGTCGGGCGGCGCTATCACGAGGTGACGACCTTCCGGCGCGACGTCCGGACCGACGGCCGCCAGGCGGTGGTGGAATTCGGCGTCTCGCTCGACGAGGACCTCGCCCGGCGGGATTTCACGGTGAACGCCATTGCCTATCACCCGATCCGGCACCAGTGGCGGGATCCGTTCGGCGGCGCCGCCGACCTCGAGGCCCGGGTGCTCCGGGCGGTCGGCGATCCGGCCGCGCGGTTCCGCGAGGACTACCTCCGCATCCTGCGGGGCATCCGCTTCGCGGCCCGCTTCGATTTCACGATCCATCCGGCGACCTGGGAGGCGATGCGCGTCGAGGCCCCGGGCCTCACGCGGCTGTCGGCGGAACGGGTGCGGGAGGAATGGTTCAAGGGACTCCGGACCGCGCGATCCATCGTGCGGCTGGTCGGGCTCTGGATCGAGAGCGGGGCGGCCCGGATCTGGCTGCCGGAACTCCTCCCGCTCCCGGCCGCGTCCGGGGTGGAGCGGGGCGGCGGTGGAACCCCGGCCGCGCCCCCGGCCCCGGGCCGGCCTGCGGGGCACGGCGCGGCGCTCGCGGCGATGCTGGACCGGATGGGGGCCGCGCTGCCGCGGGACCCGGTGCTGCTCACGACCCTGGTCTGCCTCGATCCGATCGCGGTGCTCTCGCGACTCAAGGCGTCGAACGCCGAGATCGCGCGTGCGGCGGCGGTGCTGGCGGGCCCTCCCGAGCCGGCCGGGACCTCGCCGCTCGCGGTGCGCCGCTGGATGGCGGCGGTGGGCGACGCCGCGGACGACCTCACCACGATCTGGCACCTGCGGCACGGCGTGGAGCCGCTCTGGGCCCCGGTGATGCGGCGGATCCGGGAGCGCAGAGAACCCCTCACCCGGAAGGCGCTCGCCGTGACCGGCGACGACCTGCGCGCCATCGGGATCAAGCCGGGTCCCCAGATGGGCGCGGTGCTGGACCGCCTGCTGGCGATGGTGATCGACGACCCCTCCCTCAACCGGCGCGAGCTCCTGCTGGAGCGGGCGCGGAGCCTGACGTGACGGCGCTCCTCTTCGCGCTGGTGGCGGCCGCGGGCAACCTCGTCGGCGGGCTGGCGGTGGCGCGCGAGGAGCGGCGCAGCCTGGCGGTGATCGAGACCTTCCTCGCCTTCGGGGCGGGGTTCATGCTCGCGGTGGCGCTGCTCGAAGTGGCACCGGAAGCGATCGAGGCGCGGCGCGACGCCCCGCTCTTCATCCTGGGTGGCTATCTCGCGGTCCATCTGGCCCAGCACGTCCTGGTGCCGCACTTCCACTTCGGCGAGGAGACGCACCGGATCAGTGCCGCCCAGGGGCTCACCGCGCTGGTGGGACTCCTGCTCCACACGTTCTTCGACGGCGTCGCCATCGCCAGCGGCTTCCGGGTCTCGGGCGAACTCGGCGTGCTGGTCTTCCTGGCCGTCTTCTTCCACAAGCTCCCCGAAGGCGTGGCCGTGGCGAGCCTCATCCTGGCGGGCGGTCAGGGCCGGGCCCGGGCCGTGGCCGCGGCGGGCGCCCTGGGTCTCGCCACAGTGGCCGGCGTGCTGCTCACCGAAATGAGCCGGCCGCTCGTCGATCACGGCCTCGCCATTTCGGCGGGGGTCACGCTCTACGTGGCCGCCTCCAACCTGGTCCCCGAGCTCCAGACCCGGCGGCGGTGGGAGATGCCGGTGGCGTTTTTTCTGGGCGCGCTTGCGTTCTTCGGGACGCGATGGGCGCTGGAGGTACTCGGCGGATGAGCCCTCCCGTCATTCCCGCGCAAGCGGGCATCCCTCCCGTCATTCCCGCGCCCGTCATTCCCGCGGAAGCGGGAATCCAGGCCGGCGGGGCCCGCGGGTCGGGTGGCCGCTGGACCCCGGCTTGCGCCGGGGTGACGAAGGGGGACCGGGACGTCTCTCTGCCGTCATTCCCGCACAAGCGGCATCCCTCCCGTCATTCCCGCGCCC
>DATLZT010000098.1:0-11410 GCA_035573835.1 Gemmatimonadales bacterium
GGCGTCGAGGTGCCCCCGCGCCGCGGCGGCCTCGGGCGAGAGCCCCGGCTCGCGGAGCGCCAGCAGCTGCTCGATGGCCAGGTGCGTCATCGGACCGCCTCCTCCCCCAGCCAGCGCCGCAGACGGGCATGGGCGCGGGCCAACTGCGACTTCGAGAAGCTCACCGTCTTGCCCATCATCTCGGCGATCTCTTCGTGCGTGTACCCCTCGACGTCGTGCAGCCACACCACCGCGCGCGACGTTTCGGAGAGCCGCTCGAGGGCCGCCTCCAGGTCCATCTGGAGCAGCTGGTCCCCCCGCCGGGCCGGCACGAGCTCGTCGTCCAGCTCGTCGGCGTCGCGGTACTTGTTGCGCCGGAGGCGCATCAGCGCCTTGCTCGCGGCGATGGTGCGGATCCACCCCCAGAGGCTCCCGTCCCCCCGGTACCGGCCGATGCTGCGGCACACCTCGAAGAAGGTCTCCTGCAGCACGTCCTCGGCGTCTTCCGGCGTGCGGCAGATCCGGCGTGCGAGATTGTACACCGGCGTCTCGAAAGCCCGGTAGACCGCCTCGAGGGCGTCGGGATCCCCGGTCCGGGCTCGCGCGAGCACCACGTCGCTGACGGCGAGGCTGTACACGTCTGGCATGGTACGGATAAAGATGCGGGGAAGGCATGGAGCGTTGCAGGGGGGAGGGACCCGGGACGGTGGCCCGGGGGCCACCCCTAGGGCTCGGAGCGCCAACGACTTGGAGCCGGGCTCAGGTCCCACCCCGGAGCGGGCCGAGGGGTTCTATACTTGAGGCATGGCGAGGCGAACCGATTCCCTGGCCGTCTGGCTGGAGCACCTGGCCGACGAGGCCGACGCGGCCTACCTCTACCGCGAGCTGGCCCGGGCCGAGCCCGATCCGAGGCAGCGGGACCTCTACCGCCGATTGGCGGAGGTGGAGGACCGCCACGTCGAGGCGTGGCGCCAGCTCCTGGCGCGGCACGGCCGCTCGGTTCCGGTCCCGGGGCCCTCGCTCCGGGCCCGGCTCCGGGCGCGGGCCGCCCGCTGGCTGGGACCCGGCGCGCTCCTCCCGCTCCTGCTTCAAGAGGAGGGGCGCGAGGTGCGGGGCTACCTGGCGCTCTACCGTGCCGCGCCCGAGGGCGCGGCGGCGGCCACCGCGCTCCGGCTCGCGCGGGAGTCGGCCGAGCACGTGGAGTCGCTCACCGGCGCTGCCGATCGGGTGAGCGAGCCGTGGCACCGGACCGGGGCCGGCGGACTGCTCCGGAACCTGGTCTACGGCTTCAACGATGGTCTCACCGCCAACTTCGGGCTGGTGGCCGGGATGGTGGGCGCCCAGCAGTCGCTCGACCTCGCCGGGCACGCCGTGGTGGTGGCGGGGATCGCCGGGACGGTGGCGGACGCCCTCTCGATGGGCGCCTCGGGCTACCTCGCCGCCAAGAGCGAGCGCGAGGTCTTCGAGCACGAGATCGCGACGGAACGGGAGGAGATCCGCCTGATGCCCGAGATCGAGCGGGACGAGCTGGCGCTGCTCTACCAGGCGAAGGGGATCGCCGAGGACCAGGCGCGCGAGCTGGCGGACCAGGTGATGCGGGACCCGGAGCGGGCCCTGGGCGAGAAGGTCCGGGAGGAGCTGGGGATCGGCGAGGCCGCGAGCACGCCGCTCCGGGAGGGCGTGATCACCGGCACCGCGACGGCCTTCGGCGCGCTCATCCCGGTGGCCCCGTTCCTGATGGTCGATGGCGCCACGGCGATCTGGAGCTCCTTCGCGATCTCCATGCTCTCCCACTTCGGCGTGGGCGCCGCCCGGAGCGTCTTCACCGGCCGGGGCGTGTTCCGGAGCGGGCTCGACATGTTCGCGGTCGGCCTGGGCGTGGCGGCGGCCGGCTACGTGGTGGGGGAGTGGCTCACCCGGCTGCTGTAGTCCCGCGGGGCCGGCGCCGCCGATGCCGCCGGGCGATCTCGAGTCCGGACACGCAGGCGGCGAGCCAGACGGCGCCGGCCGCGTACCCGGCCAGCACGTCGCTGAAGTAGTGCGCGTTGAGGTAGAGCCGGCTGAACCCGATCACCAGGATCCAGACCAAGCTGAACGCCAGGCTGGCGATCTTGGCCTCGGCCGCGCGCTCCGAGATCACGAGCAGGTAGCAGAGCATGCCCCAGGTCACCAGGGTGGCCATCGCGTGGCCGCTGGGGAAGCTCCAACTCTCGGCCCGCAGCACCGTCTCGGCGAACTCCGGCCGCGCACGCCGGTAGAGCGCCTTGAGGGCCCAGTTGAGGAGGCCGGCGCCGGCCAGCGCCGCCACCCAGCCGAGGCAGAGGAGCCGACGCCCGCGCCAGAGGAGGCCGCCGGCCACCACGGCGCCGAGGGTGGCGATGGCGTAGCCCGAGCCGAGGGTGGTGAGGACGCCGAAGATCCGGAGTCCCGACACCGTCTTCGATTGATCGAGGGCGTAGGCGAGCGCCAGGTCGAAGCGCCGGAGCCAGCCGCCCTCCCGCACCGCCTCGGCCAGCGAGAGGAAGGCGAGGAGGGCGCCGCTCAGCAGGAGCCCCGACGCCAGGTGGAGGAGGAGGTAGCGGCCGGGCGTGAACCGGGCGAGCCCCGCCGCCGCTTCGGGAAGCCAGGGAACGGCCCGCCCGGCGCTCCGGCGCCAGAGGCCGCCGACCACGCGGCGGATGGCCCGCCGCCGGCGGGAGAGCGCGGTGCCCGCCACCGCGACGAAGACCGTGACGGACACCAGGAGCAGCGCCACCAGGGCGAGCAGCAGCACCGCCTGGCTGCCGATCCGCGAGGCGAGCGCCTCGACGGGAATGTCCGCCATCGCTCCCCAGCCGGGCGTCCCGCTACATGTTCTCGACCATCGCCCGGCCGAACTCGCTGGTCGTCACCAGGGTGGCGCCGGTCATCAGCCGCTCGAAGTCGTAGGTCACCCGCTTCTGCGCGATGGTGCGCTCGAGCGCGGCGATGACGAGGTCGGCGGCCTCGTGCCAGCCGAGGTAGCGGAGCATCATCTCGCCCGAGAGGATGACCGAGCCGGGGTTGACCCGGTCCTGCCCGGCGTACTTGGGCGCGGTGCCGTGGGTGGCCTCGAAGACCGCGTGGCCGGTCTGGTAGTTGATGTTGGCCCCGGGCGCGATCCCGATCCCGCCCACCTGCGCCGCCAGCGCGTCGGAGATGTAGTCGCCGTTGAGGTTCATCGTGGCGATGACGCTGTACTCCGCCGGGCGGGTGAGGATCTGCTGGAGGAACGCGTCGGCGATCACGTCCTTGATCACCACCCCCTGCGGCAACTTCACCCAGGGACCGCCGTCCAGTTCGACCCCGCCGTACTCCTCCCGGGCGAGCTGGTAGCCCCAGTCGCGGAAGCCGCCCTCGGTGAACTTCATGATGTTGCCCTTGTGCACCAGGGTCACGCTGGGCCGGCGGTTGGCGATGGCGTAGTCGATCGCGGCCCGGATGAGCCGCTTGCTCCCCTCCTCCGAGATCGGCTTGATGCCGATCGCGCTGGTCTCGGGGAAGCGGATCGTCTGGACGCCCATCTCCTCCTGGAGGAAGCGGATCACCTTCCGGACCTCGGCGCTCCCGGCCCGGTACTCGATCCCGGCGTAGATGTCCTCGGTGTTCTCCCGGAAGACCACCATGTCCACCTGCTCCGGCTGCTTCACCGGGCTCGGCACCCCGGCGAAGTAACGCACCGGGCGGACGCAGGCGTAGAGGTCGAGCTTCTGTCGCAGCGCCACGTTGAGCGACCGGAAGCCGCCCCCCACCGGCGTGGTGAGCGGGCCCTTGATCGCCACGAGGTGGTGGCTGATCGCCTGGAGGGTGTCCTCCGGGAGCCAGGTGTTGAGGCGCTCCTTCGCCTTCTCGCCGGCGAAGACCTCGAACCAGGCGATCCGCCGTCGGGGGCCGTAGGCCTTCCGCACGGCGCCGTCGAGCACGTGCCGCGCCGCGCGCCAGATGTCCGGGCCGGTGCCGTCGCCCTCGATGAACGGGATGATCGGCTGGTCGGGGACCTGGAGGCGCCCGCCGGCCATGGTGATCGGCTCGCCGTCGGTCGGCGGGACGAGATCGGTGTAGGAGGGCATGGTGGTGGTATGCATATTTCCGGTCGGCCTCGTGGGTGAAGGTCGCTGTGCCCCCGAATCTTAGCCGGTCGCCCGTGGTCAGCAACCGCTCGGTCGCCGCCGTGGCCGAGGCGATCGACCGCGCCTTCGGCGCGTACCACGCCCGGTTCCGGGAGATCACCTGGCGGGCCCGGGTGCGGTTCGAGCAGCGCGACTGGCGCGGCTCCCAGCGGGACGCGACCGACCGGCTCGCGCTCTACAAGCAGTACGTCGACCAGGTGGAGCGGGAGCTCCGGGCGATCCTCGGCGCCCTCTCGCTCGACCGCGCCGCCTGGGTCGGGATCAAGGCCGCCTACTCCCGGCTCATCTGCGAGCGGCCCGACTCGGAGCTGGCGGAGACGTTCTTCAATTCCGTGACCCGCCGGCTCTTCAGCACCGTCGGCGTGGACCCGCGGATCGAATACCTCGACTCGAGCGTCAACCGGCCGCGCCGGAGCCCGGCCACCCCGCTCCACGACACCTACGAACTCCGCGACGGCGTGGTCGAGGCGATCCGGCGGGTCCTCCTGGCCTGCGGCTGGGCGGTCCCCTACGCCGATCTCGAGGGCGACGCCCGCCGGGTGGCCCGGGTGGTCGAGGAGGCCCTCGGCCCGGTGGGGCCCGCGCGCCAGGCCGAGCTGGACGTGCTCCGGTCGATCTTCTACCGCAACAAGGGCGCCTACCTCGTCGGCCGGATCCGCCTGGGCGACGCCGCCCTCCCGCTCGTGCTCCCGCTCCTCAACACGCCGCAGGGGGTGATCGTCGACGCCGCGCTCACCACGTCCGACGAGGCGAGCGTGGTCTTCGGCTTCGCCTGGTCGTACTTCCGGGTCGACGCGCCCCGCCCCCGCGCGTTGGTGCATTTCCTCAAGTCGCTCATGCCGCTCAAGCGGGTGGACGAGCTCTACACCTCCATCGGCTACAACAAGCACGGGAAGACGCTGCTGTACCGCGCCCTGCTCCGCCACCTGGCGGAGCACCCGTCGGCGCGGTTCGAGTTCGCGGAGGGGGAGCAGGGGTTGGTGATGAGCGTCTTCACCCTGCCCACGTTCAACGTGGTCTTCAAGGTGATCAAGGACCGCTTCGCGGCGCCCAAGCAGACCACCCGGCAGGCGGTGCGGGACAAGTACCAGTTCGTCTTCGTCCGCGACCGGGCGGGGCGGCTGGCCGACGCCCAGGAGTTCGAGCACCTCGAGTTCGCGCGGGAGCGGTTCGACGACGGGCTGCTGGCGCACCTGCTCGAGGCGGCGGGGGGGACGGTGCGGCTGGAGGAGGGGCGGGTCGTCATCCGGCACCTCTACACCGAGCGCCGGGTGACGCCGCTCAACGTCTATCTCCGGGAGGCGGGGCCGGAGGCGGCGCGGGACGCGGTGATCGACTACGGCCGCGCCATCAAGGACCTCGCGGCCTCCAACATCTTCACCGGCGACATGCTGCTCAAGAACTTCGGGGTGAGCCGCCACGGCCGGGTGATCTGCTACGACTACGACGAGCTCGCCCTGCTCACCGAGTGCCGGTTCCGCCGGATCCCGCCCGCCCGGCACGAGGAGGACGAGCTCGCGGCGGAGCCGTGGTTCCACGTGGGGGAGCACGACGTGTTCCCGGAGGAATTCGGGCCGTTCCTCGTCCCGCCGGGCCCGCTCCGGGAGGCCTTCCTGGCGCACCACGCCGACCTGCTCACGGTGGAGTACTGGCAGGCGATGCAACGGCGGCTGGACGCCGGCGAGATGTTCGACATCTTTCCCTACCGCGAGAGCCGGCGGTTCCGCCGCTGACCGCGGCGCTACATCGCCCCCGCCCGGGTCGGCATGGCGAAGACGACCACGTTCCCGCCCGGCTCCCGCACGCCGACCTCGGTCATGCCGTAGAACGTGGTGCGGCGGGGGACGACCAGGTCGACCCCGCGCACCGCCCGCTCGACCGCGTCGATATCGCTCACCTCGACGAAGAGCGTCGTGCCGCCGGCCGGCGCGTCGGCCAGCGCCGGGATGTCGTTCCGGACGCTGGCGCGGCTCTGGTACATGAGCTCCACCCCGTCCCTCGCCAGGATCACGAAGCCGAGCCGATCCCCCTCGGGCACGGCCACGGTCTTCCGGAACCCGAGACGCTCGGTCCAGAACGGCAGGCACGGCTCGATCGCCTCGACCACCAGTACGGGGGTGAGGCGGCGCATCACGGCGTCCGACATGAGGTGCTCCAGGTTGGGGTTCTCCCGACGCGCCGCCTCCCGGGCCATCGCCTTCGGCACGGGCGTCGCCGGCCGCGAGGTCGACGATGAGGTCGAGGCAGCCGCCGGGGAGGATGCGGCGCGGGGGGATGGCCGGACGCCGGGCGCGGCGCGTCCCGCTGGCGGGGCGGGACGGGGCGGAGCGGCGCCGCGATCAGCCCACCACCAGGTTCAGCAGGCGGTTCGGAACGTGGATCCGCTTGCGGATCGCCTTGCCGTCCACGAAGCGGCGGACGGTCTCGTCCCGGAGCGCCGTCTCCACCACCGCCTCCTCGGCCGCGTCGCGGGGGACGACCACCCGGGAGCGGGTCTTGCCGTTCACCTGCACCGCCACCTCGACCTCGTCCGCCACCACGAGGTCCGGGTCGTGGGCCGGCCAGCCCGCGTCGAAGACCGACGTCGGGTGGCCCAGGCGCTCCCAGCACTCCTCGGCGAAGTGGGGCGCGAAGGGGGCGAGCATCACGACCAGCGACTGCACCACCGCGCGGTCGACGCAGTTGTGCTCGCGCAGGAAGTTCACCAGCTCCATCATGGCGGCGATGGCGGTATTGAAGCTCAGCGCCTCCATGTCCTCGCCGACCTTCTTGATGGTCTGGTGCCACTTCACCAGCACCGGCCGGAGGATCTCGCCGCCGCAGGCGTCCTGCCGCCGGCTCTCCCCCACCAGCGCCCAGACCCGGTCGAGGAAGCGGCGGATGCCGTTGATCCCGGCGTCGCGGAAGTCCCCGCCCTCCTGGAAGGGCCCCAGGAACATCAGGTACATCCGGAAGGTGTCGGCCCCCCAGCGCGCGATGTATTCGTCCGGCACCACCACGTTGCCGCGGGACTTCGACATCTTCGCCCCGTCCTTCACGATGAGGCCGTGGGCCCGGAACCGGGTGAACGGTTCCTCGAAGGGGAGCCGGCCGAGGTCGTGCAGCACCATGGTGAGGAAGCGGGCATACAACAGGTGCAGCACGGCGTGCTCGTTGCCGCCGATGTAGGTCGTCACCGGCAGCCACTTGCGGGTCCGCTCCGGGTCGAACGGCCGGTCGTCGAACTCGGTGCTCGGGTAGCGGAGGAAGTACCAGGCCGAGTCGAGGAAGGTGTCGGAGACGTCGGTCTCCCGCCGGCCGCGCGCGCCGCACTGCGGGCAGGGGGCGAAGTACCACTCCTCGTGCCGTGCGAGCGGCGAGACGCCGCTGTCGTCGGGCCGGAAGTCCTCGATCGCGGGGAGGAGCACCGGCAGGTCCTGCTCGGGGACCGGCACCGCGCCGCAGCGGTCACAGTAGATGATCGGGATCGGCGGGCCCCAGTAGCGCTGGCGCGAGATGCACCAGTCGTGGAGCCGGTAGTGCTCCGCCGCCTCGCCGACGCCGAGCTCGGCCAGCCACGCGGTGATCCGCCGCTTGGCCTCGGGCACCGCCAGCCCGTCGAACCGCCCCGAGTTCACCAGCCGGCCCCCGTCGTTCTCCGCGTACGGCCGGGTGAGCGGGGTGTCGGGACCCTCGCCCTCGGCGGCCACCACGCGCACGATCGGCAGCCCGAACTTGGCGGCGAACTCGAAGTCGCGTTCGTCGTGCCCCGGCACCGCCATGATGGCGCCGGTCCCGTACTCCATCAGCACGTAATCCGCGATCCAGACGGGGATCGGGACGCCGGTGGCCGGGTTGGTGGCGTAGCCGCCGGTGAAGACCCCGGTCTTCTCCCGGTCGCCGATCTTGCGGGAGACGATGTCCCTCGCCTGCACCGCCCGGCGGTAGGCGTCCACCTCGGCCCGCCGCTCGGGCGTGGTGAGCGCGTCGACCAGCGGGTGCTCGGGCGCCAGCACCATGAAGGTGGCGCCGAAGATCGTGTCGGGCCGGGTGGTGAAGACGTCGATCGCCTGCCCTCCCTCGACCGGGAACCGGATCCGGGCCCCGTCCGACCGCCCGATCCAGTTGCGTTGGGCGGTCTTGGTGGTCTCCGACCAGTCGAGCCGCTCGAGGTTGTCGAGCAACCGCCGGGCGTACCGGGTGATCCGGAAGAACCACTGCTCGAGGATGCGCTGCTCGACGGGCGTGTCGCAGCGCTCGCAGCGGCCGCCCACCACCTGCTCGTTGGCCAGGACCGTCTTGCAGGTGGGGCACCAGTTGACGGGCGCGCTCTTCCTGTAGGCCAGCCCCGCCTTGTAGAGCTGGACGAAGAGCCACTGGGTCCACTTGTAGTAGGCCGGATCGGTGGTCGAGAGCTCGTGCCGCCAGTCGAACATCCCGCCGATCCGCCGGAGCTGGCGGCGGAAGTTGTCGATGTTGCGGGGAATGAGCTGGTTCGGGTTGACCCCCAGCTTGATGGCGTAGTTCTCGCTGTGGATCCCGAAGGCGTCGAACCCGATCGGCTCGAAGACGTCGTAGCCCTGGAGCCGCTTGAACCGGCCGTAGGTGTCGCTGCCGGTGAAGGCGAACATGTTCCCCACGTGGAGCCCCTCGGCCGAGGGATAGGGGAACATCATGAGGTTGTAGAACGGCCGTGGGGCGCGGTCGAGGTCGGGCTCGTTGGTGCGCCGCTCGGCCCAGCGGGCGGCCCACTTCGCCTCGACCGCCTCGGGCTGGTAGGCGGACTCGTGCGTCTGGTCGGTCATAGGCCTGGAAATCTACGCCCGCAGGCGAGGTGCGCGTAGGGGAGCCCCGGCCGCCTCGACCCGCTTGCCCCGGTCCCGCACGCCGATCTAAGTTTCCGCCTCCCCCCACCAGCATCCTCGGTGGATCGTCCATGGTGAGTGACCCGCTCAAGCTCGGTCGCGTCCTCCACCGGATCGGCGCGCTGGTCATCGGCGTGCTCGCGGCCGGGGTGGCGCTCCTCGTCTGGTACGTGATGGCCCGGGTCCCGCCGGGGGCCGGCGTGGGCCGGACCGTGCTCGTCGCCACCCTGGCGTTCCTGGCGCTCGGGGCGACGATCCAGCTGCTATTGGTCCGGTGGCTCACCCGTCACGTGCTCACCCCGCTGGGGGTCTCGGAGACGATCGCCGCCCAGGTCTCCACCGGGGACCTGAGCGTGCCCGAGGTGCCGACCGCGGTGACGGCCGTCCACGCCGGCACGCTGGTGGAGTCGACCCTCACCATGGTCCAGGCGCTCCGGGGGCTGGTGGGGGCGATCCGGAGCGCGGCCGCCGAGGCGGCCTCCATGGCGTCCCAGATCTCGGCCTCCACCCAGGAGATGAGCGCCTCCACCCAGGAGGTGGCGGGCACCTGCGGCGACCTCACCAACCGGGCCACCCGCCAGGCGGCGCTGGTGCGGGAGACGGCCGAGGACGCGGCCAAGATCCTGGCCATCGCCGAGCGGCTCGCCGCCGGCGCCCAGGAGGCGGCGGAGCGGAACGCGGCGCTGTCGCGACTCGCCGCCGCCCACCGGGACCAGCTCGGCGCCAGCATTGCCGAGCTGGAGCGCCTGACGGAGGAGGTCGAGCGGGGGGCGGCCGAGGCGGAGGCGCTGGCGCAATCCTCGGCGGAGATCGAGAAGTTCGTCGCCCAGACCAAGGCCATCGCCACCCAGACCCACATGCTGGCGCTCAACGCCGCCATCGAGGCGGCGCGGGCGGGCGGCGAGGGACGGGGCTTCGCGGTGGTGGCGGACGAGGTGCGCAAGCTGGCCGGCCAGGCGGGCCACGCCGCCACCACCACCAGCAACACGGTGCAGGGCGTGCTCGCGCGGGTCGAGACCGCCCGGCAGCGGCTGCTCCGCCTGGTGCAGGGGGGGATGGCGGCGCGGGAGGCGGCGCGGGGGGCCGCCGAGGGGCTGGCCCAGGTGGCGTCGCAGGCCGAGGCCAATGACGGTTGGACCCGGCAGATCTCCGCCTCGGCCGGCGAGGTCCGGTCGCTGATCGAGGGCATCGCCGGCCGGATGAGCCAGGTCTCGCTCGGCACCGAGGAGTTCGCCGCGGCGGCGGAGGAGATCGCCGCCTCGGCCGAGGAGCTGAGCGCCTCCACCCAGGAGATCGCCTCGTCGGCCATCCAGCTGGGCGAGGCGGCCGAGCGCCTCACGAGCGCGGTGAGCAGCTTCCGGCTGAACGGGCGGCCGGAGGACACCCCCGCCGCCCCCGCCGAGGGGTGAGCGCTACCTCACCCACAGCACTTCCGCCTCGTCCTCGCTTCCCAGCGCCAGTCGCAGCAGGCTGAGCAGCTGGATGTCGGCCCCTTCCCGTTCCAGCATGTCCAACGTCGCCCGGCTGATGAAGTAGTCGTTGTCCTCCGGGCCCTCTTCCTCGAGCTGGTCGATCAGGAACTGGAGCTGCTCGGGGGAGATCTCGCCCAGCAGCTCGCTCGTCGCCTTGTTGTAGAGCTTGGGCATGGCGATCCTCGACTGGTCGGGCCTCCGCGGTCCGGTCCGGCTGCGACCGGACCGCGGCCGCCGCGCCCGGGTCACTCGTCGTCGCCCGCCGAGAGCGGGATGGCGAGGCCCACGGTGAACATCAGGTCGTTCTGGAAGGACGACTCCCCATCGTCGTCGAACTTGGCGTTGTACAGGTAGTCCTCGGCGTCGATCCGGATCCCGAACCGCGGCCCCAGCGGGATCCTGAGCCCCAGTCCCACCACGCCGCCGAAGTCCGTCTTCCCGTCGACGTTGTCGAACGCGTCGCCGCCCCGGGCGATGACCGCCCCGCCCAGCCGAAGGAAGAGCGCCGACGTCTGACCCGCCGGGAGCAGGCCGAGCAGGAGACTCGCGTTGCCGGTGATGACCTGGGCGTCGACGTCGAGGGTGCCGCCGGGGGGGTTGTCGATGTCGCTGGGGGCGAAGGCGAACGTGCCCTCGAAGCCGATGCGACCGCCGCCCCAGAAGGTGAGCCGGGCGCCGATGGCGGCGCTGGTCTCGTTGCCGATGTCGCCGCCCAGGTCCTCGAAGTTGGCGGTCGGCACGTAGGCGCCCGCGAAGGGGGTGAACTCGAGGTCGGCTCGTTGGGCTGCGGCGGTCGCCGCCAGGGGACCGGCCAGCAGGAGGGCGAGCGTCAGGGCGACGGATCGGGTCGTCAGGAACGGGATTCGCATGGTGACTCCAGGCAAGGGACACGCCATTGTACACCCGAGCCCGGCCGCGACGTTCGACCCGGGAAGCCGAGCGGGGCGGAACCGACGGTTCCGCCCCG
>DATLZT010000099.1:0-3610 GCA_035573835.1 Gemmatimonadales bacterium
CCAAGCTCTCCGCCGCGCTCGCGGCCGGCCGCCCGGTGACGCTCCCGCGCACCGCCAGCATCGCCGACGGGCTCCTGGCCCGCGCGGTGGGCGAGCTCACCTTCGCCGCGATCCGCCCGGTGGTGCGGGAGGCGGTCACGGTCTCGGAGGAGGAAATCGCCCGCGGGGTGAAGCACCTCCACCAGGAGCTGGGCCTCCGGGTCGAGCCGTCCGGCGCGGTGACCACCGCGGCGCTCCTCGCCGGCCGGATCCGGCCCGCCGGGCCGACCGTGGCCGTGGTGAGCGGCGGCAACGTCGACCCCGGGCTCTTCCAGCGGCTGGTGCGCTGACCGCATGACGCTCGCCCCGAAGATCCTCGTCGCCGACGACGACCAGGCGCTGGCCCGCACCCTCTCCTGGATCCTCAAGGAGAACGGGTACGAGGTCACCACCGTGCCCGGCGGGGAGAACCTCCTGGAGCACCTCGCCCTCGACCAGTACGACCTGCTCCTCCTCGACATCATGATGCCGAGGGTCGACGGCCTGCAGCTCCTCGAGCGGGTCAAGACCCACCCGCGCTACCGCGATCTCCCGGTGCTCATGATCTCGTCGCTCCCCCCGGAGGACGCCGCGGTGCGCTCCCTCGGTCTGGGCGCCGCCGACTTCATCGCCAAGCCGTTCCGGGTCCGGGAGCTGCTCGCCCGGGTCAAGGCGCACCTCCGGGTGGGCCGGGAGCTCAACCAGGCCCGCGCCGAGGCGCGCTCCCGCTCGGAGATGGTCGACATCCTGCGCGAGGTCACGGCCTCGCTCACCCCGGAGGAGATCTACCAGGTGCTGGTGCGCCGGGTGGCCCGTGCCCTCCGGATCACCCGCTGCTCGATCATCATCGCCGCGCCGGGGGACGAGCACGGGGTGGTCACCGCGTCCTACGAGAACCCGGTGCTGGGCCAGCTCCGGATCGAGCTCCGGCGCTACCCCGAGATCCAGCGCGCCCTCGAGACGGGGGAGCTGGTGCTGGTGCGGGACGTCGAGACCGACCCGCTCTACGGGGAGGTCCGCGCCGAGTGGGAGGCCGCGGGGCTCCAGGTGCCGATCCGCTCGGCGATCGCGCTGCCGTTCCGGCTCCGCAACACCCCGGCGGGGGTGTTCTTCCTCCGGACCAACAGCGAGGATCCACCGCTCACCACCCAGGACGCCCAGTTCGCGACCCAGGTGATCAACGCCGCCGTGGCGGCGCTGGAGAAGGCCTACGACTTCCAGCAGGCCACCTCGCGGACCGAGCAGATGCGGCACCTCGCCGAGACCGACCCGCTCACCGAGACGTTCAACCGGCGGGCCCTCATGGAGAAGCTGGCCCAGGAGCTGGAGCGGGCCGAGCGGTACGGCACGGTGCTCACCTGCCTGATGCTCGACGTCGACGACTTCAAGCGGATCAACGACCAGTTCGGCCACCTGGCCGGCGACCTGGTCCTGCGCCAGATCGCCGCCATCCTCCGGAGCGAGCAGCGGGCGGTGGACATCGTGGCGCGCTACGGCGGGGAGGAGTTCGTGGTGCTCCTCCCCGAGACCGCCAACGCCGGGGCCCGGATTTTCGCCGACCGGCTCCTCCGCCGGGTGGCGGGGCACGACTTCGGCGAGCCGGGGCGGCCGATCCGGGTGACGGTGAGCGTCGGCATCGCCACCTACCCCGACCGCCGGGTGACCGACGGCGATTCCCTCCTCCGGCTCGCCGACGAGAATCTCTACAAGGCGAAGGCCGAGGGCCGGAACCGGTTCCGCGATTGAGCCGGCGTCGCTGCCCCCGGTGCCGGGCGGTGCTGGAGGCCCCGGCCCGCTTCTGCCCCCGCGACGGGTCGATGCTGGTCGAGGTGGGCGCGCCGACGATCAGCCGGCAGCTCCTCGACGGCCGCTACGAGGTGATCCGCCGCCTGGGCGCGGGCGGGATGTCGTACGTCTACCTCGCGCGGGACCGCGCGACCGGCGAGCGGGTGGCCGTGAAGGTCCTCGCCCCCCGGCTGAGCGCCGACCCCACCTCCCGCCAGCGGCTCGAGCGCGAGGCGGCGTGCGCCATGCGGCTCGACCATCCCAACCTCTGCCGCATCCTGCGCCACGGGCGCACCGCCGACGGACTGCTCTACCTGGTGATGCCCTGTCTCGAGGGGGAGCTCCTGAGCGACCGCGAGCGCCGCGCCGGCCCCTTCCCGCTCGAGCCCGGCCTCGAGCTCCTGCGACAGCTCTGCCGGGGCCTCCACCACGCCCACGCCCTGGACGTCGTCCACCGGGACCTCAAGCCCGAGAACGTCATGCTGGTGCCCGATCCGGCGTCGCCGCTCGGGGAGCGGGCGGTGGTGCTGGACTTCGGCCTCGCCAAGGCCCGCCCGGCGGGCCCCGAGCTGCTCAAGCTCACCGCCACCGGCATCGTGCTGGGGACGCCGGAGTTCATGAGCCCCGAGCAGGTGCGGGGCCGGCCGCTCGACGGCCGGAGCGACATCTACTCGCTCGCCGTCGTCGGGTTCGAGATGTTCACCGGACGCTTGCCGTTCGAGGGGCAGGGCGCGCAGGAGCTCATGGTCGCCCGGCTCCGCGGTCGGCCCAGCCCCCTCCGGGCCTTCCGCCCCGACCTCCCCTCCCGGCTGGAGGAGATCCTCGACCGGGCGATGGCCACCGACCCGGCGGACCGGTTCCCGACCATGCTCGACCTGGCCGCCGCGCTGGAGGAGGTGCGCGCCGCTCGCCCCCCGCAGTAGAATCCGACATGCGCCGCTATCCCGCCTTCGATCCCCCGGAGTACGTCAACTGGACCCCGGACCCGGACCTGGTCGCTCGCTTCCGAGCGGTGGTCGAGGACGACCCCGCGCGCCGGGCGGTGGTGGCCCGGCTCACGCGCGACCAGCTCCTCGCGCTCTATGCCCGCCTGCTCCGGGCCCGGCTCTACGACATCCAGCTCAAGCGCTGGGTGCGCCAGGGGGTGATCTCGAAGGCGTGGCTCGGGACCGGCGAGGAGGCGGCAACCGTGGGGCCGGTCTTCGCGCTCGACCCGGCGGTGGACTACGTCTCCCCCATGATCCGGAACCAGGCGGCGTGCTGCGACATGGGCATGCCGCTCGCCGACATGTTCCGCGGCTATCTCGCCACCGCCGACTCGCCCTCCGGCGGTCGGGACGTCCATATCGGCGCGATCGGACACCACGTGGTGGCGCCGATCTCGCCGGTGGGCGTGATGGTGCCGGTCTGCGCCGGGATCGCGCTGGCGAAGCGACTGCGCGGCGAGCCGGGGGTGGCGCTCACCTGGATCGGTGACGGCACCACGAAGGCGGGACCGGCGCACGAGGGACTCAACTTCGCGGCGGTCCGGCGGCTGCCGGTGGTCTACATCATCCAGAACAACCAGGTGGCCCTCGGCACCCGGCTGGACCAGCACCACCTCGCCCGCTCGTTCGACGACTGGCCCGCGGCCTACGGCGTGGCCGGCTGGGGGTTCGACGGCAACAACGTCCTCGACGCCTACGCCGCCACCGCGCTCGCGGTGGAGCGCTGCCGGCGTGGGGAGGGGCCGGTGCTCCTCGTGGCCGAGACCTTCCGGATGGGGGGCCACGCGACGCACGACGAGCGGGAGGCCCGGACCACCTTA
>DATLZT010000100.1:0-11634 GCA_035573835.1 Gemmatimonadales bacterium
CGCGGGCGACGGGCAGACGGGCGAGGTGGGCGCGGCGCTGCCGGACTCGCTGGCGGTGGTGGCGCGCGACGACTTCGACAACCCGGTGCCCGAGGTGATCGTACGTTGGCGCGCCGCCTCGGGCGAGTTGAGCGATGCCGAGGTCCCCACCGGCGCCGACGGTCGGGCGGCGGTACAGTGGACCCTCGGCTCGACGCCCGGCGTCCAGCGCGCCAGCGCCGAGGCGGCGGGGCTCGACGGCTCGCCGCTCGACGGCTCGCCGGTGGAGTTCCGGGCCACCGCGCGCCTGGGGCCGTCGCCCCGGCTCTCGATCGTCACCCAGCCTGCCTCCAGCGCGGTGAGCGGCGCGCGACTCGGCCGGCAGCCGGTCGTCCGGATCGTCACCGCCGCCGGGGCCCCGGTGTCGCAGCCGGACGTCGCGGTCACCGCCGCCATCGCGAGCGGCGGGGGCGGGCTCGGCGGTACCACCACCCGGACCACCGACGCCCAGGGCGTGGCGACGTTCACCGACCTGGCCATCACCGGCCCGCCCGGTCCCCGCACCCTGATCTTCGCCGCGCCCGGCTTCACCGCCGCCACGTCCGCCGAGGTCCAGCTCCTGGCGCCGGTGCCGAGCTCGATGGCGGCGGTCGCGGGGCAGGGGCAGACTGCGGCGGCCGGAAGCGCCGTGGCCACCGCGCCCGCGGTGATCGTGCGGGACCAGACCGGCGCGCCGCTCGGCGGTGTGACGGTCACGTTCACGGTGACGGCCGGCGGGGGGCAGCTCACCGGAGCCACGCCGACGACCGACGCGGGCGGCGTCGCGCGGGTGGGGAGCTGGGTGCTCGGCACGACGGCCGGGAACAACCGCCTCGAGGCGAGCGTGGCGGCCGCCGGGGTATCCGGCAACCCGATCACCTTCACGGCGACCGGCGTGCCCGGTCCCCCCTCGCCCGCGGCGAGCGTCGCCACCGTCCCCGACGGACGGATCTTCGCCTGGACCACCATCGTGGTGACCGCCTACGACCAGTTCGGCAACCGGATCACCGGCGGCGGCGCCGCGGTGGCCATCACCGTCTCCGGCGCCAACAACCCGGGTCCGCTCCAGGTGAGCGACGGCGGTGACGGCACCTATTCCGCGTCGTACCTCCCGGTCTTCACCGGGACCGACCAGGTGACGATCGTGCTCAACGGGGTGCCGCTCAGCGGGAGCCCGTTCGCGAGCAGAGTGAGGCTATTTTGAGCCCGGCCAACACCTTACGTGAGCGCGTCCCAGGGTTGACCCGGGGCATCGGGGCCGCTAGCTTTTCCGCCTGCGCCCTGGTGGTGGAATTGGTAGACACGCTATCTTGAGGGGGTAGTGCCGAAAGGCGTCTCGGTTCGAATCCGAGCCAGGGCATCGGGGGCCGCACTAGGTGAATCGCCGTGCGGCCCCTGCGCCGTTCGTCCGTGGCGCGTCGCTCATGCCGGTGTAGCTCAGTGGTAGAGCACCCGATTCGTAATCGGGCGGTCGTCGGTTCAATCCCGACCACCGGCTCTCGGTTCCCCGCCTCACCTCCAAGCGCCGCCTTCCGAGCGGCGTTTTTCGTTGCCCTACGCCGCGCTCCCGGTCGCCGCCAGGTCGGTGCTGGCGCGCTTCGGTACCGCGCCCCATACCAGGGGTCCCGAAGTCAGGTTCCGCGTCAGCCGCCCCGGCGCCACCGCGGCGGAGACCGGCGGGCCAGCTAGGCAGGTGCAGCTCCATCGCCCCACGGGGCCACCCCCATCGTCAGCCATCCCGCCGTCTCGCGTCGGCGCCTCGCCCGCGCGCTCACCCTCGTGCTCGTCCTTGGCTGCGGCGGCTCCGGGGACGACGCCACCGCCCCCGACGACGACGGCGGCGAGGACCGGCCCGGCGGCCGGGTCCCCGAGCAGCTCGTCGGCACCTGGAATTTCCAGGACGCGGGCGACGTGTACCGCGATCCGAACACCGGCGCGTGCAGCAGCAGCTACGCGCGAAGCGAATCGTTGTATCTGGGCGCCGACGGGACGTTCGAGCACGCCCTGGCGGCCGAGTCGAGCTTCCCCCCTTGTAGCCTGACGGTCCTGCACGAGTCGGAGGGCATGGTGGAAGTGGATGGCTCGACGCTCGTGCTCCACATCGCCGAGGGCCGCACGCGGGTGGAGGACACCTGCGGGGAGACGCAGGGCATCGACGAGAGCGGCGAGAGCGATCGCTACACCTGGGAGCTGGTCGGGAGCGGGAGCGGGGCGGCGCAGCTCATGCTCACGGACGCCAACGGGAACCCGATCGGTCCGTTCAGTCTGCAGCGGTGATCAGCCGGGCCGACCGGGCTCCTCCCGCCGCACCTCCCTCGCCGGCGTGTCCTCCCTGAGCCCGACCAAGCGCGGGTGACGAAGTCGCCCGTTCGACGTCCACTCGGCGAATGCGACCTGTGCCACGAGCCGGGGCGCCGTCCAGTGCACCCCGGCCGCGCGCGGCGTGTCCTCGGCCACGAAGGGCGAGCGGCGCCGCGCGAGCGGCTCGAGCGCGGCCAGGAGACGCCGCCGGGTGGCGCGATCGTAGCCGGGGCCGACCGTGCCGGCGTACCGCAGGCGCCCCGGCTCGTCGTAATACCCCACCAGGAGCGCGCCCGGCGCCTCGCGGCTGCCGCGGGGATCGGTCCAGCCTCCGATGACGAACTCCTGCTCGCGGACGCACTTGAGCTTGACCCAGTCGCCCGAGCGTCCGCTCGCGTACGCGCTGTCGGCGCGCTTCGCGATCAGCCCCTCCCCGCCCCGCCGGCAGGCGGCGCGGAAGAGGCGCTCGAACGGACCGTCGAGCGTGGGCGTGAGCCGGATCGGGCCGACCCCGCGGACGGCGTCCTGGAGGATGCTCTTCCGCTCGAGGAGCGGCCGCCGGCGGAGGTCGAGTCCCTCGAACCAGAGGCAGTCGAAGAGCCAGAGCTCCATGGCGACGCCGGCGGCGCTCGCATCGGCGCCCCCGAACCGCCTCCGGCGCTGGAGCGGCGCGAAGCTGGAGACCCCGCGAGACCGATCGATCGCCACGATCTCGCCGTCGAGCACGCTCGAACCCCGGGCCGCACGGCACAGCGCGTCGACCAACTCGGGATACCGCGCGTCGAGGCGCTTCCCGGTTCGCGAGAGGAGCCGGGCCCCGTCGGCGCGCACCGCGGCGATGCAGCGGACCCCGTCGAGCTTGGGCTCGTAGATCCATCCCGCCGGCATCGGCCGAGGCTCCATCGGCGTGGCCAGCATCGGCGAGAGCCGCCTGGGCGGCGGATAGCGGAGCGGTGAGTCGGGGAAGCAGCCGCGGAGCCGCCGGGGACCGTGTCCGCGCCGCAACTCCCGGCCCGCCAGCGCACTGCGGGCTTTCTCCACAGAATCGTCCACAAGCTATCCACGAAGTGTCAACACAAGTCGTTGATCTCCAACGACTTGCGACTGCAATGGATACCCCGTGACCTCGGCGTGGTTGCTGCGGGCCCGCTCGTGGCTGGAGTCGAACGGGAGTCGGTCGGCGGCGGGAGCGATCGGGCGGGGAAGTTACCAGAGGAACGCGGCGTGGTCGCGGCCGGTGATGCGCGCGATGACCCGTTGGTACACCTTGGGCCCATGGGCGCCGTTGGTGAACGCGGCGACGGCGAGGCGGCGGCCGCGCGATCCGATCGCGAAACTCCGGAAGCTCCCGTTGGCGCCGTAATGCCAGAAGTACTCGGCGCTCTCGTCGTGCTCCAGTCCCCAGCCGAGCCCCCAGCTCACGGCGCTGTTGAGCCGGACCTGGGGCGAGAGCATCTCGCGGAGCGACGACCCCGAGATGCCGAGCGAGGCCGGCTCGCCGGTGGTGAGGTGGGCCAGGAACCGGGCGTAGTCTGACGGGGTGGTGAGGAGCGACCCGGCCGCGTTGGGGACGAGATAGCACGGGAGCCGACCGAGCTCGGGGAACGCCAGGGCATGGGCTCGCTCGCTGTCCTCGTAGCGCCAATCGATCGGTGGCCTCCCGATGCGCTCGACCACCTGCTCGAGCCGCCGGCCCATCGCGCCGTAGACGTCGAGACGCTGGCCGGCGTCGCCATAGCCGGCCGCCATGCGCCCCGCGAAGGCCGGCCGCCAGACGTAGCTCGAGTCCGCCATGCCGAGCGGCCGGAGGATCTCCCGCTCCATCAGCCGGCCGAACGGCCGGTCGGTGACCCGCTCGATCACCCGCTGCAGCCAGACGAACCCCTCGCCCGAGTAGCTGTACTCCGTGCCGGGCCGGGTGGCCGGGCTGAGCGGGCCCGGCCGGTAGCGCCAGTTGGGGAGTCCGGTGGTGTGGCTCAGCACATGGCGCGCGGTGATCTCCCGCGCGAGCGGGTCGCCGGCGTCGGGGAGGGGAAGATAGCTCGCGAGCGGCCGGTCGAGGTCGAGCACGCCGGCGTCGCGCAGCCGGAGCACCGCAACCGCGAACAGCGGCTTCCCGAGTGACGCCGCCTCGAAGACGGTGTCCGGGTCGACGGGCGATCCGCGCTCCTGGTCCCGTAGCCCGAAACCGCGGACCCAGCGCGTCCCGCCTTCCACCACGGCCAGCCCGAGTCCCGGGACCGCCGCGAGCTCGAGCAGGCGCGGGATCTCCCGCAGGAGCGCGTCGTCGGGGAGCCGGCTCGCTCCGGCACGGGCGCCGGGTGCACCGTGGTGACCCGACACCTGGGTGCCGTGCGCTCGCCGGCCCATGAGGGCGACGAGCGAGATGCCGGTCTGGACGACGAATCGACGACGGTCGAGCGACACCCGAGCCACCCCGCTCCCGCTGGAGAATGAGCGATCCGATCGCGCGCACCGCGCGGTGCGTCGACTACACGCATCTGACGCGCCGCGCGGTGGAATGGTTGCGGGCCCTTCCGGCGAGGTGGCCGCGGCGCCTGGGCTCCGCGAGGAGACGGGCGTTGAGGGGGAGCCGGCCCGCGCGTGGCTCGCATCGGGGGGGCCGCGATGGTATATTTCTGTACCTTAAGTATTTGTTGTTAAATGTTTTAGCATTATCGGAGGGTGTTCGTGCCCAATCCCTGGATCGATTTTGATGCGGCCGGGGGGGTGAGCCTCGATCGGCTCGAGCGGAGCCTGATGCTTCGGGGAGAGCGGGTCGGGGAGGGGCGTTACCGGGTCACCGGCGGCGGCCAGCCCCACTGGGTCGATCTCTATACCGCGAACCACCCCCGCTGTGATTGCGGGGATCACATCTGGCGCGACCAGATCTGCAAGCACATCCTCGCCGCCCTGCTCCGGGAGGGGGACGAGCGGGTGGTGGCTGCGCTCGGCGCGTTGGTCGCCCGGCTCAAGGCGGCCTGAGCCCGGCGCGCCCGTCGTGAATCCAGACCAACACCGCCACCGTACGGTGCCCCACCGTTCGGCAGACCTCCGTCCCGGCGGCCCGACCCCATGCTCGGGGCCGAGTCGCCGGGCTCGCCATTCAACCCTTGGGAAAGCCCGCATGTCGCTCCGGTTCCTCTCGCTGCTCACGCTCGTCCTCGCCCATGTCGCGGGGAGCCCCGTTCCCGCATCGGCGCAGGGTGCCGGTCGCGCCGCCGCCCGGCCCGGGGCCGCCGAGTCCCGGCGCTCGGCCCCGCTCGCCAATCTCCGTTACGAGGTGACCTTCGACAGCGCAACGGCGGCCGAGGGCGGACTCGAGGTGGCCCTCACCTTCGACGTCGCCGGCCCGGGGGCGGTGCTCCTTTCGCTCCCGGTGTGGACGCCCGGCGCATACGACGTGAGCAACTTCGCCCGCCACGTGCGGCGCTTCTCCGCCCGCGCGGGCGACCGCGAGCTCGACTGGGACAAGATCGACCCCGACACCTGGCGGATCCAGCCCGGCGGGGCCCGCACGGTCACGGTCCGGTTCCGGTACCTCGCCGACTCGCTGGACAATGCGATGGCATGGGCCCGCCCCGACTTCGTGTTCTTCAACGGCACCAACGTGTTCCTGTATCCCGAGGGGCGGGGATTCGATTTCCCGGCGACCGTCACGGTGAAGACGCGGCCCGAGTGGCAGGTCGCCACCGGGATGCGCCCGGGCGGGGCACCGCGCACCTACCGGGAGGCCAACTACCACGACCTGGTCGACATGCCGTTCTTCATCGGCCGGATCGACCTCGACAGCATGCAGATCGAGGGGAAGTGGCAGCGGCTGGCCACCTATCCGGCCGGCGCGCTGGCGGGGCCGGCCCGGGCCAAGCTGTGGGACGATCTCCGGCGGATGACGCCGCCGCAGGTGGCGGTCTTCGGGGAGCAGCCCTGGGACACGTACACCACGCTGATCGTCATCCAGCCCGGGAACGGCAGCGCGCTCGAGCACCAGAACTCGCACCTGGGGCTGTACGATCCCCAGTTCATCGGGACGCCGATCCTCGCCTCGATCACGGCCCACGAGATGTTCCACGCCTGGAACGTGAAGCGGCTGCGTCCCGCCGAGCTGGTGCCGTACGAGTACGAGCGGTGGCAGCCCACGCCGCTCCTCTGGGTGAGCGAGGGGATCACCGACTACTATGCCGACCTCGCACTGGTCCGTGGGGGGATCGTGGACTCGGCCGCGTTCATGGCGAGCACGTCCGAGAAGATCTCGCAGGTGAGCCTGGCCGAGCCGGTGGCGCTGGAGGACGCCTCGCTGTCGACTTGGATCCAGCCGACGGACGGGACCGCGTACCTGTACTACCCGAAGGGGTCGCTCGCCGGGCTCATGCTCGACATCATGATCCGTGACGCCAGCGACAACCGCGGTTCCCTCGACGACGTGCTGCGGGAGCTGTACCGGACCACGTACAAGCGCGGGCGCGGGTTCACGACCGACGAGTTCTACGCCGCCGCGAGCCGGGCCGCGGGAGGGCGGTCGTTCGCCGAGTTCCACGAGCGGTACATCGACGGCCGGGAGCCGTATCCGTGGAGCACCGTCCTGCCGCTCGCCGGGATGCGGCTCGAGGCCGACTCCACCCGGATCCCGCGGCTCGGCGTCAACACGGGCCGGGATTCGGCCGGCGTCTTGGTCGCCGGGCTCGTGCCGGGGGGCGCGCTCGCCGCCGCCGGGGCGCGCGTCGGCGATTACCTGGTGCAGGTCGGGGAGATCCCGGTCGAGGACCAGACCTTCGGAGCCCGGTTCCGCGGTCGCTACGGACGCGAGCCGGAGGGCACGCCGCTCACCGTCACCGTGCGGCGCGGGGCGGATACGCTGCAGCTCGCCGCCCGACTCCAGTTCGAGACGGTGGTGGCATACCGCGTGACCGCCGATCCCGCCGCCAACGAGAAGGCGGTGCGGATCCGGAGCGGTCTCTTCCGGGGGACCACCGGCCGTCAGGGGACGCCCGGACGGTGAGCTGGGATGGCGGAGGCCCGACGGGCCCGCGTGAGCGCGGGCCCGTCGGTTGACTGACCGGGGACCTTCCCCCGGCGCGAGCGCCGGCGATCGAACTAGCTGGCGAGGACGAGCCCCACCGCCACGCCGGTGGCGATCTCGATGCCCATGACGCGGTCCAAGCGAGGCGGTATCGCCCGCCTACACCGGAGCCGCCACGATGCCGGGCCGTGACGCTACGCCGCGCGGGTGTCCCGGAGCTTGACCGGCGGCACCTCGCAGAAGGTGCTGAGGCTCAGGGTGCCGGGGTTGTTGCAGAGACGCTTGGCGATCACCAGCATCGCCTCGAGGTCGTTGATCTGCTCGAGCAGTTGGGCCTCGAGCGCGCGCACCTCGGCCAGGCGGTTCTTGACGACTTCGATATCCAGGTGCAGATGCTCGGCGCACAGCCTCGGGATGTCGAGGCCGCTGCCGTTTACGGACTTGGGAGGAGCCAGGACGGTTCGCATAGGTGGGTCGGTCTCCGGTAGTCGGCCCCGGCGGGCGGCGTCATCCGCCGTGTCGGAGGCCGCGTGCGGGGAGCCATGATGCATCAAGGGGGCCAGGCGGCCCCGATGTGGCCGGGCCGCGCCACCGCCACCGGCTCGCCACTGCCGGCACTCGAGCCACCACCGAAGTGTTTGCCGCGCTGGTGGATACGCGAGCGGTCCGAAAGCAGGACGCCGCCGGAGCGAAGGGCTCCGGCGGCGCTGTTGTTGCTTCATCGCCCGGCGGGAACCTGGCGTGTTGCGTCGAGACGACGGTTCCCGGTCGCGGTCGGAAGCGTCAGGCCGCGTGGTCCGGGGCGGCGCGGCGGGTCTCGATCTGCCGCTTGAGCCAGTCGATCTGGTCCTTGATCGACTCCCGGGTGGCCTTGGTCGCCAGCCAGTCGAGCGCCCGGCGGCGCTCGTCCTCGGTGAAGACGGCCGACGCGATCAGGCGCTGGAAGAACGCGACCTGCTTCTCGGTCGGGGCGTACAGGCCGCTCGGGGTGGCGGCCTGGGCCACCTCGGCCGTCGCCGACGCGCCTCGCGCCGGCGCCCGGGACGCCTCAGGGGCGGTCTCCGGCCGCGTCGGCGGACGGGCCTCCGACCGCGCCTCCGCGCTCCCGCGCCGCGCGGCGGTCTTGTCGATCACCAGCTCCTGCCCCTCCTGCCGCGCGCGGGCGATCACCTGCTGCCGCACGCTCGCGGGAATGAGCCGGAAGCGGGCGTTCCGGGCCGCCTTCATGGCGCCCGCCTCGAACCAGTGGGGGTTGAGCTGCTTCCCCCGCTGGACCACCACCTCCTCGCCCTCGAGGACGCGGCGGACGAAGTCGCGGATCCCGTCCTCCTTGAAGTTCTCCGCCATCCACTCGAGGTATTCCCGGCCCTCGGGGCTCGCGAGCAGGTCGCGATAAGTCCGTCCCCGGTACTTCTTGCCCGGCACCTTGGCGTCGAGGTCGAGCGATGCCGGCTCGTAGTAGAGCGGCTGGCGCTTCACGCCGATTACCTGGTCGAGCCGCACTTCCTGGCCCTGGGGCGACACCGCGAAGCGCGAGGCCTTGACCTTGAAGAGCGCCTCCCGCTCTTCGCCCTCGCCGATGATCTCGTAGGCCAGGTCCTCCTCCCGGATCACCTGCCCCTGCGAAACCAGGATCATGCAGCACTCGTCGACGCCGCTCTTCGAGAGGCCGACGACTTCCTGACCTCCCTCGCGCACGACGTAGACGAGATCGCCGCTCGGGATCCCTTCGAGCTCGCGGCGGAGCGCCTCCTCGTCCAGCCGGTCCATCAGCTGGAACGGATCCCACCCCGCGCTCTGGGGCGGCAGTTCCCCGGCGGGGGTGGCCGCCGCGGTCGCCGCCTGTTCGGCCCTCAGCGTTGCTTCCGACATGTCCTGCCTCCTTCTCCGGCCGGGAACCCTGCGGGTCCCGACCTCGTAACCGTCGCCGAGCCGGACGCTCGACGACCCCGGGTCAGCTCCCGGATCAGATGGCGCCGTCCGGAAGACGGCGGGGATGGCGCCCCTGGGGCCGTACGGCCCCGGCTCGGCACCGGCGAACACCGCGTTGTCGGATTGATCCCGGGTCCGTTGGTACCCGGCCCGGCTAGGAGGGTTTCCGGCAGCGGAACGGTGAGGGCTGGCCCAGCGAGGTGGGCGCGATCGCATCCCTGACGAGCCCTGTCCGGGGCTGATTCCTAGCCCACTGCCTGCCCCGGAACAATCTCGCTAAAAGAAAGCAAAACAATATGTTATCAGATGTCAACCCCATTCTAGACCTGACTTCTTGATGGCAGGCTTTCGGGTCGTTTCGGGCCTCGCCCGGCGCTCACCGCTCATCGTCCCCGTAGCGCTTGAACAGCCAGTACTCCGGGCCCGCCAGCTCCTCCGGCCAGTCGGGCAGATGCACCTGGCCGCGCCAGGGCTCATCGGCCTCCTCCGCCCAGGGCTGGGGCGGATCGGCCCACGGCTCCGGGGACGATTCCCAGGGGAACTCGCCGTCGGATTCCCAGGGGTGCTGCGGCAGGCTGGACATGGTGGTGACTCCCTCTGTCCGGGGCATGCGCCCCGGACCGCGGTGGGGGTGTCACTCGGGGGAGGGTACCGAGACGAACGGCAGCTTTCGTGCCGGATTCGGTGGCGGGGAGGTCGTTCGAGACGACGATCCCCGGCGAGGTCGCCGGGGATCGCGCCAGGGGCGACTCAGAGCCCCGGTCGGTCGGGGCCGGGGCGTTTGTTGAGCCAATATTCCGGGCCGGCGAACTCCTCCGGCCAGCCGTCGAAGTGGAGGTCGCCCCGCCAGGCCTCGTCGTCTTCCGCCGATTTCCAGGGCAAATCGCCACCGGTCTCCCAGGGCGCCAGCTCGTCGTCGAAGTACATCGATCCAGCCTCCGCTCGGGTCGGCGTCCAGGGTGAGCGCGATCACAACCGCTCCGGGCCCGGTCGCCGGGCGCGTTGCTAACGTTTGTACCCCGTCGAGGCCGTCCGGGCTCCGGCGCCGCCGCGCCCGCTCAGGCCGGGCGGCGCGCGCTGAGGAACCCCTCGCGGAAGTGCGCCGCCGGGATCGTGCCCATCGCCAACAACAGTTCGTGGAAGCGGCGGAGCTCGGCGGGGCTCGTCACCGTCGCCTCGCGCAGCTCGCGGATCTCGTTCTTGCCGAGGTCATAGGTGATCGCCTGGGTGGGCCACTTGGAATAGCGATAGATCGCGCGGTCCGCCTGGTCGCAGACCGCCTTGGCGGCGGCGTCGCCCGCCGCGGCGCGGGCGCAGGCGGCGGGGAGGAACGCGACGGGCTCGGCGAAGTACTCGCGGGCCTCGGCGAAGCTCATGCGGCCGGTGTGGATCCCCACGTCCACCCGCACGCGGACCGCCCGGAGGAGCTGCGCCTGGACCATGTAGAGGTATTCGGCGGCGTGGTAGAACCCGTGGGGCCGCCCCGCCACCGGCTCGGCCATCAGCTCCTCGGCGTAGAGCGCCCAGCCCTCGGTGGCCATCGAGTCGGCCCACATCGACGAGGAGTCCTCGACCGAGCCCATGGTGAGCCAGCGGACATTGGAGATCTTGGCCGCGTGCTCGGTCATGAACTTGTAGTGCCAGTCGTGGCCGGGAAAGCCCTCGTGGCAGGAGAGCGTCGCGACCGAGGCGCGGTTGGCGAGCGCGAGGCGGGCCGGGTCGTTCCCCGTGGGGGTGAGATAGAACCGTCCGACGCCGGAGCGCTTGAACGGCGGGGCGGGATAGTAGGCCGCGTCGATGGTGCTCCGGAGCACCGGCGGGGTGGGGGCGATATCGAGCCGGTAGTCCGCCGGCACGTCGAAGAGCCCCTGCTCTCGCCCGTACCGCACCGCGCGGTCGCCGGTCTCGCGGAACCACCGGAACAGCTCGTCGTCGTCGGCGGGGGAGTCCGTGCCGAGGTGTTCGAGCACCCGGCGCACCGAGGTGCGTCGCTGCTCCGGCGTGCCGAAGCGGAGCCCGAGTCCCGCCTCGCGGGCCACCGCCTCGGCCACCTCGAAGACCCGGGATTCGTACCGTTCGACCTGCCGCGCGCCGTAGTCGTACAGCTCCGCCGGGGAGCGGTCGACGCGGAGGCAACGACGGACCCGCCACTCGTACTCTTCCTCGCCGGCGGCGAAGCGGTCGGCGGTGTCGCCCGGGTCGTAGGCGGAGCGGAGGAAGGCTCCGAAGGCCCGGTACGCGTCGGCCGCCGCGATGCCGGCCTCGGTCACCCGCGCCAGTGCGCGCCGGGCGAACGGGCGGTCGCCGAGGAAGCGGCGGGTCGTCTCGGGGAGGGTCCTCCGGAAGTACCGGGCGTTGGCCTC
>DATLZT010000101.1:0-28069 GCA_035573835.1 Gemmatimonadales bacterium
CCGGGGTCCGAGCGTGCGTCCGAGCCCGGGCCCGCCGCCGGGCGGTGAGCGGAACCGCGGGAACGCCGCGCCCGCCATGTCGTACGATATATCGCGGATCGCGCGAGCTGACGTCGCGGGGAGGGCCAGATGAGCGAGTTCCGCTTCGACTGGGGATTGGGCGAGTTCTTCGGGGCGGGATTCGGCCCCGGCGGCTTCGCCTTCGGGTGCGGCGAACGGACCGGGCGCCACGGTCGGCGGCGCAGCCAGATGTTCGAGTCGGGCGAGACGAAGTTCGTGATCCTGCGGCTCCTGCGGGAGAAGCCGCGTCACGGCTACGAGATCATCAAGGCGATCGAGGAACGGATGGGCGGGTGGTACACGCCGTCGGCCGGCACCGTCTACCCCACGCTCCAGCTGCTGGAGGACCAGGGCTACGTGCGCGGGGCGGAGACCGAAGGCCGAAGGGTGTATCACATCACCCCCGAGGGCGAGCGGTTCCTGGACGAGAACCGCGACCTGCTCGAGGAGATCTTCGATCGGGTGCGGGCGACGGTGCGGGGGTACGCCGGCGGGTCGATGGGGGAACTCAACGCCGCGTTCGGCCGGCTCACGGCGTCGGTCTACCGGGGGGGCCTGGCGTCTGGGGCCCGAGCACCCCTCCATCCGCCGGGTCGCCCAGATCCTGCGCGACGCGGCGGACCGGGTGGAACGCGAATGGGCCGCGACCAGCCCGACATGATGGTTTGACCGGTCTGGCCCCGGCCCGGCCTGGCCATGCTCGCCGCCCTCCGGGGCCGGCGCTCCCAGGGGCACCGGGAGCCCTGGCCTCGGGACTGCGGGGATGGAAGTGCCCGGCTGGCCCAAATGGTCGTGGCGCAGCCCGACTACCTCGAGCGGCTCGATCTCACCGGGCGGCGCTTGGCGCGGCGGGCCGCCTCGGATAAGGCCTCGATCACCTCCCGGAGACCCAGGGCGGGGAAAGCCATCTTGGCGATGTCGGTCTCGCCCAACCCCACTCGCTCCGCTTCCCAGAGGTGCCGCGCCACCTGCACCCCGACACCCAGGAGCCGGGCGCCCACGACGTCGGCGGCGAGCGCGTCGGTGCTGGCGATGACCAGCCCGGTCCCGACCGGGCGCCCGCCGAGCGGCCCGGCGGCGATCATCGTGGGGTGGCCGACCGTGATCCCGAGCGAGATGGGCAATCGACCCGCCATGGCCGCGATGAACGAGTGCATGTCGGCGAAGAGCCGGTTGCGGTGCTCCTGGGTGGACCGCGGGTGCCCGTCGTAGTCGGCCGCCGGGAAGTTCATCACGAGGTGCGTGAGCGCCAGCGCCACCGTGGCCGTCCGGTGCGGCCGACTCACGCGGAAGACCTCCCCGGTCTCGGCGGCGCCGGCGCCGGTCACCACGAGCTGCCGGGGGACGAAGCGCTCGATCTCCCCGAGCACCGCGCGGAGGGTGTCCGGCTGGGTCACCCCGCTGGCGTCGTCGGGCGTGGCGGGGAAGGGGTGAGCCGTGAGCGGGCGTCAGCTCAGCCCGCGCTCCGGACCGGCCAACCCCTCGGGCGTCCCCGGCTGGGTCCCCTCGCCCATCAGGAGCGTGCGCCAGGTCATCTCCGGGCCTTTCCGACCCCCCTTGGGCGTGATCTTCACCCCCTCGGGGGAAATGGTGACGGTGTACGGCTTCCCGTCGATGTCCAGCTCCCGCTTGATCGTCTTTTCCAGTCGTGTCGCCATGGATGCCGCTCGTGGTTGGGGTGGGTGGGCAGCGGCGGGGGGGCGTCACTCCGGGTGGAGCGAAGCGCCGGCCGCCCCGGCAAGACGGGTGATCGGGGCGAACGGCGATCGCCCACGGGCCTCGACCGTCCAGCTCGTCTCGATCGAATCGCCGCGCACGCCGTGGATCACGTCGTTCAGGTGCACCACGACGCACACGTGGTTGGGGACGACCCGCACGAGGTCGCCCACCCGGGGCCGCCAGCCGGTCCGGCCCAGGTCGAGGATGCCGTGCTCCTCCGACATCGCGCGGACCACCACCTCGGGATGGTCGAGCAGGCTGCCGAAGCCGTCCGCCTCCGGGCCACCGGCCGGGCCGCCTCCGGAGCGTGCTCCGCGCAGCGGCTCGCGACCCAGGGCCTTGCTGCCGGCGTCGATCACGGCCTGACCGGGCACCGCGGTGCTCACGACGGTGGCGAGCACGGTGAGGGCGCAATCGTCCCAGGCGCAGGCGCCGGCCGCGGCGGTGGCCCGGTCGTTGAAGACGTAGGTGCCGGGGCGGATCTCGGTGAGCCCGGGAAGCTCGTGCGAGCGCCAGGCGGTGGGGGTGGAGCCGCCGCTCACGACGGGAGGCCGGAGCCCGGCCCGGTCCAGCGCCTCGACGGCCGCGCCGAGCGCGCGACCCAGCGCCTCGAGCTGCCGGTCCTGTTCGGCCACCGGCTCCCGGATGTGCCCCGGGTAGAACGCGATGCCGCGATACTCGAGCGGCGGACGCGCCGTCACCAGCCGCGCGAGCGCCACCGCGTCGTCCGGCGTGCCCACCCCCACCCGCCGCATGCCGACGTCGAGCTCGACGTAGACGCCGACGGGGCGGCCGACCACCCGGGCGGCGTGGGCCAGCTCCTCCACCGCCTCGGGACCGTCGAGCGAGACGGCGAGATCGACGGCCTCGGGAAGGGCCAGCAGCCGGTGGACCCGCGGCGCGCCCACCGGCGGATAGGCGAGGAGGAGATCGTCGCCTGCGTTGGCCATGACCTCGAGCTCGCGCGGCGTGGCGCAGGTGAGGCCCCCGGCACCGCGGCGGAGCTGCTCCGCCGCGATCCAGGCCGACTTGTGGGTCTTCACGTGGGGCCGGAGCGCCAGGCCATGCGCCCGGGCGTAGCCGGCCATGCGGTCGAGGTTGCGCTCCAGTCGGTCGAGGTCGACCAGCGGGACGGGGGTGTCGAGGGCCTCGAGCTTCATCGGGCTCCGCCTTGCGCCGGCACCGCGCCGGCCCGGCGCGCGAGAGGGTCCATCCGTTCGGAGTAGCGGGTACGGGCGTCGAACCGCTCGGTGCGCCACCCCTCGCCCCGGCCGTGATACACGTGCTCGGCCAGCCAGGCGCACTCCCGCTCCGCCATCGATTCGGGGAGATCGACGTACCAGGCGCGGGGTACGCCCTCGCCGCCGGGGCACCAGCGGTAGCGCCGGGCTTTGAGGAGATCCTTGAGCTCGATCGGCGCGCCGAGCGCCCAGATGCGGACGGTGCGGCGCCGGGCCGAGTCCAGCAGGAGCGCCAAGGGGCGGCGCCCGGAGGGGAACGGGGTGGCGAGGAGGTGAACCAGGGCGTAGCAGTCCGCGTCCGCGCGGTGGGCGTCGAAGAACATCCCGCACCGCTTCCAGAGGAGATAGTCCAGCCCCTTCGACGCCACCCCCTCTTCGTGCCACGGCACCTCGACCAGCGAGCAGGCCCACGGCTTGGTGCGGAAGACCGGGAGGCGCCGCTCGACAAAGGGCCGGTCGAACTCGGCGTTGTGGGCGATCACCAGGCTCGCCGCCTCGACCAGCGCGGCGACGCGCGCCTCGTCGATCCGCCGCCCGGCGACCATCGCGTCGGTGAGGCCGGTGAGCGCGGTGATGGTGGGAGGGATCGGTCGGCCCGGGTCCTCGAGGAACGCCACCGCTTCCCCCACCCGGAAGACCCGGCCGGTGCTGGGGCAGTACTCGAGCGGCACGCCGCAGAACTGGATGATGGCGTCGTGCGCGGGACTCAGGCCGGTGGTCTCGACGTCCACCACGACCGCGGTGCGGCGCGGGCTCCCATCGTCCGGCTCGTATCGGGTAGGGCGCTCGAACCGCCGCAGGACGCGGAAGCGCCCGGAGGCGTCCAACTCCCGAGCCATCGTCTCGAGCGGATCGCTCATCGGTTCTCGCGGATCGCGGTGCAGGACGGCCGCCGGGCGGGCCGGACCCGGGGCGGGTGGCCGGAACGATCGAAGGTCCGTGGAAGCTTGTCGCGGGCCGGCCGTTTGCGCCAGTCCGGGCGGGCGGCGCGGCCGCCCTACTGCGGGACGGTGCCGGATGGCAGATTATGCCGACCATTCACGCGGAGCGACGCGGGCCTCATGCGCGCCGTGGTGCAGGACGGGGCCGGGGGCCCCGAGGTGCTCCGGATCGGCCGGGTGCCCCAGCCGGCGGTCGGCCCGGAGCAGATCCGGGTGCGGGTGCACGCGGCCGGGCTCAACCGCGCCGACATCCTCCAGCGCCGGGGGCAGTATCCCGCGCCGCACGGCTGGCCCGCCGACATCCCCGGGCTCGAGTACGCCGGCGAGGTGGAGGCGGTGCGGCCCGGGGTGACGAAGTGGCGCGTCGGCGACCGGGTGATGGGCCTCGTGGGCGGCGGGGCCCAGGCCGAATTCGTGGTGGTGCACCAGGACGAGGCGCTGCCGATGCCCGACGGGATGCCCTACGCCGAGGCGGCGGCCATTCCGGAGGCGTTCCTCACCGCCTACGACGCGCTGGTGACCCGGGCGCGCCTCGCACCCGGTGAGCGGGTGCTGATCCACGCCGCGGGGAGCGGTGTGGGCACCGCGGCGGTGCAGCTCGCCAAGCACCTCGGTGCCACCGTGATCGGGACCTCACGCAGCGCCGCCAAGCTGGCGCGCTGCACGGTGTACGGGCTGGACGGCGCCATCGACACGAGCCGAGCCCCCTTCCGCGAGGCGCTCGCCAACCATCCGGTCGACGTGGTGCTCGACGTCCTCGGCGCGCCGGCGCTGGCCGACAACCTGGCGGTGCTGGCGCCCCGGGGCCGGCTCGTGGTGCTCGGCTTCCTCCAGGGGAGCCGGGGCGAGGTCGAGCTGGGCCCGATCCTCCGGAAGCGGCTCGAGCTGATCGGCACCGCGATGCGCTCCCGGGAGCACGAGGAGCGGGTGGCGCTGGTGCGGGAGTTCACCGAGCGGATGCTGCCCCTCTTCAAGCGCGCCGCGGGCGACGAGCCGCACCCGCCGCTCCGTCCGGTGGTGGATCGAGTCTTCCCGATGACCCAGATCGCCGAGGCCCACCGGCTCATGGAGCGGAACGAGACGTTCGGGAAGGTCGTCCTGGTCTGGTGACGGCGAGCCATGGGGGCCGCGCCTCGAGCACCCGGGCGTAGACCGGACAGCCCGGCGCGTGGGCCCCGGGGAGATAGCCAGTGCTCAGCAGGAACTCCCCGACGATCTCCCCGCCGGTGAACTTGAAGGTCCGCTTGAAGAGGGTCACCCACTCGGCTTTGTCCAGCGGGTGATGGGCGTCGAGCCAGCCGGCGAACGAGCCGTGCGACGCGCGGAGCGCGAGGAGACGGCGGGCGTTCTCGATCACGGCCTCGACCTTGAGCCGGTTGCGGATGATCCCGGCGTCGGCCAGGAGCCGGCGCCGCTCCCGGGCGCCGTAGCGGGCCACCACCTCCGGATCGAAGCCGTCGAACGCGCGCCGGAACGCCTCCCGCTTCTTGAGGATGGTGAGCCACGAGAGGCCGGCCTGGTTGATCTCGAGCGCGAGCCGCTCGAAGAGCGCGGCATCGTCCCGAATCGGAAAGCCGTACTCGTGGTCGTGATACGGCCCATGGTAGGGGTGGCCCGGGGCCACGGCGCAGTAACCGGCCATGGGATGGAGAGTATCCGCCGGACCGCTCAGCTCCAGAGGCTCGCTTGGGGCTCGGCTGGCTCGCGGCGCGGGGGCCGGCCGGCGCGACGCCGCTCGCCCGAGACGGGGAAGCCATGGCGCCGCTGGAGGGCGCGAATGCGGCGCGCGAGCGCCTCGACATAGGACCGGCGGGCGTTGGCCCGCTCGCCGTAGTGGCGCCGGTACCGCTCGGCCAGCTCGGGGAACTCCCGCTCGAAGAACGGCAGGAAACGACCCCGCGCCGCGGGGTTGAGCCGGAGCGGCATGCCGATGGCGTAGCGGGCGCCCGCCGACCGGGCGGCGGCCATGACGGCGTCGAGGGTCCGGCGGTCGTCGGTGAGACCCGGGAGGATCGGGGCGATGAAGACGCCGGCGTGGACCCCGGCCGCGGTGAGCCGGGCCAGCGCGCGGAGCCGGGCGCGGGGCGCTGGCGAGCGCGGCTCGAGCCGCCGGAGGAGCCGGGCATCGAGCGAAATGAGCGAGAAGTTGACGCTCACCTCGTGCCGCTCCCCCAGCCGACGGAGGACGTCGATGTCCCGGGCGACGAGCGGGGACTTGGTCGTGATGGAGATCGAGAGGCCGCGGTAGGCGAGGAGCCGCTCCAACACCCGCCGGGTGAGCCGGTAGCGTCGCTCGGCGGGCTGGTAGGGATCGGTGGCGGTGCCGATCACCAGCGCGCGGCCGCCGAGCTTCCCGGGGTCGAGCGTCCGGGCCAGGACATCGGCCGCGACGGTCTTCACCAGGATGCGCCGCTCGAACTGGAGCCACGGCGGGATCGGCAATTCCCCGCGAACGGGCGCATCCGGAGTGGATTCCGAGCCGCCGGCGCGCTCGGTCAGCCAGCGGTGGGTGTCGCGGGCGTAGCAGTAGGTGCAGCCCAGCTCGCACCCCACGTAGGGGTTGAGGGACCAGAAGCCCATCCCCGTGGTGCCGGGGGAGTTGAGCACCGTGCGCACCGGGATCTCGACGAATTCGGTGCCGCGGGCCCGGCGGTCGAGCGGAGTCCAGCGTGCCGGCGGCGGCTCGAGCTCCAGCCCGAGGGGGAGCACCGGGAGGCTACCCACAGCGCCCCCAGCCGCAGGCGATGCAGATGGTGCACCCGGAGGCATGGACCACCGGCCCGCCACACTCCTGGCAGGTACGAGCCGGCTGGTTCGAGAGCATGGGCGACGGCGAGGAGCTGGGGAGAGGCGGCATGGGGCACCCGGCAGATTCGGTGTCTGTTCGGTACCGCGATACCGAATATAAGCCGAACCACGAGACGGTCAAGCTGACCACCCCTCCCAACGCGCTTCGTCGGATCCGTAGTGTGGCGCCGTGCAGCGGCGGTCCACCGAGTGCGCCACACCGGTGGCGAAGCTCGCCTCGTCCAGGCCACGGAGTGCCGCCAAGGCCGCCACGTCATCGACGGCGGCCAGCGCCACCGTTGCGCGTTCGTCGGCGAGCCACCGGGCGATCGCCGCGTCACACCGCCACGCGGTACCTCACGACTCGGATCGCGCCGAGGTGCTGGGGGACCTCCGCCTTGCGCCCACCGGTATGGGGGAGCATCTTCCCCGTGGCCGCTCGGCGGTCCCCCCGAGTCGATCCAATCCTCCACCATCCGCGTTGCCGCCTGGACATTTCCCGGGGCCGCGTCATCCATCCACGGAGAACCGTCATGTCGCTCCGCAGTCCCGCCTCACGCATGGCCTTGGGCACGTCCCTGACGATCCTCGCCCTCTCGCTCCTGGCCGGGCCCGCCACCCCGGCCGAGGCCCAGTTCGGCAAGCTCAAGGAGAAGGTCAAGCGGAAGGTCGAGCAGCGGGTGGACCAGAAGACCGACCGGGCGGTCGACCAGGCGGTGGACGCCGCCGATCCCACGACCCAGCAGGGGGACGAGTCGGCGGGGGATGGGAGCGCCGACACGGCGCCGGCGGCCACGACCGAGGCGGCCAGGTCGGGCGCGACGGCGCCGGCCAAGCAGCTCAAGCCGGGCGAGGGCGCCTGGGCCAACTTCGACTTCAAGCCCGGTGAGCGGGTGCTCTTCGCCGACGACCTCACGCGCGACGAGGTGGGCGATTTCCCCCGCCGCCTGGAGCTCCGCGAGGGGAACATGGAGATCGTGGAGTGGCAGGGCGGCCGCTATCTCCGGGCCACGAGCTTCGGCGGGTTCGCGATCCCGCTCCCCGAGACGCTCCCCGAGCGCTTCACCCTCGAGTTCGACTTCGCCGGCCCCGCCGGCTGGCGGACCGCGGTGTACTTCTCGGGCAGCGACGACATCCACGACCACAACTACGTGTCGCTCGACCCGCTCACCGGCGGGATCGACGGCCGGGGGCTCCGCGCGATGTCGGCGCCCAGCCGTGATCTCCGGGACAAGGTGTTCCCGGTGCGGGTGATGGCCGACGGCCGGTACGTCAAGGTCTACATGGACGAGAAGCGCGTGGCCAACGTCCCCAACGCGGTCCTCGGCCGGTCCGACCGGATCATCATCGAGTTCGGCGCGTCGGAGGAATACCCGGTCCTGATCGGCAACCTCCGGGTGGCCGCGGGCGGCAGGAAGCTCTACGACGCGCTCACCGAGAAGGGGCGGGTCGCCACCCAGGGGATCTACTTCGACATCGGGAGCGACCGCCTGCGGCCCGAGAGCACGCCGACGCTTAAGGAGATCGGCGCGATGCTCAAGGAACACCCCGAGCTCCGGCTCCTGATCGAGGGCCACACCGACAACGTGGGGAAGCCCGAGGCCAATCGGGCGCTCAGCGAGCGGCGGGCGGCGGCGGTGCGACAGTTCCTCATCGATACCTACCAGATCGACGCCGCCCGTCTCGAGGCGAAGGGCTTCGGCGACACCAAGCCGGCGGCGCCCAACGACACGCCCGAGGGGCGGCAGAGCAACCGGCGGGTGGAATTGGTGAAGCTCTGAGCCTCCGCCGGGACGGCGGGCCGATCCGGGCGCGCCGGGGCATGCATGGAGCACGGGGCGCGGACGACCGCGCCCCGTCGTCATTCGGGGTGGGGCGCCTCGGGGCCGTTCTCGAGCAGCACCGGACGTGCAAGCGAACCGGCCGCCATGCCGGCGAGGAGGCCGCCCAGGTGGGCGCCGTTGTCGACGAAGGGCGTGATGAAACCGAGCCCGATGGCGTACACCGCCCAGGCCGCCAGCACCAGCCCGATCCGCCGGTCCCGCACCCGGAAGTCGCGGCGGTGGCGAGAGAGCACGGCCACCACGGCGCCGAGCACGCCGAACACCGCGCCCGAGGCCCCGACGGAGGGTCCGGGCCCCGCCGCGATCGAGGCGAGCGACCCGGCCACCGCGCTCGTGAGGTAGACGACGAGCATCCCTCCGGTGCCGAGCGCGTGCTCGCACGCCATCCCCAGCGCATACAGGGCGAGCAGATTGGAGAGCAGGTGGACGGGGTCCCCGTGCAGGAACGGGGCCGAGAGGAGCCGCCACCACTCGCCCGCCAGCACCCGGCCCCGGTCCAGCGCGCCCGCGGCCACGATCGCCTCCCGACTGGCCAGCGTGCCGCTGGCGAGCTGCCATCCGAACACGCCGACGTTGGCCGCGATGAGCGCCAAGGTGAGCGGCGGGGCGTAGCTCATGCCGCGCTCGAAGTCGCGGCGTCCGTCCACGTCCGGCTCCGCCAGCATCCCCGGGGAGATGGTGAGCGGCTCGGATTCGGCTCCCGGGGCCTCGAGGGGCGCACGCTCGCCGGGCGGGGCGGCGCCGGGGCCGGGCCCGCTCACCGCCGCTCCCCGGTGTCGAGCATCACGCCCAGGGCGAGCGCCACCCGGCGGTCGAGGCGGCGGGCCCGGTCGGGCCTGAGGTCGAGCACGTAGCGGTCGAGGATCGTGACCTTCCGCTTGAGCTCGCCCAGGACCTCGTCCCGCCCGGGATCCACGATCAGGAAGTTGGTCCGGAGCAGGCCGAAGAAGGTGCCGAGGAAGCGGCGGAGCAGGGAGAGGATGACGGAGTCTTCCTTGGCCTCGCAGAGGAGTCGCCCGTCGGGGGCGTAGCACCACCACCGCTTCCGGACGAGGTTGTACAGGTAGTTCTTCCGGAGCAACGCCAGGGGCCGGCCGTCGGGGTCGCGGACGGTGTAGCTCGCGTTGACGAAGAAGACCTTCTCGTTCTGGAGCACGTCGAGCAGGGGCTCACCCTCCGGGCCGCCGCGATAGAACGTCACGTGGCGCTTCCTGGAGAGCGCGGCCGCCACCACCCCGATCGTCACCAGGGTCCCCCCGACCCCGGCCGGCAGGAGCACGAGCTGGAGCATGGGGAGCTCGCGGGTCGCTTCCAGCAACCACCCCAGGAGCCCGAGCGCCACGCCGCCCACCATGAGGCCGGCGAGCAGCGCCGCCAGGTTGCGCAGGAGGTGCCGCGGCCGCTCGACGTAGAACAGCGTCCGGCCCTGCTCGTCCCGGACGTGGTACTTCTCGTCGATGGCGAGATGTTCTTGGCGGAGGAGGAAGACGTCCCGGTCGAGCACGGGATCCGCCAGCGCGTCGGCCGGCCGGCCGGCGCCCGCCTGCGAGACGGCGCCGCAGTGGGGACAGCGCACCATCCGGCCGGCGAATTCTTCCTTGAGATCGTACGACTTCCCGCACTGGCAGGTGACGAGCACCGGCATGCCGGACCTTCCCGATCGAGGGGTGTGGGCGCCGCCGGCCCTGCCGGCCGGCGTGTCCGACACGAACTGGGGGATGCCCGGGAGTCTACCTCGCGCCGGCGCCCGCCGCCAGGCGTCAGCCGCCCGGCGTCAGCCACCTGGCGTCAGCCACCTGGCGTCAGCCGGTGCGGGGGAGGCGCCGCCGGGTGGCCTCCCGCGGCGCCTCGAAGTCCTCGGGCACCGGCGGACGGACCAGCAGGTCGAAGGCGAAGAAGAGAGTCTTGGAGAAGGGGAAACCCACGACGGGGGCGACCAGCATCAGCGCGATAGTGCCGTAGTGGAAGACCTTCCAGGGCGGCGCGGGCCAGGTGGCGGCCAGGAAGCCCAGGAACCACACCGTGAACACCGTCTCCATCAGGATCAGATTGAAGAAGTAGGCACCCAGCCAGTAGCCGCGTTCCCCCCGCTCGAAGCGGATGCCGCAGCTCGGGCAGTTGGGCGAGCGGTGCGACCAGCTCAGGAAGACCGGACCGCCGCCGCAGTGGGCGCAGCGCAGCCGCAGCGCTCGCCCGAAGAGGCGGAGCGCGCGACGGACGGGATGTTCGGGCGGGCTCACGGGGCCCCCGATGATGGCTGAGGCGGCTCTCCTAGGCTACTACCACCGGATGGTCCTCGGGGAGCCACCGCTCCGGCGCCGAGAGCACGATCGGGAGGGGAAGCTCCGACGGCTCGACCGCCGCCAGCGGACCGAGGCGCCCGTCGGGCGAGAATCGCAGGAGGTACAGGGTACGACCGGCGTTGCGGGCGTGCTCGGCCACGAAGCGCCGGAAGGCCTCGCCCCAGTAGCCTGGTGGGCGGCGGCGCGCCTCGGCCCCCCGCCGGTGGCGCTCCAGGGCGCGGATCACCAGTTCGCGGGGACAGCCGAGGGCGCGGTAGCGAGCACGGAGGTGGGCCTCGTCCTCCCGCGGGACCGGCTTGCGGTCGACCACGAGATCGCACGAGCAGCCGCCGTGGAGGATCCGGGCCGCCGTCGGCGCGTCGGGATGGAGCGCCCGTACGAGCCGCTGCTCCGAGGGGTCGAGCGGGTCGGCCGTGAGCCCGGCCGGCAGCATGGCGCGGACTTCGCTCAGGGTGAGCGGGCTCGCCAGGGAGATGAAGTAACACATGCGCGGCGGCGCGGTCAGTCCCGTGCGCTCCCCGCCTCGCGCCGACCCGCCAGGATGAGCCGGGCCGCCTCTCCTTCGGGACCATCCCGCGCGGCGATCCGCCCGAGCGTGTCCTCGTCCTGTTTGCCCAGCAGGGCGGCGAGATGGACGATGAGCGTGCGGTGGGTCTGGAGCTCGCGGTCGGCGATGGCCCGCCGATGCCCCCGGATGCCGAGCCCGATGGCGAGGAGGAGGCCGAGGGCGAGGGCGAGGGCGGCCGGGACGGCGAGTGCCGCGGGCCATCGCCCGCGGAGCCCGCCGATCACCAGGACGAGCGCGGCCGCCACCATGAAGAGCGCGGCCCACATGGCGGCGCGGTAGTCCCTGGCGGCGTCGCTGAGCGGCGAGGCGCGACGGTCCAACAGGGTCCGGAGCAGCGCCATCGGTGAGGCGTCAGATCGGGAGGTCGTCCCGCACCAGCACCAGGATCGCGGCCTCGGGCACGACCAGGTAGCGCTTGTCCTCGAAGGTGATCTCCACCGCGGCCTTGCGGAAGAAGATGGCGTGGTCCCCCACCCGCGCCTGCATGGGCCGGTGGCGGACCTCGCGGCCGCCGTTCTTCCAGGGCTCGTCGTCGAGGCTGGCGGGCTCGGGGATCGGGATCCCCGGGCCGGTGGCGATGATGGTGCCGCTCTGCACCGCCTGCGCGTCGATCGCGGTGGCGGGCAGGTACAGACCCACCCGCGTCCGCTCCTCACCCTCCTCCGGCTCGATCAGGACCCGGTCACCCACCACGAGGAGCTGCTTGCGGGGGAAATCCATGGAAACCTCGGTGCGGCTCGGGAGGTCCGGCCCGACGGGCAGGACAGTCAGGACTGCGAAGCCGATCCCACCTCGAGGATGCGGAGTCGCCGGGTGGTGGTCGGCAGACGGAGCTCCACCTCGTCCCCCACCCGTCGATCCTTGAGGGCGCGGCCCAGCGGCGAGGCGAGACTGATGTGGCCCAGGTCGATGTCCATCATCTCCCCGGGGACCAGGGTGTAGGTATCCTGCTCGTTGGTGTCGAGGTCGAGCACCGTCACCCGGGAGCCGAGGCCGACGCGGTCGCTCGGCACCTCGGTGGTCGAGAGCTGCGACAGCTGGCTCAGGCGTTGGTGCAGCTGCCCCAGCCGAGCCTGGACGAACTGCTGCCGCTCCAGGGCCGACTTGTATTCGGAGTTCTCCCGCAGGTCACCGAGCTCGACCGCCTGCGCGATCGCCTGGGGGATGGTGACGTTGAGTTCGTGGCTGAGCTGCTCGATCTCGCGGCTCAGCTTCTCGCGCATTTCACGTAGCATGTCGGATCGAACGCAAAAAAGTCAGCCCGGAGAGCTCCCCCTCCGGGGATCGGCGGTGCCTCGGGGCGGTCCTGCCGCCTCCTCTTAAGATAGCGCAATCCGCCGCCGGGAGGAATAGCCCGTCAGGTTATCGTGTTGTGAGTCATGGATTTAGCGGTTCGGCCGGCTAGGTTCGGGCCAGCTCGGCCAGCAGTTCCAGGGCCCGGTCCACCTCGGCCTCCGAGTTGTAGATGTGGCAGCCATGGCGGACCCCGACCGTGTCGCCCACGCTCCGGACCCGGACCCGCCCCCGCTCCCAGAGCCAATCTTGGACTCGCCCGGCGGGGATGCCGTCGATTCGGTAGACGGTCGTGGCGCAGGTGAGCTCGGGGTGGGTGGGGGAGACGATCCGGGCCCGTGGGATGGCGGCGAGCCCGGTCCGCAGCCGATCGGCCAGGCCCATGATCCGGCGCTCGATCCGGTCCGAGCCGATCTCCAGGTGGAACTCGAGCGCCTTCTCGAGGCCGCGGAGGAGGCTCAGGTTGCCGGTGCCGTACTGCATGAGCCGGAACATGGGGTCGTCCTGGTTGTCCCACTCGCCCGAGGCGAGGGTGGCCCAGACTTCACGCTGGCGCTCGGGGCGGATGTAGAGGAACCCGGTCCCCTTGGGGGCCAGCAGCCACTTGTGGGGGGAGCCGAAGAAGGCGTCGCACCCCATCGCCCGGACGTCGACCCTGAGGTGCCCCGCCGACTGGGCCCCGTCCACCACGCTCCAGATTCCCCGCTCCCGGGCGAGCCGGCAGAGGGTGCCCACGGGGTAGCGGATGGCGCGGGCGCTCGAGATGTGGGGGATGGCCCAGACCCGGGTGCGCTCGGTGGTGGCGTCGAGGAAGAGCCGGACCAGCTGCTCCGGGCTCTCGGGGGGGTCGGGAACCACGATCTCCCGCAGCACGATCCCGTGACGCTTGGCCCTGAGGTCGTAGCCCTTCCGGCCCCCCGGGTGGGCCTGGTCGGTCACGACCACCTCGTCGCCCGGGGCGAGGTCGAGTCCCTGGGCCACGAAGTTCATCCCGAACGTGGCGTTCTGGGTGAGCGCCACATCCCGCCCGGCGGCGTTGATGACGGCGCCGACCTTCTCCCGGACCCGCAGCTCGGGGAAGTACCCGGTGAAGAACTGCTCGTGGTCCGGCTGGTAGTCCCAGTGGGCGAGATCGCGGTCGACGTGGCGGAGGTGCTCGATCACCGCCTGCTGCACGACCTTGGGGCTCGCGCCGAGGGTGCCGGTGTTGAAGAACGCCTCGTGACGGGGGATGGTGAACTCCCGTCGGAGCTCGCGCCAGAAATCGGCCTCGTCCTGCGCCCGGATCCGGGAGGGCATTCGCCCGGGGTCGGTCGGCTCCGGGAGCGTGGGCGACTCCGGTTTGGCAGGGATGGGAGCGAGCGGGGCGAGGGTGAGGGAGGTGAGGAAGGCACGGCGCGAGGGCATCGGGCTCGAGTCCGAGAAGGGTCCGGGAGATTATGGGGAACGCCGGGCCGGGGGGAAAGGGCCCGGCCGGGACCCCGGCCGGCTGCCGGTCGCCGGGGCGGGTCGACCTGGACCCGGCGGAGGTGGCCGGGGCGGCCGACGGATACTGATAGATTACGGGTCCCATGGCGATACGAACCCTGGTCGCGCTCTGGCTCGCCGCGGCATCGGCGGCCGGGGCCCAGTCCCCGTCGATCGACACCGACTCGCTCCCGTTGGCCGATCCCGCCGCGGCGGAATCGCTCCTGGTGGACGTGCGGGCGGTGGACAGCACCATCCTCGTCGAGGCGCGGTACGCCGGCGCGGACAACTTCACCGGCGCGCGGCTGCCGGGCTACGAGGCGAATCGGGCGTTGCTCAGGCGGGAGGCGGCGCTGGCGCTGGGTCGGGTCCAGGCGCGGCTCCGGACCGGGGGACTCGGGCTCAAGGTGTTCGACGGTTACCGGCCGGTGCGTGCCACGCTCGCCATGGTGGTCTGGGCCGAGCGGTCCGGGCGGTCCGACTTGCTCGAGCAGGGCTATATCGCGCGCCGGAGCCGGCACAACCTCGGCCTCGCGGTGGATCTCACGTTGGTGGATCTGGTGACCGGCACCGAGGTGCCGATGGGGACGCCGTTCGATACGTTCTCCGAGGCGGCCCACACCGCGAATGCGACGGGACGGATCCGGACCTACCGGCAGATCCTGGTGCGGGCCATGGAGGCGGAGGGGTTCCGGAATTACGAGCGGGAGTGGTGGCACTTCTCCTATGAGGTGCCCGGGGCACTCCCGTTCGACGTGCCGGTTCGGTGAGGGGATCCGGGCCGCCGATCGCGGTCCGGCCCGCGGTGGGAGGCGAACCGTCCCGGGAGGGGGGGTGTAAGAGACTTGGTCAGATTCCCCGCGAGTGAGTCCTGGTGCGCTGACCCGTGACGGCGTACGCACTAGTCCGACCTGCCCGGACGGGTGTCGCGACGTCCGGCGGCGTTCCCCTTTCCTTGACTGGGGGGGATCGGGTCGCTAAAGTGCGGGCGCCCGAACCCCTGCACAGGCAAGCTTCCGTCCACAGGATGACCACGTGATGCCGCTTGGGAAAGTGTCGCTCCGGCGGGTGACCGGCCGGGCGTGGGCGCCGGTGTTTGCGGCCCTCGCGCTGGCGGGCTGTGCCGAGAACTATCCCCAGACCACGCTGCTCCCGCGGGGCGACTTCGCCCGGCTGCTGCACGACGTCTTCCAGACCACGGTCTGGTGGGCGCTGGTGGTGTTCGTGCTGGTGGAGGGGCTGCTCCTCTTCGCGATCTTCCGGTACCGGGGGCGGCCGGGCGACGCCGAGCCGGAGCAGACCCACGGGAACACGACGCTGGAGATCGTCTGGACCGCGATTCCGGCGTTCATCCTGGCGATGATCGCGGTGCCGACGGTCAAGACGATCTTCGCCACCTACGAGGATCCCGGTCCCGAGGCGCTGCACATCGACGTGATCGGGCACCAGTGGTGGTGGGAGTTCCGCTATCCCGAGTACGGGATCGTGACCGCCGGGGAGCTGCACGTCCCGGTGGGGCGGACGGTGCGGCTCAACATGTCGGCGGCGGACGTGCTGCACTCCTTCTGGGTGCCGCAGTTCGCGGCCAAGCGGGACGTCTTCCCGAACCGGCCGACCCATCTCTGGTTCAAGGCGGAGGTGGCGGGGAACTTCCCGGGGCAGTGCGCCGAGTTCTGCGGGATCCAGCACGGCCGGATGGCGCACCGGATCGTGGCGCACGAGCCGGCGGAGTTCGAGGCGTGGGTGGCGAAGATGCGGCGGCCGCGGCCGGCGCCGACCGACACGGCGACGCCGCCGGCGGCGGGGATCGACTCGGCGCAGCTGGCGACGGCGCGGAAGGTGTTGCCCACCTGCGCGGGGTGCCACGCGTTCAGCGCGACGGATACGACCCGGGGGCGGATCGGCCCCAACCTCGCCGACGTGGGGAGCCGGTCGTTCATCGCGGCGGGGTGGCTCGAGAATACCGACGAGAACCTGGCCCGCTGGCTCCGGACGCCCCAGGCGGTGAAGGAGGGGGTGCTGATGCCGAACCTGGGTCTCACGGACGAGCAGGTGACGGCCCTGGTGGCCTACCTCCGGGCGTACCATCAATAGCGGCTCGAGTTGGCCGCGCGAGAACAGGATCTAGGACACCTATGGCCACGACTGTCGCAGGGCATCCGCACGCGGCTCCCGTCGCGGCGCACGCCGAGAAGACCGGGCTCTGGAGCTGGATCACGACCGTCGACCACAAGCGGATCGGGATCCTCTACGGGGTGACGGCGTTCGTCTTCTTCCTGATCGGCGGCATCGAGGCGCTGCTGATCCGCATCCAGCTGGGGGCGCCGGACAACACCTTCCTGTCGCCCGAGCTGTACAACCAGCTGTTCACGATGCACGGGACGACGATGATCTTCCTGGCGGTGATGCCCCTCTCCGCCATGTTCTTCAACTACCTGATCCCGCTGATGATCGGGGCCCGGGACGTGGCCTTCCCCCGGCTCAACGCCTTCAGCTACTGGGTGTTCCTGATCGGCGGCCTGTTCATGAACGCGAGCTTCCTGTTCGGCGCGGCGCCGAACCAGGGGTGGTTCGGCTACGCCAACCTGACCTCGCGGCAGTATTCCCCCGGGCTCAACGTCGACTTCTGGACCATCGGCCTCCAGATCCTGGGCATCGCGTCGTTGGCCGCGGCGGTGAACTTCTTCGTGACGATCGTCAACCTCCGTTGCCGGGGGATGACGCTCATGCGGATGCCGATGTTCGTCTGGATGAGCTTCATCACCCAGATCCTGCTGCTTCTGGCCTTCCCGGTGATCACCGTGGCGCTGATCCTGCTCATGTTCGACCGCGCCTTCGGGACCACCTTCTTCGTGCCGGCGGCCGGGGGCGATCCGCTGCTCTGGCAGCACCTCTTCTGGATCTTCGGCCATCCCGAGGTCTACATCCTGATCCTGCCGGCGTTCGGGATCGTCTCCGAGATCCTGCCGGTCTTCTCCCGCAAGCCGCTCTTCGGCTACGCCGCGATGGTGTTCTCGGGCGCGTTCATCGCGTTCCTCGGCTTCGGCGTCTGGAGCCATCACATGTTCGCGGTGCACATGGGGCCGTTCGCCGACGCGGTCTTCGCGCTGGGCACGATGCTCATCGCGATCCCGACGGGGGTGAAGATCTTCAACTGGCTGGGCACGGTCTGGGGCGGCTCGCTCCGGCTGACCACGCCGATGTACTTCGCCCTCGGTTTCATCGCCATGTTCATCATCGGCGGGCTCTCGGGCGTGATGCACTCGGTGGCGCCGCACGACCTGCAGCAGACCGACACCTACTTCATCGTCGCCCACTTCCACTACGTGCTGTTCGGCGGGAGCATCTTCTCGCTGACCGCGGGGGCCTACTACTGGTTCCCCAAGATGTTCGGCCGGATCCTGGACGAGCGGCTGGGCAAGGTCCACTTCTGGCTGATGTTCGTCGGGTTCAACCTGACGTTCTTCCCGATGCACTTCCTCGGCCTGAACGGCATGCCGCGGCGGGTCTACACCTACCCGGCCGGGCTCGGGTTCGAGTTCTGGAACCAGGTGGAGACGGCCGGCTCGTTCGTCCTGGCCGCGTCGTTCCTGGTCTTCCTCTACAACATCTTCGTCCGGAGCAAGCGCACCACCGCGGCGGATCCGTGGGACGGCGCCACCCTGGAGTGGTCGATCCCCTCGCCGCCGCAGGAGTGGAACTTCGCCGAGTTGCCCACGGTGCACGGGCGGGATCCGCTCTGGGAGGCGAAGCGGGCGCGGGGCGGGTCGCTGCCGGAGCCGCCGCGGGTGAGCGGCGCGGGGATCCACCTCCCCAACCCGTCGTACTGGCCGCTGGTGACGGCGATCGGCGCCTCGACCGTGCTGATCGGGATCATGGTGGGGTTCCCCTGGGTGAGCATCGCCGGCGGCGTGGTCCTCTTCGTCGGCGTCTACGCCTGGGCGTTCGAGCCGGCGCACTGAGCCGCCCCCGACAACCCTCTCGACGGAAGCGACGACCTTGACCGCACACGCACACGCGCTCGAGCACGAGACGTCGACCGGGCTCGACAGCCGCAAGCTGGCGATCTGGACCTTCATCGGGTCCGAGTGCCTCTTCTTCGCCACCCTGATCTCGACCTACCTGGTCTACAAGGGGAAGAGCGTCTCCGGCCCGACCCCGGCGCAGATCCTCGAGATCCCGCTGGTGACCTTCGGCACCGCGCTGCTGCTCTTCAGCTCGCTCTTCGTGGTGCTGGCGCTCTACGGCGCGCAGCAGGGGCGGCGGGGCATGTTGATCGGCTGGCTGGGCGCCACGATCTTCTGCGGGGCGTTCTTCGTGGGGATGCAGGTGTACGAGTTCACCCACTTCGTGCACAAGGGACTCACCCTCAAGACCAACCTGTTCGGGTCGAGCTTCTACACCCTGACCGGCTTCCACGGCACCCACGTGACGATCGGCGTGATCTGGCTGGTCACGCTGTTCATCCTGGCCCTCCGCGGCAAGCTGCCGCCGGAGAAGGCGCTCAACCTCGAGATCGCCGCCCTCTACTGGCACTTCGTCGACGTGGTCTGGATCGTGATCTTCCCCGTCGTCTACCTGATGCGCTGAGGCCCGGCACCATGGACGCCCATCCCGAGAAGCACGAACACGCCCACCCGACCCCGGGGCTCTACGCCAAGATCGGGCTGGTCCTCTTCGTCCTCACGGCGCTGGAGGTGGGGCTCTACGAGGCCACCTACGGCGAGACCGCGGGCCCGCTGGCGGAGCACCTGCGGCCGTTCTTCGTGCCGCTCCTGCTCATGCTCTCGGCGGCGAAATTCGCCCTGGTGGCGATGTTCTACATGCACCTGAAGCAGGACAGCCGCCTCTTCAGCGGGGTGTTCGTCTTCCCCATCATCATCGCCACGGTGGTGATCGTCTCGCTGATCGTCCTCTTCGCCTACCACTACAGCATCGCCTGACGTGACGGCCGCGCACCCCCTCGACGACCGGGCGCGGCCGTTGGCTCCCTACGAGTGGAGCTGGTCGCTCCACCCCTCCGTCCTGGTCGGCGCGGCGCTGCTCGCCGCGCTCTACCTCTGGGGCGTCACCGTCTACCGCCGGCGCGTCGGCGCCCCCGCCGTTCCCGCCTGGCGGATCGCCAGCTTCGGCGCCGGGCTCGCCGTCCTCCTCCTCTCGCTCAACGGGCCGATCCACGACCTGAGCGACTACTACCTCTTCAGCGTGCACATGCTGCAGCACCTGCTGCTCACGCTGCTGCTCCCGCCGCTCCTCCTGCTGGGGACGCCGGGCTGGCTGGTGGAGCCCCTGCTCCGGCCGGCCCCGGTGCGGGCCGTGGCGCGCCGGCTCACCGGCCCGCTCCCCGCCGGGCTCCTCTACACCGCGACGATCGCCTTCTGGCACTTCGTGCCCTTCTACGACCTCATGATGCGGGACCACGAGGTGCACGTCGCCACCCACCTGATGTTCATCGCCACGGCCACGCTGATGTGGTGGCCGGTGCTCAGCCCCACGCCGCTCCTCCCCCGGCTCACGCTGGGGAAACAGATGCTGTACCTCTTCGCGGTCAGCGTCCCGATGCAGCTCGTCGCGGCGCTCATCACCATGACCGACACGGTGCTCTACACCTGGTACGCCGAGGCGCCGCGCACCTGGGGGCTCTCGCCCCTGGATGACCAGAAGATCGGCGGGCTCCTCATGTGGGTTCCCGGGAATCTCTGGATGTTCGGCGCGATCAGCCTCCGGTTCTTCGCCTGGGCGAAGCAGGAGGCATGACGAGCCGCGCCCTCGCCCTCTCCCTCGGCCTCGCGCTCATGGCCGCCGTCCCGCTCGCCGCGCAGCGGGGGGCCGCCCCCGACTTCGACGCGCTCGCCGACGAGGCCGCCCGCCTCCTGGGCGAGTACCTCCGGATCCCCACCGTCAACCCGCCCGGCCGCGAGACCGAGGGGGCGCGCTGGCTCCAGGCGGTGCTCCGCCGCGAGGGGATCGAGGCCGAGATCCTCGAATCGGCGCCGGGACGGGGCAACCTCTACGCCCGCCTCCGGGGCACCGGGCGCAAGCGCCCGATCGTGCTGCTGAGCCATATCGACGTGGTGCCGGCCGTGCCGGCGCGGTGGACGGTGGACCCGTTCGCCGGGGCGGTCCGCGACGGCCACGTCTGGGGGCGCGGGGCGCTCGACATGAAGGGGCAGGCGGTCGTCCAGTTGGTGACGCTCCTCGCCCTCAAGCGCCGCGGGGTGCCGCTCTCGCGCGACGTGATCTTCATCGCCAACGCGGACGAGGAGACCGGCTCGACCGGCGCCGACTGGTTCACCACCCACCGGGCGGAGCTGGTGCGGGACGCCGAGTTCCTGATCAACGAGGGGGGCGAGAACCGGCTGGGCGCCGACGGGCGCACGGTCTACTACGGGGTGGCGGTGACCGAGAAGGTGCCCTGCTGGGTCCGGCTCACGGCCCGGGGCACCCCGGGGCACGGCTCGCGCCCCACGCCCGACAACCCGGTGGCCCGGATCGCGCGGGCGCTGGGCCGCATCGCCGCCTACGAGACCCCGCTGCAGGTCACGCCGCCGGTCCGGCAGTTCTTCCGCGACCTCGCCGCCCGGGAGGCCGATCCCCGGCGCCGCGCCTGGCTCGCCGACCCCGACGCGGCGCTCCGCGACCCGGCGGCCGTCGCCTTCTTCACCTCCGACCTCTACTTCAACGCCATCCTCCGCAACACCATCAGCATCACGGGGATGACGGGATCGAACAAGACCAACGTGATCCCGCCCGAGGCGAGCGCGGAGCTGGACATCCGGCTCCTGCCGGGGGTCGATCCCGCGGCGTTCCTGGCCGAGCTCCGCCGGGTCATCGCCGACGACTCGATCGAGGTCACCCGCCTCTCGCCCGACCGGCGGGCCACCAGCTCGCCCCTCGAGGGCCCGCTGATCGACGCCATCCGCCGGGCGGTCGAGGCCCTGGAGCCGGGGGCGCTCGTCACCACGCCGATGCTCACCGGCTACACCGACAGCTACTACTACCGGCGCCTGGGCATCGCCGCCTACGGGCTCGAGCCGTTCCGGCTCACCGAGGCGGACGACCGCGGCGTGCACGGCAACGACGAGCGGGTGAGCCTCGCCAACCTGCGGTTCGGGGTGGAATTCTTCTACCGGGTGGTGGAGGACGTCGCCCGCTGAGCCACGGTGCCGCTCGCCTCGCCGGCGCCTCGCCGGCGAAGCGGACGATGGCCTGCGCGACGCCGGGTTCGTGGTCGCGTCCCGCCCACACCTCCGCCTCGAGCGCCTCGAGGTCGAGCTCGGCGGGCGGTGGCGCGGCGCAACCCGGGAAGCGATCCCGGATCGGGCCGGCGTTCTCGATCACGCGTCCGGCGGGGGTGCGCATCGGGCGTCCGATGTCCCGGCAAACCAGCGGGCGGTCGGGGTGGGGCCGGCAACGGGTCGGCGTCGTCGGGCGAGGGGCAGGGCTCGGCGGCAGGCGCCTCGCCCAGGGCGTCGACGCACGCCTCGTCGAGCATGGCCGGGTCGGCCGCATCGGTCGCCGAAACGTCGAACGGCCGGTGGCGGCAGGCGGCGCAGCCGGTACGGCACGGCACCCCGTCGGGGAACCGCTCGCCCACCGTCCCGAACCACGCATCGAGCCGTTCGAGCAGCTTGCGATACCGCTCTCGGCCGGGGCGCGCCCGGCCGCGGCCGGTTCGCTCGACGTCAGCCCCGGCGCATGCCCAGGGCCAGGCAAATCCAGCCGAACAGGAAAGCCGCCCCACCCAGCGGCGTGATGGCGCCGAGCCACCGGACGCCGGTGAGCGCGAGGGCGTAGAGGCTGCCCGAGAACAGGACCGTCCCGATCACGAACGACCATCCCGCCAGCGTGACGAGCGGCCCCGGCCAGCGGCCGGCCGCCCAGCCGACCGCGAGGAGCGCCAGGGCGTGGTACATCTGGTATCGCGCCGCGGTCTCGAAGACCGAGAGCTGCTCCGGTGCGAGGCGGGCCCGGAGCGCGTGGGCCCCGAACGCACCCGCCGCGACCGCCAGGAAGGCGGAGAGCGAGCCCAGGGCGAGGAAGGGACGGTCCATGCGGTCCATCATGGGGCGACTCCGGGTCGGGGTCGGGGATCGCGCTCAGCGGCCGGCCAGCCAGCTCCCGCCGTCGACCACGAAGATCGAGCCGGTGATCCAGTCGCCGGCGGGGCTCGCGAGGAAGGTGACCATCTCGCCGATGTCCTCCGGCGTGCCCCAGCGCCCCAGCGGGATGGCGCGTTTGACGTACGCCTCCATGGCGAAGAGGTCGGGGACGTCGCTCCCGCCGGGAGGCGTGAAGGCCTTCTTGACCCCCTCGGTCGGGATCGGACCGGGCGCGACGGCGTTGACGGTGATCCGGTCGGGGGCCCACTCCAGCGCGAGCGTCCGCGTGAGGGCGTCGACGCCCGCCTTGGCGGCGGTGGCGTGGGCCATGAGCGGCCAGCCCCGGTAGTGCAGCGTCATGGAGACCGAGACGATCCGCCCACCGCCCTGCGCCTTCATGATCGGGTAGACCGCCTGGCAGCAGAAGAAGGTGCCGTAGAGATCGGTCTCGATCACGGCGCGCCACCCGTTGGGCGAGAGCGTGGCGGAGGGCGCGTAGAAGTTCCCCGCGGCGTTGTTGACGAGCAGGTCGATGCGCCCCAACTCCGCGGCCGCCCGCTCGACACCCTGCTTGACCGCCTCCGGATCGCGCACGTTCATCGGGACGGTGACGACCCGTCGGCCGAGCTCCCGCAACCGCGCGGCGGCGCGCTCCAGGTGCTCGGGGTTGCGGCTCGCGATCGCCAGGTCGGCGCCGGCGCGGGCGAGGCAGCTGGCGATCCCGAGCCCGATCCCGGTGCCGCCGCCCGTGATCAGGGCGACGCGGCCCCGGAGCAGGGCGGGGCGGAAGACGGACGTACCGTCGGTCATCGGGGCTCCTCGGTCTGACGGGCGCGTTTGTGGGGCACGACGGTCCGCAGTATTATCGCCAGCAGGACGGCAGCGGGGCCAGCCGCATGGGGGGACGCAGTCCGCAGCTGACGCTCGATCGCGTGGCCGGGCACCGGCTCGGCCGCGAGCTGGCGCTCCGCCTCTGGATCCTCTCCAGTCTCTGCTGGTGGGGGCTCGGCCTGCCGTTCTCCCACCTCTGGTGGCTCCTCAACGAGCGCCAGACCGCCTGGGTGCTGGTCTGCTACGCCTGGCAGGTACCGCTCCTCGGGTGGACCGGCGTGGTGCTCCTGCCCTGGCTGCGGTGGCGCCGGATCCTCGCCCGACTCGGGAGCGGCGACGCCGCGGCCCTGGGCCCGCTCTCGCGTTTCCCCCTCACCGTCGCCAGCCTCGGCCTCGCGACCAGCACGATCGGCTACGCGGTGGGCGCGCTGCAACTCCGCCTGATCGCCGCCTTGCCCATGATCGAGGTGTTCAAGATCGTGGTGCAGGGCCCGGTGCTCGGCGCCCTCGTGGCGGTGGCGGGCTATCTCGCCGCGGAGCGGGCGGTGCACGGACTCCGGCTGGAGGGGGAGTGGCCGGCGTTGGTGGGGCAGGGCCGCTCCGGCCCGTCGCTCTACGCCAAGGTCGTGTCGCTCATCGTGGCCGTCTTCCTGGCGGTCACCGCACCGATGATCCTCCTGCTCGGCGCCAACGAGCAGCGGCACCTCGAGCGCATCCGGGGCGAGCAGCTGCTGGGCCATCTCCGCGAGTTGCGGGACGGCGCGGCCCGCATCCCGTTAGGCGCGTCCCGGCTGGGGCGGAGCACCACCATCCGGGTGGTGGACCGCGGGACCGGGACGGTGCTGGCCGGCCCCCAGGCGGGTCGACACGTCCGGGCGCTCGGGATCGACCACGCGGAGCGCGCGCTCGGCGCGGACGGGGGCGGCGACGAGGGATGGTTCGTGAGTCGCCACGGCGAGCATCGGGTGGTGGCGTACACGCGCCTCGCCGACCGCGCGGGAGGCACGGGGCGGGTGGTCCTCGCCGTTGCCGCCCTGGGCGACGATGCCCCCGAGCTGGCCAGCCGGCAACGGGCCGCGGCGCTGCTCGGGCTCCTCACCCTCGGGCTGGGCGTGGCGCTCGCGATGGCGGCGGCGCGGAGCGTGAGCCACCCCGTCGAGCGGCTCATCGCGGCCGCATCCGCGATGGCGGGCGGGCTCCGGGAGATCGGGACGGTCGCCATGACCGGCGGCGACGAGGTGGCGGCGCTGGCGCGGGAATTCGACCGGATGGCGCGGCGGATCCGCGCCGACGAGCAGCGGCTGGTCCAGGCCGAGCGGCTCTCGGCGGTCGGGCGGTTCGTCTCCGGGATCGCCCACCAGGTGAACAATCCGCTCGCGGCCATCCTGCACTTCAGCGAGCAATTGCTCGCGAGCCCGGACCTGCGGCCCGGGGACCGTGAGGCGCTCGAGACCATCCAGGCGCAGGCGGTGCGGTCCCGCGCGATCATCCGCGACCTCCTGGCGTTCGTCCGGGAGCGGCGGGAGACGCGGACGCCGATCGACCTGCGGGGGCTGGTGACCGACGCCGCCACCACCGCCCGGCGGGAGGCCGCGGCGAGCGGGGCCCGGGTCTCGATCGAGCTGCCCGAGGGGCTCGAGCCGGTCCGGGCCGACCGCGGCGGGCTGGAGCAGGTGCTGGCCAACCTGATCGTCAATGGCATGGAAGCGGCAGGCGCCGGCGGGACGGTTGTCGTGCGGGTCGACCGGGAGGCGGACGCGACCGTGATCGCGGTCGAGGACGATGGGCCGGGGATCCCGCCCGAGGTGCTGCCGTGGCTCTTCGAGCCGTTCTTCACCACCAAGCCGCACGGTACCGGGCTCGGCCTCGCGGCGGCGTTCGGGATCGTGCGGCAGCACGGCGGCACGATCACGGCGGAGAACCGGGCCGAGGGGCGGGGCGCCCGATTCGTGGTGCGGCTGCCGCGCCCGCCGGACGCCGTGCCACCACCGATCGCCGTGCCCCCGACCGTCGAACCCGCGCCGGCCGAGGCCGCGCCGCCCGTGGCGGGCGCGGGGGGGCGGACGCCGCCGATGCCCCGGACCGTGCTGCTCATCGACGACGAGCCGTCGATCCGCGCCGCGCTCCGCCGCCACCTGGAGCGGGCGGGATGGCGGGTGGACGAGGCGGCGGACGGGAGCGAGGCGCTCCAGAAGCTCCTGGCCGCGCCCCCCGACCGCTACGCCGCGCTGGTGACCGATCTCAAGATGCCCGGGATCTCGGGCATCGAGGTCCACGACCGGCTCGCACGGGAGCGGCCCGACCTGTTCCGGCGGATGCTGGTGACGACGGGAGACGTGGCCTCGCCCGAGGTGGCGAGGCTCCTGGCGCGGACCGATCGCCCGGTGCTCGAGAAGCCCTTCGAGCTCGCCGCCCTCGACCGCGCCATCGCCGCGGTCTCGGGCGGCGCGGCCGCCCCTCAGGCCTGAGCCGGCTCGGCGGCGGGCCGGGCGTCGGCCGGCGAGGCCGTCGGTGTCGCCACGGCCATGCCCATCGCGTGATAGCCGTTGTCGACGTAGACCACCGACCCGGTGATGGCCTGCGCCAGCGGGCTGCAGAGGAAGGCGGCGGCGTGGCCGACGTCCATGGCGTCCAGCCGGCGGGGCAGCGGCGCGTTGGCCGCGGTGTATTCGATCATCGTGTCGATGAAGCCGATGGCGCTCGCCGCCCGGGAGGCCCACGGTCCGGCCGAGATCGCGTTGACCCGCACGCCGAAGCGGCGGCCGGCCTCGTAGGCCAGCGTGCGGGTGTCGGCCTCCAGCGCCGCCTTGGCCGAGGACATCCCCCCGCCATAGCCGGGGATGACGCGCTCGCTCGCCATGTAGGTGAGCGAGAGGAACGCGCCCCCGGGCCGCATGAGGGGCGCGAGGTGGCGCACCAGCGACACGTTGCTGTACGCGCTCACGCTGACGGCCGCCAGATAGCCGGCCCGGCTGGTGTCGATCAGCGGCTTCTTCACCTCGGGGCCGTTGGCCAGGCTGTGGACCACGATGTCGAGGCCCCGCTCCCCGAAGTCCCGCCGCAAGCGCTCGGTGACGCCGCCGATGCTGAAGTCGCCCACGTCCTTGTAGCGCTTGTTCTCCCGGATCTCCGCCGGCGCGTCGTCCATGGTGTCGAACGCCGCGTCGAGGGGATAGATCCGCTCGAACTCGAGCTTCCGGCCGTCGCCGAGCCGCATCGACTCCTCCATCTTCCCCCGCTCCAGGAGCTTGGTGAAGATCCCCAGCGCGGGCGGCCAGGTGCCGACGCAGATCGACGCGCCCGCCTCGGCCAGCGCCTTGGCGATGGCGAAGCCGAAGCCGTTGTCGTCCGCGACGCCGGCGACGAAGGCGCGCTTCCCGGTCAGGTCGATGGCCAGCATGGGCGTGACGTCCTCGATGTGATGGTTGCCGGAAGGGTAAACGATCCCCGGGGGAGGGTAAACCACCCCCGGCCGCGCGTCAGCCCTGCTCCCGGAGCGCCTCGAGCGGCGTCTGCCGCACCGCCTCCGAGCCGTTCCACAGCCCCACCGACGCCGTGAGCGCCGCCACCCCGAGACCGAGCCCCAGGAGCGGCCCGAGCGGCAGGGCGAAGTCGGTCTCGAAGACGAATCGCATGAGCCCCCAGCCGGCCAGGCCGGCCAGGCCGAGGGCCACGATCGCGGCGAGGCCGCCGAGCGCCAGGTGCTCCGCCAGTACGATGACGGCGATCTGGCGCCGGGTGGCGCCCAGCGTCTTGAGGAGCACCGCCTCGCGCACCCGCTGGAACCGGTTGGCCGCGATCGCGCCCGCCAGCACCACCAGCCCGGCGAGCAGCGAGAACAGCGCCATGAAGCGGATGGCGAGCACCACCTTGCCGAGGAGGCGCTCGAGCGACTCCTGGATCTGGGTCAGGTCGAGGACGCTGACGTTGGGCGCCGCTTCGACCACCTGTCGCTGTAGCCGCGCCCGGGCCGCCACGTCCTCCACCCGCGCCAGCAGCACCAGCGTCTGCGGCGCCCGGTCGAGCGGGCCGGGCGGGAAGACCACGAAGAAGTTCGGCTCGAACCGCGCCCAGTCGACCTCCCGGAGGTTGGCCACCACCGACGCGATCCGCACCCCTTGCACGTCCCAGGTGATGGTATCGCCCGGGGCGACGCCGAGCTCGGCCGCGATCCCCGCCTCCAGCGAGATCGGCACCGCGCCGGTGGCCGGCGCGTCCCCGCGCCACCATGTGCCGGCCACCAGCCGCTCCGACGCGACCGTCGTGTCGCGGTAGGTCGACCGGTACTCGCGCCGGAGGGCCCACCCGCTCGGCCCGTCGTCGTCCCCCGCGTGGCCGTCGGTGCCCTGCACGAGGAGCCGGCTCGTCGGCGCGCCGTTCACGCTCGCGATCCGCATCGGGACGATCGGCACGGCGGGCGACGGCTCGACTCCCGCCCGCCGGAGCACCTCGGTCACCGCGCGCGCCTGGTCGGTCTGGACGTCGAAGACCACCAGGTTGGGGCGCCGGGGACCACCGGTGAGGCGGATCTCCCGGAGCAGGTTCTGCTGCACCACGAGGAGGGTGGCGAGCAGGAAGGCGCCGAAGCCCAGGGCCAGGACGACGACGACGGTCTGGTTGGCGGGACGGTGGAGATTGGCGAGTCCCTGGCGCCAGAGATAGGAGCCGCGGGCGGGCGACCAGCGCCGCGCCGCCCGGATCAGTCCCAGCGCCGCGAGCCAGAGGAGGAGCAAGGCGATCCCGACCGCCCCGGCGAAGAGGAGGCCGGTGCGCCAGTGGCCCGCCTGCAGGACGGCGAGCCCGGCCACGCTCGCGCCGAGCGCGGCGCCGGCGCCCCAGCGCCAGCGATCGCGCGGCGCCGCGGGGGACTCGGCCTCGTACGGGCGGCGCAGCGCCGCGAGCGGCGGGATCCG
>DATLZT010000102.1:0-25091 GCA_035573835.1 Gemmatimonadales bacterium
CGCTGCCCTGGCCGCGGCCTCGGTGGCCGCGGCCTCGGTGGCCGCGGCCTGCGTGGCCGCGCTGCCGCTCGCCGGGTGCCGCGAGCGCCAGGTCGAGCGGGAGGCGCCGCCGGTGGTGGAGGGGAGCTTGGTGGGCGCCGACGGGGTCCAGCTCTTCTACCGGGTGACGGGGCAGGGCGACACGATCGTGGTGCTGCACGGCGGGCCCGCCATGAGCATGAGCTATCTCGCGGCCGACCTCGCCCCGCTCGCCGAGCGGCGCACCCTGATTTTCTACGACCAGCGGGGGAGCGGGCGCTCCCAGGTCGTGTCCGATCCCAACCTCCTCACGGCCGACCGTCACGTCACCGACCTCGAGGTGCTCCGGGCCCACTTCGGGATCGACCGGCTCACGCTCCTCGGGCACTCCTGGGGCGTGGCGCTCGCCGGGCTCTACACCCTCGAGCACCGCGGCCGGGTGGGCCGGCTGATCCTGGTGAGCGGGTTCGGGCCCCGGCTCGCGCCCCACGTGGAGACGTTCACCCGGCGGGTGGCGTCCTCCATCGACAGCGCGGGACGGGCCCGCGCCGCCCGGCTCGACAGCCTCCTGCCGGTGGCGGACGATCCGGCGGCGGTCTGTCGCGAGGCGTTCCGGATCAACTTCGCCGGCTACTTCGCCGACCGGGCGGAGCTCGACAGCCTCCGCGGCGATCCCTGCGACATCCCGGCCGAAGCGCTCCGGCGGAGCCGGGCGGTGAGCGAGTACACCCTCTCGTCGGTGGGGCTCTACGACTGGCGGGAGCGGCTCCGTGGGCTCCAGGTGCCGCTGCTGGTGATCCACGGCGAGCGGGACCCGGTGCCGGTCGAGTCGGCTCGCGAGTGGGCCGAGGTGGCGCCGGACGCGAGGATCGTGGTCATCCCCGGCGCCGGCCATTTCCCGTTCGCCGAGGAGCGGGAGGCGTTCGTCGGGGCGGTGGAGGAGTTCCTCGCTACGCCAGCGCCACCACGACGCTGACGCTCGCCACCGCCCGTTCTCCCGCCGCGATCTCCACCTCCCCGAAATAGACGTTCCGCCGCTTCCGCACCCGGCTCCGCGTGATGAGCATGCCGTCGGCCGGCGTCGCCGGACTGTGGAACTCGGCGCTCGTGCGGCCGAGGCGCGGCCTGCCGCGGTGGCCCTGGGCCCAGCCCCAGAGGAGCGTCGCCTGGGCCGCGAGCTCGACCATGAGGCAGCCGGGGAAGACCGGGTCGCCCGGGAAGTGGTGGGCGTAGCTCCAGTGCTCGGCGATGTCGGTCTCGCAGGTGATCGCGTCATCGGCGAGCGAGGCCACCCGGGAGACGAGCCGGAGGGGACCGGTGGGGAGGAAGGTGGCGGTGAGGTCGATCATCGGGGCTTCGTCCCCTCGCCCGGCGAAGCCGGGCTCGGGCTGGCGGTCGTGTCCCGGGCCGGCGCCGGCTCGCCGTAGGCGTCCACCAGCCGGTTCAGCGCCGCCTGCACCCGCTTCGCCACCGGGTGGTCGGGCGGCACCTGGCGGTCGAGCTCGCGCTCGGGAAGCGAGGGGTCGGCCAGGGGGCGGAAGAGGGTCTCGACCGTGACGCGGCTGTGACGCGGCCGGGTAGGATCGGCCCAGGCGCGCACCCGCACCACGTCGGGGCCCAGGCGCCGGGCGTCGGTCGGTCGGAGCGACGCGGCGTCGAACCAGGGCGTCTCGAGCCACGCGTCGCGCACGACGACCCGGCCCACCGGCAGGCCCTCGGCCCGGAACGCCTCGGCCAGGAGCTCGGTGGCGCGCGCCGGGGTGAGCTCGAGCTCCACCTCCGGCGCTCCGGTGACCGGCGGGAACGGCGGTCGGGTGGTGTGCGGCTGGCAGGCGAGCAGGCACGAGAGCAGGGCGAACGACGAATGCCGAATGCGGGGCCGCATTCGGCATTCGTCGTCGAGCCTCGCCGGGCCGGGCTCAGTGCTCATGCGGGGGCGTGCCCGGCGCGTGGGTGTGTCCCCCGTCGCTCGGCGAGGCCGGGTTCGGGGTGGCCGTGTCGCCCGGCGTGCCATGATCGTGCGGTGGGGTGCCGGGCGCATGGGCATGGCCGCCGGCCGAATCCGCCCCGGTCGAGTCGCTGGCGGCGGCCGGGCCGTGATCATGGGCCGGGGTGCCCGGCGCGTGCGCGTGGCCGCCGGCGCGGTTCTCGATCTCGCGGCTCAGGGTCGAGGTGGGGATCCCGGCGGCGTGGTCGAAGACCAGCCGGCCGCCGTACGCCCCGGTGAGGAAGAGGAAGTACACGCCCACCAGCGAGACCAGGAGCGCCACGGTGCGCTCCTTCCACGCCATGCGCCGCTCGCGGACGATCCGCCAGAGCGCCACCACCCCGAAGACGCCGAGCGTGATGAAGCCGTAGAGCTCGTGGGTCTCCATCAGGTCGTGGATCGCCTGGCCGTGGTCGATCGCGTCCTCGGCCTGGAGGCCCGAGAGCACCGCCGCGGCGCCACCCACCGCGCCCACCAGGAGGGTCCAGAACCCCGCCTGGCGGAACCCTTCCCGCTTGGTCACCAGGCTCACCAGCTCGAAGAAGACGGCCACGACGAGGAGCGCGGCCGGGAGATCGTTCAGCGCCGCGTGGAGGCGCGGGAGATCGTATCCGAACATGGCTCAGAGCCCCAGGTCGACGACGGTGGGCGGGTTGCTGGAGTAGTCGTAGAACCCCCTGCCGCTCTTCCGGCCGTACATCCCGGCCAGGACCATCCGTTTGAGCAGCGGCGGCGGGGCGTAGCGGGTCTCCCGGTACTCGTCGAACATGATCTCGGCGATCTTGTACGTCGTGTCGAGTCCCACGAAGTCGAGCAGGGTGAACGGCCCCATCGGGTAGCCGCAGCCCAGCTTCATCCCGGCGTCGATGTCCTCCACCGAGCCCACCCCGTGCTCCAGCGCCCGGATGGCGTCGAGGAGGTAGGGGACGAGCAGCAGGTTCACGATGAAGCCGGAGTTGTCCTTGGCGGCGATCGGCGTCTTCCCCAGGCTCTTGGCGAACGCGAACGCCCGGTCGAACGTCTCGGGCGTGGTGGTGACGGTCCGCACCACCTCGACGAGCTGCATCAGGGGCACGGGGTTGAAGAAGTGGAGCCCCACGAACCGGTCCGCCCGCTTGGTGGCGGCGGCCATCGCCGCGATGGTGAGGCTCGAGGTGTTGCTGGCGAAGATGGTGTGGGCCGGGCACATCCCGTCCAGGGCCCGCCAGAGCTCGTTCTTGATCTGGAGGTCCTCGGTGACCGCCTCGATCACCAGGTCGCACTCGCCCAGCGCGGCCACGTCGGTGGTGAACGAGAGCCGGCCCAGGGTGGCGTCCCGGTCGGCCGCCGAGAGCTTCCCCTTCTCGACGAACTTCTCGAGCGACTTGGCGATCCCCGCCTTCCCCTTCTCGAGCGGCGGCTGCGCCACCTCGCGCACCACCGTGGTGTAGCCCGCCTGGGCGGCCACCTGCGCGATGCCGCTCCCCATGAGGCCGCAGCCGAGGACGCCGACTTTCTTGATCTCTGGCATGGTTCCCCGAATCGAGTGGTTGATGGCTTACCGCAACGCCTTGCGGATCTCCCGCGCGATGAGTCCCATCACCCCCGGCGTCCCCTCCGCCGGGGTGTGCGAGGGTCGGGCGCTCCCCTGCTCGACGTGGTCGAGGGCGCACTCGAGGCCGAGGAGGACCCGCTCGTCGGCGGGCCGGTGCTGGCGGAGGATCCCGTAGCCCAGGCCGACCGACATCGGGAGCGGGGCCAGCGCCACCGGCTCGAACGCGCCCAGCGCGAGGAGTACCGCGCTCGCCGCCACCCCCAGGCTCGCGCTCGCCCCCGCGCCGCCCAGCCGGGCCGTGCGGGCCCGCCGGACGCTTGCGGCGAGGCTCACGTGGGCGTAGCCCTCCTCGAGCGGCGTGATGACGGCGATCACCCGGTCGGCCTTCGAGAGCATGAACGGCCGCCGGCCGCCCCCCAGCGCCGCGGTCGAGCGGCGGATCGCCGCCTGGAACCCGCTCAGCGGCTCCCAACTGATCCGGCCCGGCTGGTGCCGCTGGACCGTGAGGAGCTCGTGCTCGGTCATGTACCGGAGGAGCCGCCGCTCGACCTCCTCGACCGATGCCATCACCACCCGCCGCGTCTCGAGCATGGGCGGGCCCGCCATCCGGTCGAGCAGCCCGGCCGGGCGCGCCGCGGCGACCCGGGTCCGCTCCTCGAGCATCGCCTGGCGGAGGTAGTGGGTGGGGATGCCGACCTCCTTCCCCAGCGCCAGCACCTCCTCCGCGGTGAGGTTCTCGCCTACCTCGCGGTCGCCGGTCTGGAGCTCGGCGGCGCGCCGGATGATCCGTTCCAGCGCCGCCCGATCGAATCGGGCGGGGAGGTTCGCGTCCGGCATCTCACTCCCTGGGGGCTCCGCCCGAGGTCCGGACCGGCGCCGGCTCCACCCGCGGCAGCATGGCCGACGGATCGGGCGCCGGGAGGCTCGGCTGGCCCGGCGGCGCGGCGCCCGACGCGCCCGCCGCCGCGGAGGCCGCGGCCGTGAGGAACGGCTTGAACAGCTCGAGCGGGATGGGGAAGATCGTGGTGGAGTTGTTCTCCGCCGCGATCTCGGTGACGGTCTGGAGGTAGCGGAGCTGGATGGCGCTCGGCTGCGAGGCGATGATCCCGGCCGCCTCGGCCAGCGTCTTCGAGGCCTGGAGCTCGCCCTGGGCCGCGATCACCTTGGCCCGCCGCTCCCGCTCCGCTTCCGCCTGCCGCGCCATGGCGCGCTTCATCTCGGCCGGGAGGTCGACGTCCTTCACCTCGACTGCGCTCACCTCGATCCCCCAGGGATCGGTGCGCTCGTCGATGATCCGCTTGAGGATCCCGTTGATCTTCTCCCGGTCGGCCAGGAGCTCGTCCAGCTCCACCTCGCCCAGCACCGAGCGGAGCGTGGTCTGGGCGAGCTGGCTGGTGGCGTAGAGGTAGTTCTCGATCTCGAGCACCGCCCGCTTCGGGTCGGTCACCCGCATGTAGAGGACGGCGTTCACCTTGACCGAGACGTTGTCGCGGGTGATGACGTCCTGGGGCGGGATGTCGAGCGCCACGATGCGGAGCGACACCCGCTTCTGGCTGGCGAAGAAGGCGGGGAGGAAGACGAGGCCGGGGCCCTTGGTGCCCCAGAAGCGGCCGAGGAAGAACGCCACCCCCCGCTCGTACTCGCGCAGGATGCGGAGACTGCCGAACACGTAGGCGACGGCGAGCGCCGCGACGGGAATGAGGGCGTCCATGGCTGCCTCCGGGCGAGCGGCTCCGGGTTATGCGGGGAACGCCTCCACGATCACCGCGGCGCCCTGGCCCCCGCCGATGCAGGCGCTCCCCAGCCCGAACCGCTTCCCGCGGCGGCGGAGGGCGAGGAGCAGGTGGAGGGTGATGCGGGTGCCGCTCGCGGCGAGCGGGTGGCCGATGGCGATGGCGCCGCCGTCGACGTTGGTCCGGCTCCGGTCGAGGCCCAGCTCCTTCTCCACCGCCACGTACTGCGCGGCGAAGGCCTCGTTCACCTCGACCAGGTCCATGTCCCCCAGCGTCATTCCCGCCTTGGCCAGCGCCTTCCGCGCCGCGGGGGCAGGGCCGATCCCCATGTACTTGGGCTCGACGCCCGCCACGGCCCAGGCGACCAGGCGCCCGATCGGCCGCATCCCGCGCTCCCTGGCGAACGCCTCGTCGGCGATCACCACCGCGGCGGCGCCGTCGCAGATCCCCGAGGCGTTACCCGCCGTCACCACGCCGTCCTTCTTGAAGTAGGGCGGGAGCTTGGCCAGTCCCTCGAGGGTGCTCTCGGGCCGCATGTGCTCGTCGGCGCCCCACTCCTCGGTCTGCCTGGTCTTCTTGTTCATGATGGGGACGGGGGCGATCTCCTCCCGCATGGCGCCCGAGTCCCACGCCGCCTTGGCCCGCTGCTGGCTCGCCAGGGCGTACTCGTCCACCTCCTGGCGGCTGATCCGGTACTTCTCGGCCAGGTTCTCCGCGGTCTCCGCCATCGAGAAGCCGCACTGCGGATCCTTGAGCGCCTCCCAGAGGAGGTCCTCGAACGGCGCGGCGGGGCCGAGCCGGAGCCCCCAGCGGGCGCCGCGGACCACGTGGGGCGCCTGGCTCATCGATTCGGCGCCGCCCGCGAGCACCACCCGGGACTCGCCGAGGAGGATCTGCTGCGCGCCCTGGATGATCGACTCGAAGCCGGAGCCACAGAGCCGGTTCACCGTGACGGCCGGGGTCTCGATCGGGAGGCCCGACTTGAGCGCCACGTGGCGGGCGAGGTAGATCGCGTCGGCCGAGGTCTGGAGCGCGTTGCCGAAGACGACATGGTCGATCTCGCCCGGCTCCACCCCGGCGCGGGCCACGGCGCACCGGGCGGCGACCACGCCGAGGTCGATGGCGGAGAGGTCCTTGAGGGTGCCGCCGAAGCCGCCGAACCCGGTCCGGGCGCCGGCAAGGAAGAGCACGTCCTTCTGGTGGCCCTGGGTCTTCATATAAAAGGAAAGCTCCGAAGGGAGTTTCGGGGTGCGTCGGAGGGGGAAATATGGCCCGGGCGGGGGGAAATTCGTAGGGGAGCGGGGCGGGGGAGGGGGGACGGATCGGCTCCCGGCTCGTGACGGCGACCCGGCGGGCGGCGCGGCCGCGAGCGGGAAGCCGGTGCCGGTCAGGCGCCCCGGAAGTCGACCCGTTGCGGGGAGCCGTGGGGGGCCCCCCCGTCAAAGAATATCGCGCGGATGCGAGGCGGGGTCATAACCCAACCGCTGCCGGCAGGAGTCGATCGGCGTGGGAGCCCGGGCCGGCAACGCTTGACACGCCGCGCCGGCTTGGCATCATCGGCAGCGGGACACTCGCCGGTCGGCGGCGAACGGTCGTGCGGAGAGGGGTGCAGGGATTCACCGAACAACCCTGCCGGAGAAGCCACGAGGGGTAGCGTCCCGACCGCACCAGGCTCGCGAGGCTCTCAGCGTGGGGAAGCTGCCTGGCGCCTAGGTCCAGACGATCCCGAGGGCAGCGGTTGACGGAGGTGGTCGGCGTCGGAGGTACGAGTGCGGCTCGGGCAGGGCACCATCGTACACCCTCGACCCGCACAGGATCGACCGCACCGAGCGCGCCGGGACGACTCAGGGCAAGTGGGCCTGCGCCAATCGCTGGCCCAACGCGTCGGCATGCCCGGCGGTCGCCGTGAACCCCCAGCGCAGGACGATCATCTGCCGCGATCGTCGATACTGCACCGGAGTGGGCGCCACGTGCCGACGCTCGCGCTCGGGTCTGCGGCCGCGGCGGGCTGCGCCCCGACTGCACGGCGCTCGGGGAGCAGGGGCATACGGTTCCCTCGTGCTCGACTCTGCGGCGCCGGTTCGCTGCCGGCTGGTCGCCGGCGACACGTTACGTGAGTTCCGCCGGAAGGAACTACCCGGCTCGGTCGTGGACTCGGCATCAACGCGGGTGGTGTGCTTGGGGTTCGATGCCGAGTGTTCGCGCTTCTTTGGCAGCGCCGCGCGCCTCGTGGTGCTCCTGGAGCCTGATTGCGAGCGGCAGGAGGAAGAGGCGATCGTCCACGACGAGGGCTTGCTCATTCTCACCCGTGACGACCGGTTCCTGCGCCAGGTGTTGGGGCCGTTGTGGGGCTTCTCGCTAACACCGCTGACGCGGCCGCGTGGTTGGTAGCGGACGCCCGTCGACCCGGCCGGCCGCGTACGGCGTACGGCGTGCGGCGCTCGGGGCGGAGGTGGCGGGCGGATCGCGCCTGATGCGCCCGGCTCGGCGTCCAGGCCGGACCCCGGACCTCGCGGGCCGCTCCCCCAAGCCAACAGGTGGTGCCGCGCCGCACTGGCCTGGCCCGCGGTGGCCGCCTCGAACGGGTAGATCAGGGCCGACGACGGGAGCATCCGCTACGGCGAGAACGGCGGCAAATACGCCGGCGGCACCGCCTCGGCCCAGACGTTCGAGGCCGACCGGTTCGGCAGCCCGACGATCCCCGGGATCTCGTTCCTCCGGCACCGGGCCTACGACATGGCTACCGGCCGCTGGACCCAGGAAGATCCCATCGGGGTGGCGGGAGGGATCAACCTGCATCAGGTTGGTGGGAACAACCCGGTCACGTTTACGGATCCTTTCGGGTTGCGGGCGGATACACTGCGATACAACGGAACGACGCTCACGCTGGTTGGTGATGACGGGAAGGTTCGATGGAGCGGACGTGCATACTCTGGTCAACCTGGCGCAACGGCAGCGGAATAGTTCGTCAAAAACAAGGGACCGATTCCTGAAGGGAACCTACACGCTCGATCCAAAGAAGATCTCGCGTGTGACCGGCTTGCGCGCTTGCACGAAACATGCTCGGGGACTGGGGACAGTACCGTGTCGGACTTGAGCCTGCTCCTGGAACCGATACCCGTGGGCGTGATGGTCTAATGTTGCATGGTGGCAAGAAGCCTGGGTCTGCTGGATGCATCGACGTGTGCGGGGGCGAGGGAACGCTGTTCCCGTTGCTCGAGAAGCACGAAGGGAAAATCACGGTGATCGTGGACTATCCGTCGAAAGAGACGATGCCCACTCCAGACGACTGAGGATAAAATGGGTCCGGTCTCGTACCGCGGTGCGGTGTTGGCTGCTCTCGCGTTCGCTGCGCTGAACCTGTTGTGGTTGGCTGGTGGTAACGCGTCATGGGTGCCTGACAATCAACGGGCACTCATCAAGACCGGCAGCATCGCGCTTGCCCTCATCATCTTTGCTGCATTGATTGCTCACACGGCGCGACGTCTGCCGGCGTCCTGGCTGCAACCAACAGTGCTGACAGCTGCACTCAGCGTCGCTCTCGGGTTGGTGCTGATCTTGGCTCTGAGTGCACTCTGGTACCCCGGACCCTTCTTTCACGATGGCGTACGACTGCCGCAACTGCTGACATTGGCGCTGGTGGTCATCGTGGGCGCTGTCGTGTTGGCTGGCGGCATCGGCCTGCTCGCCAGAACGCTCTCAAGATCCACCGGCACATGAACCTTCCGAGGGAAATGGATAGGCTGGGCGGCCGAGTCTGACTTGGGGCGCTCGGAGGCGTCCGGGTTACCGGGCCTGACCCCAGCCGGGAGGGCGTAGCAGCAGCGGCGGTACGGGCGGAACAGCAGACGGCGCCGCCGCGGCCGAGTCTCTCCCAAGATCACCGCGCTCGCGTCGGGCGCAAGCCCTTCCCGGGGCGCGCCCGCGCGCCTTGTCGAACGGCGTGCCCGTCTTCATGAGGGCGAAGAGGAGCGGCACCAGCCGCCGCGCGAGCGTGCAGATGGCCTTCGTGCCGAGCCCACCGTAGCGCGCCTTGAGCACGGCGTGGTCCGCGTGATAGAGCCCGCGCGGCAGCGCCCAGCGGCCCGCCAGCAGGTAGAGCTGGCGGCGGAGCATCGGCCGGCCGCGCTTCGAGAGGCACTTGCGGCCCACCATCGAGGCGCTGTCGCGCCCGTCGAGATTGAGGCCCGCCATCTTGAGGATCTGGCGCGGGTGCTCGTGGTCCTGCGGCGTGCCGAGCTCGGCCACGAGGGTGGCGGCGCAGATGGCGCCCACCTCGGGCACGGTCATCAGCGCGCGCAGCTCGGGGCAGGCGGGCGCGAGCGCCTCGATCGCGGCCTCGAGCTCGGCGAGCTGCTCGCGCACGAGCCGCCAGCGCACCAAGAGGTGCACGATCTCGCGCCGGCGCTCAAGATCGAACGGCTCGCCCGTGTGCGCCACCTTGAGCAGCATCGGCACGAGCCTCCGCGCGACGGGCTCCGCGTGCTGAATCAGCGGAGCTGCTCGGCGGAAACGTCGCCACGTCCGTCCGCCTGCCTCCCCCTCCAGCCACTCACCCCGCCCTTCCGCGACTCACCCCAAACCCCGAAACGATCCGACCCCTCCGCCCGTCCTGTGGCGGTGCCCGACACGCCGGCAGCACTCCCGCAGCCCGGCGCCCGGCCCCAACCCTCAACGGACCCGGAGATGCTCGACATCCTGCTCCTTGCCACCCTCCTGCAAGGCCCGCCCGCGACCCCCGACCCGCGCGCTGCCCGCCTCCTCGACACCGCCATGGCCCGGATGGGCGGGGCCCAAGCCCTGGAACGGATCGAGCGGGTACGCCTCGACATGCTGACCCAGTGGCAGCGCACCGCGTTCGACCAGCGCCCCTACGCCGACCTCCCCAGCTACGAGTGGCACGTCGACGTCCGCGACTACGCCATCCCCGCCTGGCGCAACACCCGCCGCTTCAAGCTCGGCGGCGTCGAGCGGGAGGTCACCGACGTGGTGCGCGACAGCGTGGCGATCCGCCGCGGGCCCGACGGGAAGTGGGCGCCGCTCAACGTGGCCTACGTGGACGAGCGGCGGGAGCTGTTCACCTTCGCCGTGGAACGGCTACTCCCGCTGGCTCGCCACGCCCCCGACTTGCGACTGCTCGCGGACACCACGATCGCGGGCATCGCCCACGCCCGCATCGCCGCCACGGTCGACCGGTTCCCCGCCACGATCTTCCTGCGCCGCACCGACGGCCTTCCCGCGATGGTGCGCTGGCGGGCGCCCCACCCGAACGACTTCGGCCTCGTGCCGTGGGGCGAGATGGACGTGGAGCTCTGGTATTCCAACTGGCAACGGACATCGGCCGGCCTGGCGCTCCCGATGCAATGGGACGTGCGCCGGGTGGGCCGGCCCTACAAGCGGATGTCGGTGCTCGGCGTGGCGTTCGATACCGCGGCCACCGCCGACTCGTTCGCGGTAAGCGACTCGCTCCGCGCCGCGTTCTTCGCCACCGCCAACCGGCCGATGCACGACGTCCCGTTCGACTCGGCGCGGGTGGCCGAGCCGGGGCTGGTGGACTTCCGGTCGGCCGGTGCCCCGGCCGGCGCGGTGAAGCTGGGGGCCCAGTGGGTCCTGCTCGAGGCCGGCCAGGCTCCGCTCAGCGCCGAACGGGCCGTGGAGTGGCTCCGGCGGAACGAGCCGGGGGCCAAGGTGGGCGGCGCGATCGTCACCCTGGTGGCCACCGGGAACGGCGGCGCCGCCTGGCTCGCGGGCGAGCGGGTGCCGCTGCACCTCGCCCCGGGCGCCCGGCCATTCGTGCGCACCGTGCTGCGCAACCACCGGCGGCCCGAGGCGGCCGCGACGGCCGTGACGAAGGCGGGCTGGCTCCGGGTATCGGGCGACTCGCTCTGGCTCGAGCCGATCGACCTGCCCGACGCCCCCGGCGCGCTGCTGGTCTACGCCCCCTCGCTCCGGTGGGTCTACTCCGCCACCGCGTTCATGCCGCTCCACGCCGAGTACCTGCGGGCGCGGATGAGGGAGCGGGGGTGGCCGGTGGAGCGGATCGGATCGATGCGGAACGTCTCGGCGCCGGTGCCGCCGCAGTCCGCGTCGCGATGACGACGCGCCTGCGGGGGGCCGGAACCGAGCCGAAGGAGTGGATCGGCTGGCGCGGGCCCAGCGTCAGGACGGGGATCGGCACGCGGAGACGGCACACCGATCCGGCACGAGGGGTGGGCGGGGGCAGCCGGCGGCTCCAGCCCTACCACGCTGCGCCCGCCGCTCGGGCTCGGCTCGGCATCGACTTCACCGATACCACCCAACGCCGAGCATCACCCGATCCGATCCCTGGGAGCCCACCTCCTTGGTGCCGCCGCACTCCCCGGCGGAGGTGGCGCGCCACGTAGTCGCCCGGCGTGAGCTGCCAGAGGATGCTGCTGCTGCCGCGCTGCTCGTCCCCCAGGCCGGCGCCGAAGAGCACGCCGAGCTCGGTGTTCGACTTCCCCCGCGACTCGCCCCCGATCACCCGGAGCCGCGGTTCGATGAACGCCCAGACGACATCGCGCGCCGAGGGGCGCCACTCGTAGCCGAACCCAACGGCGCACCCGCTCACCCGCGAGGCGCTGGGCGCGTTCCGCGCGCTGAAGCACGCCTCCACCACGCCGCCCGAGCGCGCTTCGTATGATGTCGAGGCGGCTGTTCCGCTGCACGTGGTAGCCGCTGTGGAACCCGCCCGCGACCTCCACCCCGATTTCCCAGCCCGGGCTGTTGAGGACCGCTGCCGGCGGCGCGACTGCTCGACGTCCCGGCAGAGCGCCAGCGTGGTGATCCCGTACCCCGCCGCGGGGCGGATCTCGTACTCGGCATCCTCCCGGGGATAGATCTCGTAGACCGCGCCGCCGCTCGCGCTCGGACCGCTCGTGACCCGCGCCATGAACGGCGGCTCCACCCCGCTCCGGAGCGGCCGGATGACGAACGCGAAATCGGGCGACTTGAGCTCGGCCTGATAGACCATGCCGGCCTGGAGGAATACCCGCAGGAACTCGCCCCCGCCGGTGAAGTCGTGGACCGCGATCAGCGGGTCGGTGCTGTCGGCGGGAGCCGTGGCCGAGTCGGCGCGGGCCGTGGTCGAGTCGTGCTGCGCGCGGAGCGTGACCGGCGCGAGCAGGAGAACCGGAAGCGGAATCGCGTGTCGGAGAGCGGTCATGGCCGTGCGACCTCGGTTCGGGTCCTTGGGGGCCGGCGATAACCCACCCGCCGCCGCGAACCCGTCAATCCCCGAGCGCCGCCAGCATCCGCCGCAGGTTCTCCCGGGCCCGGGCCTCGAGCCGGCGCCGGAACGGCGGGGTGGCGTAGATCCACTCCCGGCCCAGGAGCGCCTCCAGTACCGCCCGCCGCCCCGCCCGGAACGCCGGTTCCGGGACCCAGGCGTACTCCTGCCGGACCCCCCGCTCGTACCGCTCGAGTTCCGCCGGCTCCGCCCCCAGGATGGCGAGGTCCACGTCGACCACCAGCGCGGCGTCGGGCGGCTCGGCGGGCGGAGGGCCGGTGTGGCGGGTGGCCAGGACCATCGCCGCCACGCGGTCGGCGAGGGGCCGATCGGCCCCGCCCGCGAGCAGTGCCGCACGCGCCCACTCGGCGCTCCGCTCCTCGTTGTCGTGTCGGTGGGGATCGTAGACGGCGTCGTGGAACCAGAGCGCCGCCTCCGCCTCGTCGGGCCGGGCCGCCAGCTCCCGGACGGAATCGAGGTGCTCGAGACAACGGGCCACGTGGCGGAGATCGTGATACGCCCGGTGCGGCTCGCCGTAGCCCGCGGCGAGCCGACGCCAGACGGGAGCGGGATCGGCGTCCGGCACGAGCCGCCGCCAGAGCGCGGCGAACCGCCCGGCGAGGGGATCGGACGCCGACACGTGCCTAACGCGCGGCGCGGAGGAACCGCTCGGCGAGCTGCTCCAGCCGATCGTTCCCCCGGGCCCGCGCCTCCGCCAGGATCCGCTCCACGATGGGGCGGAGCTTCGGCTCGCCCCAGAGATAGCCGGTGGCGTCCTCGGCGGCGGCCGAATCGCCCTCGTTGGCACCCTGGAGCAGGGCGCGCGCCGCGGCCTCGTCGTAGCCCGGATCGTCGCGCCGGGGAAGCCGGAACCGGCGCAACGGTTCCGGGCCGTCGGCGTCTTCGTCGATGAACGCGCGGGACATCGGTCCTCCACTCGGGCCGCCGCTCGCGGGGATCCGGTACCGGCCGCCGGTTTTCGATGCCGGCGACGGCGTCACCACGAGCGATATTCTGTATCGGGGGGGGGGCCCCGCACCCCGGGAGTGCCGGCGACATCCGAGTCGCTGCGACCCTCCCCCGACTCGCCTGGGCCTACCCCGGGCGGCACCGATCCGCGGCGGCCGGCCCCTCGCCTCGGGCCGGCGACCGACCACTCGGCGCCCCCGATCGGTCGACCGAGTCGCCGCCCGCCCAGCCTACACGAACGACTCGAGCAGCCGCATCATCCGCACGTCATGGGGATCGGGAGAGACGTCGTCCTCCGCGATCTCGGAGTTCTGCTGCGGCGTCTCGAGGATGAGCGGCACACCGGCGCTCCGGCGGTCACCGAGCAGCCAGCGGAACGCCGCCTCGCCGATCCGCCCCTCGCCGATCAGCGCGTGGCGGTCCCGGTTGGAGCCGAGCCCGTGCTCGCTGTCGTTGAGGTGGAAGAACGACGGCGGCTCCCCCACCACCCTCTCGAACTCGTCCAGCACCGCGCGAAGCGCCTCCTCCGATGCCGTGATGTCGTGCCCGGCGGCGAACAGGTGACAGGTGTCGAGCCCGTAGCCCGCCCGGGGTCGCACGTCGTCGGGGAGCGCGGCGAGGATCGCCCCCACCTCCTCGGCGGTGCGGCCGATGGTGAGCCCCGCCCCGGCGGTGTTCTCCACCAGGAGCCGGGTCGGGCCGTCCACCTTGCGGAGCGCCGCCGTCATCGCGCGCGCCACCCGCTCGGCCGCCGCCTCGCGGTCGCCGTCCGTGGCGGCGCCGGGATGGAAGCAGACCGCCCCGATCCCGAGCGCCACGGAACGCTCCAGCTCCTTCGCGAGCCCGGCGCTCGCCCGGGCCCACTTCTCCCCGTCGTTCGTGGCCAGGTTGAGCACATATGCGGCGTGCGCCACCACCCGCTCGGGCGCGATCCCCGCCTCGTCCAGCGCCGCCCGGAACCGCGCCGCCCGCTCCGGCTTCATCGAGATCTTGTCGCCGTAGTACTTGGGGATGGCGGTGAAGATCTGGAGCGCGGTCATCCCGCCCCGCCCGGCACGGAGTGCGGCCTTGTCGATGCCGCCGTTGTCGAGCGTGTGGGCGCCGAGGAATCGCGTCACGCGCCCTCCACCGCCTCGCGGAGCGCCCGTGCCACCTCCCGGGTACCGCTCTTCCCGCCGATGTCCGGCGTCCGCGGCCCCTCGGCCAACACCCGGCGCACCGCCTCCTCGAGTCGCCGGGCCGCCGCCGGATGCCCCAGGCTCTCCAGCATCAGCGCCCCGGTGAGCACCGCGGCCATCGGATTGGCGACGTCCTTCCCCGCGAGCGGCGGCGCGGAGCCGTGCACCGGTTCGAACAGCCCGGGGCGTCCCGGGTGCAGGTTGGCGCTCGCCGCGAGCCCCAGCCCACCCACCAGCCCGGCGCCGAGGTCGGAGAGGATGTCGCCGTAGAGGTTGTTGGCCACGATCACCTCGAACCGTCCCGGCTCCCGCACCAGCTCCATCGCGAGCGCGTCGACGTAGCGGTGCTCCCGCTGGATCCCGGGATACCGCGCGCCCACCTCGGCGAAGAGCCGGCCCCAGATCCGCTGCCACGGCACCGCGTTCGACTTGTCGGTCATCGTCACCCGGGTGCGCCCGTGGGCCCGCGCCCAGGCGAACGCCGCCTCGATGATCCGCTCCACCCCGCGCCGGGTGTGGACTTCCTCGGAGATCTGCCGCTCCTCCGGCGTCCCCTCGTGTTCCGCCCGGCCGAACCCCCGGTACTGGCCCTCGGTGTTCTCCCGGAAGATGACGAAGTCGATCCGCCCCGCGGTGCCGTCGAGCCTGAGCGGGGTGAGCGAGGGGTGGAGCAGCGTCACCGGCCGGAAGTTGACGTAGAGGTCGAGCCGGAACCGGAGGCCAAGCAGGATGTCGCGCGCATGCTCGTTGCCGGGGACCCGCGGGTCGCCCAGGGCGCCCAGGAAGATCGCGTCGGTCTCGTCCCGGAGCCTGGCGAAGGCGTGATCCGGGAGGGTCTCGCCGGTGCGGAGATAGTGGTCGGCGGAATAGGGGAGCCGCTCGGTGCGGAGCGACACCCCCTCACGCCGGGCGGCGGCCTCGATGACCTCGAAGCCGGCGTCCACCACCTCCGGGCCGATGCCGTCCCCGGGGATGAGGGCCACGCGATGGGTCCGGCTCGGCGGCGGCGCGCTCGATGGGGTCGCGCTCGATGCGGTGAGGCTCATGTGCTCTCGGTGGAAGGGACGGTACCGACGGGACTCAGGGACGGCCGGCGTCGAGCCGCTCGCCGCACTCGACGCAATAGCGCCACCCCTCCTCGACCCGCCCGCCGCAACCGGGGCAACGGGCGGGCTGGCGCGCGCCGCAGGACGGGCAGAACCGCGCCGGGCGGCCAGGCGGCAGCGCGGCCCCGCAGAACGGACACCGGGGATCGGTCGTCGCGTCCGCCGGCGCGGGGCCCGCGTAGGTCAGGCCGGCGTGGGTCGGGCTGGTGTCGGTCGGGCCCCGGCTCACCGGCTCCGCCGTGATCACCTCGGTGTCGAGCGCCGGTGGCGGCGGTGCCTGCTCACCGAGCACCGGCTCGGAGCGCGCCGGCTCCTCCCGACGGTCGACGGCGGGCTCGGTGATCGCCCCGATCCGCTCGGGTGCCAGCCGGAGCATCGCGTCGCCCAGGGCCCTGACGAAGTGCAGGTCCGGGTTCGGGCTCCGCGCCTCCGCCTCGGCCGCGGCGGCGAGCTCCGACGACTCGAGCCGTGCGAAGCCCCCCTCGCCGCTCGCGAGCCGGAGGAGCAGCATGTCGTAGTCCTCGGCGCTGTCCACCCCGAGCTCGCGCCGGGCGACTCGATAGGGCAGCAGGCTCCGGGAGATCTCCCCCACGGTGATGGCGCGCCGAGCGCCGTCGGGCCCGAGCCCGGCGAGGCTCGCGACCAGCCGGCGGGCGAAGCGCTCGAGGTCGGTGGCGGTCATCCCTCCATTTTATCACGGGCCGGGCCATCCGACAGCAGGCGGGTCGGTCGGAGCGCCCGGGGTATGGCCGGGTATTCCCAAGCGGCGGGGGACATGTCGGGGGTGACGGCCACGGGGGAGGCGTTGGTGCGACGGGTGCTGGTCTGGCTCAATCCGTCCGCGGGACCGGAGCGACGGGAGACCTCGCCCACGGCGCTCACCCGCTTGTTCCGGCAAGCCGGATGCTGGGCCGAGGTCCTGGTGCCCCGCTCGGCGGAGGAGGTCGACCGTCGGGCCCGGGCCATCGAGGGACTCGACGCGATCGTGGCCGCCGGCGGCGACGGCACCATCAACCGCGCCGCCCAGGTCGCGCTCGCCCTCGGACGGCCGCTGGGCGTGCTCCCGCTCGGCACCCGGAACCACTTCGCCGGGGCACTCGGATTGCCCACGTCGGTCGACGAGGCGGTGCGGGTGGTGGCGAAGGGACGGATCGTGGCGGTGGACGTGGGCGAGGTGAACGGGCGCGTCTTCCTCAACAACGCGAGCCTCGGCATCTACCCCAAGATCGTCCGGTTCCGGGAGCGGGACGAGCGGCGCGGCTGGCCCCGCTGGACCGCGTTCGCCTGGGCGATCCTCACGGTGCTCCGGCGGCACCCGCTGGTCGACGTGACGCTCCGGATCGACGGCGAGTCGGTCCGCCGCCGGACCCCGTTCGTGGTGGTGAGCAACAACCTGTACGATCCGGGCGGGCCCGGGCTCGCCGCCCGTGACTCGCTCCGCGGCGCGCGGCTCGGGCTCTATCTCCTCCGCTCGCCGACGCGGAGCGCCCTGTTGCGCCTCGCGCTCGACGCGGTCTTGGGACGGGTGGAGCGGAATCGGGACGTGGAGACGACCGCCGCCGAGGAGATCGCGATCGAAACCCGCCACCGGCTCGCCGGCGTGGCGCTGGACGGCGAGCCGCTCGCGCTCGAGACGCCGCTCCGCTGCCGGATCCGGCCCGGCGCGCTCCGGGTGATCGTCGACTAGAGGGGAACGGAGGCCACCATGCGCACCGTCTCCCGCGGTGCGGCCTGCAGTCTCGACGGGTTCATCGCCGGACCGGCCGGCGCCAGGGACTGGCCGAACCTCAGCCGCGCCGTGCGGCGGGTCGTTCCCCAGTACCGGACCACGATCGACACGCTGCTCATGGCGCGGAAGACCGGGACGTGGGTGCGGGGAGCGGGGAGGCGGCGGCGGGCGGGAGATCCGCACCTTCGGTTGCTCCCGCACCCTCCGGCGGGCGCCGCCCGGGGCGGAACTCGTGGGGCAGGAGGCCGACGAGTTCGTCCGGGAGCTCGAACGCCCACCGGGCAAGGGGGTCCGCGTGCTGGGCGGGGGCGAGCCGGCCCGCGTCCGTCCGGTGCGGCTCGGCTCCGGCGTGCCGTGCTCCCGCGATCCGGGGCGCCGGATCGAGCTCGAGCGCGGGGCGTCCCGGGTGATCGAGGGCGGCTGCGTGGTCTCGACCTGCCGGATCCGCCGCCCCTAGCGCGCCTCCGCCAGCGGCAACCGCTCTCCCCGCCGGAGCCGCTCCTCCAGGGCGAGGAAGGCGGCGTCGGGGTCGTAGTCGAGGTACTGGCCCCGCTCCCGCTTCCGCCCCAGCCAATCGAGGAACCCCGACTCGACCAACCCCTCCGACGTGACCTGCTTGGTCGCCGCCATGATCGCCAGGTCGTTGGCGTACTCGTTCTTGGGGTGACCGTTGTGACCCCGCACCCAGGTCCACTGGACCTCGTGCTTCCTGGCCGAGGCGACGAGCGTCTGCCAGAGCGGGAGGTTCTCGATCGGACCGCCCTTCCGGGTCCAGTTGCGCGCCATCCAGCCCGGCACCCACTCCCGGATCCCCTTGATCAGGTACTCCGAGTCGGAGACGACGAGCAGGTTGAGCCGCTTGCCCTTCCCCGCGGCGAGCTGGAGTCCGGCGATGGCGCCCGCGAGGGCCATGCGGTTGTTGGTCGTCGCCGGGGCGTGGATGTAGAACTCGCGGCGCTCGATCCGGTCCCGCACGCGGGTCTCGATCAGGCCCGCGGCACCGCCGGGGTTGTCGCCCTGGCGGCCGTTGCCGAGACAGCTTTCGTCGAGATGGAGGACCGCGACCGGGAGGGGAGGCGACGACACTCGGGCGGACGCTACGGGTGGATCAGGACCGGGAGATCGGTGGCGCGCAGCACCGCCGCGGCGTGGGTGGTCACGAAGTTCCGCCCCTCGCTCCGGACCGCCCCGGTGAGGACCAGGTTGCAGCGGAAGCGCTGGATCGCCGCCAGGATCCCGGTGGGCGAGCCGTTCCGCTCCTGGTGGGTCTCGAACCGGAGCGGCTGCTCCGAGAGCGCGGCGGCGGCCCGGGCCAGGAGCTCACGCCCGGCGGCGTCGTCCTCCCCGGCGTAGAGCACCTCCACCCGGGCCCCGGTGACGCCGGCGTACCGGGCCGCGAAGGCGAGGACCCGGGTACTGCCCGCGCTCCCGTCGTAGAGGACGGCGCACCGGTCGGCCGGGCTCGGCGAGAGCCCGCAGACCAGCACCGGCGCCGGCAGGCTCCGCACCAGTCCCCGGGTGACCGGCCCCAGGAGATCGCCGTCGATTTCCGGCTCCGCCCGGCCGAGGAGCACGGCGTCGGCCTCGCTCGCGAGCTCGTACAGCTCCCGGGTGGGGTTGCCGGCCCGGTAGAGCGTCGTCACCTCGAGCCCGGCCCGGCGGACCTGGTCGGCCGCCTCCTCCAGCTCCGGATCGGGGATCGGCTGCTCGTCGGGGATGGGGACCGGCTCCCGCATCGGCCGGGTCACCGCCCCCATGACCACCGGCACCTCCCGCGGCGCGGCCACGTTGATGTGGGCCAGGATGATCCCGGCCGGCACCCGACCGCCCAGGGCGATCGCCTGCGCCAGGGCGCTCCGGGCCGCGGGGGAGCCGTCGTACGGGACGAGGAGCCGGGTGAACATGGTACGGGTGATGGTGGCGGGGTCGGAGGCAAAGGTCAAGGGCGGGCGGTCACTCGATCACCTGGAACCCCTCCAGCTCCTCCAGCACGAACGTCAGCTCCTCACCCGTCATCGGGAGGAAGCCGACCAGGGCGTCCCGCCGGGCCACGCTGGTGAGCCGTCGCGCCACCACCACGTACTCGGTGCCCCGGCGGGTGAAGGCGACCCGCCGCCCGCGGCGGATCGCGCTCTCCAGTTGCTCCATCCGGTCGGGGGTCCAGCGGAAGCCGGGCATCGTGTTCCTGCTCGGTCGGGGTCGGCGTTCGGGATCCGGAATCGATTATAGTTCCCGCGCGATCCGGATCGTTCCCGCCGGCGCCGCCGTGATCCGCCCGATCACCGCCCGCGCCGGCGTCGCCTCGTCGGCCAACGCCTCCAGCACCGCCTCCTCCCGCTCCGGCGGGACGCAGAGCAGGAGCCCACCGGAGGTCTGGGCGTCGGCGCAGAGGATCCGCGCCTCCGGCGCCACATCCTCCGCCCAGCGGACCGACTCGGCCGCGGCCTCGAGGTTACGCCGGGTGCCGCCGGGAACGGCGCCCGCCCGGACGAGCTCGGCCGCGCGCGGCAGGAGGGGGAGCCGGTCGGTGGCCAGCTCGGCACCCACGCCGCTCGCGCGGAGGATGTTGCCGAGGTGGCCCAGGAGGCCGAACCCGGTCACGTCGGTGGCGGCCCGGACGCCGTGGGCCAGGGCCGCGCGCATCGCGCCGTCGTTGAGCGCGGTCATCGTGTCGATGGCGGCCCGCATCGCCGGATCGGTCTCGGCGAGGAGGCCCCGCTTGAGCGCGGTGGCGAGGATCCCGGTGCCGAGCGGCTTGGTGAGCACCAGGCGATCGCCGGGGCGGGCGGCCGCGTTGGTGAGCAGCCGGTCGGGATGGGCCTCCCCCAGTGCCACCATCCCGAACTTGGGCTCGGCGTCGTCGATCGAGTGGCCCCCCAGGAGGAGACAGCCGGCCCGCCGAGTCACCTCGCGGGCGCCGCGCAGCACCTCGCCCAGGAGCTCGAACGGCAGCGCCTCGCGCGGCCAGGCGACGAGGTCGAGTGCGAAGAGCGGTCGGGCGCCCATGGCGTAGAGGTCGCTCAGCGCGTTGGCCGCGGCGATCGCCCCCCAGGCCGCCGGGTCGTCCACGATGGGGGTGAAGAAGTCCACCGTCGCCACCAGGGCCCGGTCCTCCGCGAGGCGGAAGACGGCCGCGTCGTCGCGGGTGGCGGCGTCCACGAGGACGCGCGGGTCCTCGACGCTGGGCAGGTGGCGCAGGACCTGCGCCAACTCGGCGGCGCCGAGCTTGCAGGCTCAACCGGCGCCGTGGGAGTACGACGTGAGCCGGATCCGGCCACGCTCGTCGGTCATGTCGTCCCTTTGGTGAGGAGTCGCGCCTTGCCGATGGATCCCGTCGTCGCGGAGCTCGGGGCGCTCGCCACCGCGGCTGCCCTCGGTTTCCTCCACGCCCTCGAGGTGGATCACATGATCGCCGTGACCACCTTCGTGAGCCGGCGGCCCGCGCTCGCCGCCGCCGCCCGGTTCGGCGCCCGCTGGGGCATCGGCCACTCGGTGGCGGTGCTGGTGGCGGGCGGCGTCCTGCTCGCCACCGGGCTCCGTTGGCCCGAACGCTTCGACGCGCTGGGTGAGGCGCTGGTGGGCGTGGTGATCCTCGGCCTCGGCCTCTGGGCCATCCGTTCCGCCCGCAACTTACACCTCCACCGGCCCGAGGAACACGGGGGCCATGCGCACCTCCACCTGCACGGCGGCAAGGTCGCCGGGCCGGGCCACGAGCACCCGCACGACGCGGCGCACCCCGCCGACCGGCCCCACCGCCACGGACACGGGGTGACGCTGGTGGGGCTCCTGCACGGACTCGCGGGCACCAGCGGGGTCGTGGCGCTGGTGCCGGTGACGATGATCGAGCGGACCTGGCTCGGAGTGGGCTACCTGGTGGCCTTCGGCGTCGGCGTCACGCTGGCGATGACGCTCTACGCCCTGGTCGCGGCGCTCGCGATGCGCCAGGCGGCCGGACGCTCGCTCGAGTGGGGCCGGCGCATCGCCCGGGGCATCGGCGTGGCCGGCGTGGCGATCGGCGCGTGGTGGGTCTGGCGGGCGATGGGTTGAGGGGTCACGCCCTCCCCCGTACCTTCGCCACCCACCACCGGAGCCCCACCAACAGGAACCGCCAGTCCTTGAAGAACTCCGGGGGCTTCCCCTCGACGGCGTGGCCCACGAACTGGAAGATCCATCCCACCACGAAGAGCGTGAGCGGGACCGGCCAGAAGGCGTCCACGAACAGCGCCACCACGAAGAGCGGGATCGAGAGCGCGATGAGCGGGATGCCGACGGTGTGGCAGAACCGGTTGACCGGGTGCTGGTGACTCAGCGCGTACTGCGCGATCCATTCGGACATCGGGCGGTTGCCGAGCATGGGGGCTCCGATGGCAGGGAGTCTTCGGCTTCGTTGCGCGTCGCCGGGGTCGCTTCGGCGCCTACGGGGCCCCGCGACGACGACAGGCTCCCGGCGCACCGTCACCTGGCGCCTGGCACCGCTTCGATCACCCGTTCCCCCACGCCCCCCGGCGGCCAGGTGAGACACCGGCCGAGGTAGCGGGCGGCAGCATCGGACGGGGCGTCGGGGGAGAGCAGCGTGGCGACGTAGGCCTCGCGCTCGAACCAGAGCACCTGCAGGTCCCAGACGCAGAAGGATTCCCCGCCTCGCGCCGGCCGCCAGGCGGCAGGGTCGCCGCCTTCCTCCACGTCGCGGACGAAGACCCGGACCGGGAGCTCGTTCTCCCGGTCCCACCAGCCGAGCACCAGATAGTGCGCCGTCCGACCCCGGTGCGCCACCAGGAAGCCGAGGCCGGGGCGCTCGAGGGTGACGGCCGGCTGCGGGAGCTCGGCCCAGGCGAGCCGGAGCCCCGCCTCGAAGTCGCTCCAGTCGAGCTCGGAGCCGTCATGGGTGATGGAGTAGAGCTTGATCCGCCAGTCGGCCGCGGCACGGACGCCGTGGAAGCGGATCGGGCGGGGAGCGTAGGGGTGCATCGGCGCCTCCGGAGGATGGGACCGTGGCCGCACGCCACCAACCTATGCCCAACCTATGCGCGACGCCTCGCCCCGCAAGCCGGGGCAGTAGGGGAGTCCCTCCTCGTCCCACCGGAGCTCGACGATCGTGGCCTGTCGCGGCGCGTCCGGTGATCCGAACCGGGCGTGGGTGACGAGATAGTCCCGCCCGTCCCCGGAACGGAACCAGGCGCAGTGGCCGGGGCCGAAGAACCCCCACTCGGGCACCGAGCGGAGCACGAATCCCCGGTCCCCTCGGGTGATGTTCACCAGCCGTCCCGCGTCGTCCTCGACCAACGCGCCCACCGCGTAGAACCCGGAGAAGCACCCGCCGCTGTAGAGGTAGACGGCGCGGCCGTGGGGATTGACCAGCCCGCCCACCGGCGCCTCCACCGTAAACCAGCGGACCGTGTCGGTGGCCCAGTCCACGCCCGGGATCGACTTCCAGGGCATCCGCCGGGCCGCGTCATAGAGGTGCCACGGCTCGGAAGGCCGGGCCAGGGTCCGGGGCGGGCCCAGCACGTGGGTGAGGTCGTCGCTCACCGCCGCCTCGACGATCCCGGTGCCGAGCGGCTCGTCGTCCACGAAGTCGGTGGCGTAGGCCAGGCGGGTCACGCCGTCCCGGAGGGCGTAGACGTCCGGGTCGATCGCGAAGTCGGCGCCGGGGGTGAGGACGTGCCCCGAGTCCACGAACGGCCCCTCGGGCCGGAGGCTGTCGGCCCGGCGGATGGTGTGCCCGATGTGGGCCGCCGCGCCCACGCCGACGGCCCGGGAGTAGAGCATGACGAAGGGGCGCTCGAGTCCGGGGACGTATCGCACGCAGGGGGCCCAATACGCGCGCGGGGTGATGTCGGCCACGAGACAGGGCGGGAGCGGCCGCCAGGTGACCAGGTCGTCGGAGGCGTAGACCGGGATGGTCCGCTCGACCGACGGCTCTCCCGTGACATACAGATAGTACCGGTGCTCGGCGTCGACGCCTTCGGGCACCTCGAGGAGGTACGGATCCCCCTGGTCGAGGCCGTCGGGATGGAGGGGGCGATAGCTCACCGGCCGGGGCGTGCTCCTCACGGCGTCCCCGCCACCGTCACCGGCACCTCGTCCAGCGGCGCGCCCGCCTGGTCGGCCGCGGCAACCAGCGCCCGTCCCGGCGCGAGCGCCCGCACGCTCCCCGTCGAATCGACCGCGGCCACCGCGGGTGCGCTCGACCGCCAGTGGAACCGGTGCCGCCCGATCCCGTCGCACCCGCAGTCGAATCCGGCCTCGCACCGCACCGCGTTCACCCGGAGCCGGAGCGTCTCGCCCACGGCGAGTCGGGCCCGGCGCGGCTCCAGCCGGACCGCGCCGCAGAAGCCCTCGGCCCCGGCGATCACCCGGCAGTCGCCGTGCGCGCCGGTGACCAACGCCAGGAGCGCGAGGGTGCTCCGTCGCGGCATGGGTCGCCTCGTCGTCGGATCCGAGCAGCATCATACCCCGCCGCCGCGGCCCCGGCGCGCTTAGGTTTCCACCATGCGGCACTTCGTGGAGCCCGGCTCCATCGTGCGGCGGATCTGGGGCCGGAGCGATACGATCCTGCTCGTCTTCGGCGGCGCCGCGGCGGAGTTCGCCCTCAACCGGGCGGTGGACTGGCTCTTCTTCACCGGCGCCATCCCCCGGGATCCGATCGGGCGGCTCTTCTCCACGGCGGCCTTCGCCCGCGAGATCGCGTTCGGCAGCCGGGAGGAGGCGGAGGCGACGCTGGCCCGGATCCGGGGCGCGCACGCCGCGGTGGAGCGGGCCCGGGGCGGCACCATCCCCGACTGGGCCCACCGCGACGTGCTCTACATGCTCATCGCCTACTCGGAGCGGGCCCAGGAACTGCTGGAGCGGCCGCTCACCGGGCCCGAGCGGGAGGAGCTCTACGCCGTGTTCCGGCGGATCGGCGAGGGGCTGGGCGTCCGGGAGCTCCCGGCGAGCTACGCGGAGTGGCGGGCGGATCGGATCCGGCACCTGGAGCGGGATCTCGCCGTGAGCTCCTTCACCCACAAGCTCTACGCTGCGTACCGCCGCCATCTGGGGCCACTCCGGTACGCCATGCTGCTCGAGGTGCAGGCCCTACTGGTCCCGCCGATGGTACGGCGGCTGCTCGGACTCCGGGGATCCCGGGGGGGCTCCCTGGGAGTCGGAGTCTATCGTGGGCTCCGCCGCGCCGGGCTCGGGCCCCTCGCCCAGCGGGTCCTGGTGCCACCGCGCTACTGGGCCGACCTGGGTCGCCTCGAGCAGCGGGACGCCGACGCCGCGTGACCGCCGGTCAAGGCCGCGGCGGTCGGGGGCGGGCTCCCGACATGTCGCCGGACCGGGGGCGGGTTGTCAAAACGGGGGCGGGGGGCTATCTTAGGATCCGCGATTGTAGCGCCGTCGGCGCAGACAAGTTCCGAGGAGACTACAGGGGCCTGGCTTTCGCGCGGCCCCTGTCTTTTTTCCGCGGCGCGGAGCCCATCGTGAGGGCATGGTTCACGAACGACACGTAGTCGGTCGTACGGCCCAGCCGGACTCCGATTGCGCTCACCCAGAGAATGGAGTTCGGAAATGCGTACGACCGGTACCGTGAAGTGGTTCAACGACGCCA
>DATLZT010000103.1:0-2253 GCA_035573835.1 Gemmatimonadales bacterium
GCGTCGTCCCGCGCCCGCTTGGCCCGCTCGATCTCCCGCCGCTCCAACGCCAACAGCCCCAGCGAGTCGCGGGTCTGCGCCAGCGAGTCCCGGAACCGCTCCAGCGCCGCCCGCTCCGCCGGCCCCTGGGCCGGGAGCGGACGCGCCGCGGCCGCGAGCCCGATGAGTCCGGCCACGAGCGCGACCCGCCGCACCCGCCCCTCCCGCCTAGCGCGGCCGCGCCTCGGTCACGACGAAGTCCCGCTGGCGCTGGATCTTGCGGCCCTGGTCGTCGGTGACCGTGAGCTCGATCGTATAGGCCCCCGGTTTGAGCGGCTCGAGCTGAAGGCTCCGGTGCACCCGGTTGACCGTTCCCTCCGAGCGGTCGCGCGAGCTCAGGCTGATGCGGGTCTTGCGGCCCCCGAAGAGGCCGAGGAACCCGCCCCCGCCGCCCTGCCGGAGCACCGCCACGCGCGACTCGTACTCCGCGCCCGCCGGCACCCCGTAGACCTCGTAATAGAGCTCCAACGTGCCGCGGCGGTCGAACGCGCCGCGGGGCTCGAAGTACACCGTGTCCGACGGCGTCGGGCGCCAGGCGACGTTGGCGCTCGGATGGCCGACGACGACGTCGCTCACCGCGAAGTCGGCCCCGTCGGTGCGGCCAACCGACACCTGCCCGGTCGGGAACACCACGCCGGCGTCGTCGCCATGCTGCACCGCGAGGCGGTAGGTCAGCGTCCCCGCCGGCACCGGGAGCGCGACCCGCCCCACCAGGTGCTCGGCGGGCGGCACCGGCTCCGCCGCCAGCATGAGCCGCGTGGTGTCGAGGTCGCCGACCAGGTTGCCGAACCGGTCGAGGAGGGCGAGCCGGATGCGGAGGGGATAGAGGTGGCCCTGCGCCGTCGGCACCGGCGTGAGCGCGGAACCGGGGATGGCGTACGCCACCTGCACCAGGCTGCCGGCCGAGTCGCGCCCCACGGCGATGACGTCGGCGCGGGCCCGGAGCTCGCGACGGAAGGCGAGCTCGTAACTGTCGCTGGAGGTCCCCCGCTCGATGCTGCCGCGCCCGTGCTCCCGCTCGGCCGCGAAGTACTTGTCGCTCCCGGCGCCGCCGCCCGAGGCGAGCAGCCGGGTGTAGACCGGCGAGAAGTGCTCCCGGGAGCGGACCAGCTGCTCGACGACCGGATCGTTGGCGAGCTGCCCGTCGCCTGCCCGCAGCGCCACCGTCCGGCTGAAGCCCAGCACGTCGAACACGCTCTCGACGAGCTTGAAGTCCTGCACGTCCTCCCGCGCCACGAAGTGGAAGACGAGGTCGCCGTCGGCACGCTTGTAGAGCCACGACTCGTTGGGCTCGAGGCCGGGCGCGCTGTGCGTGGCCCGCTCGGTGGGCTCGCCGTGGCGGATGTAGATGACGCCGCGGTCGTCGAAGTCGCGGCTGCCCGAGCGGTACCGCTCGACGATGTCGTAGTGCCGCTTGAGGCTCACCAGCCCGAAGTGGCGCCGGGCGTGGAAGTAGCGCCGATAGTGCTCCCGCAGCCGCTCGCCGGGCCGCCGGAGCTCCATCCCGTCCCGCTGGGCCCAGAAGCGGCGCAGGTAGGCCGCGCGCCGCTCGCCCGACTGGGTGTCGAGCTCCCGGAGCACGCTGTCGGACACCAGGGGCACGAGGTCGGCGCGATACGCCGCCACGGTGGCGGCATCGTCGGAGGCGGCGCCTTCGAAGTAGGGGCCGACCCCGTCGGTCGAGCCCAGCAGGAACCGGGTCCGCGCCACCTCGAGGAGCCCGAGCCCGCGATTGGCCTCGCTCGCGAGATACCCCTCGAAGGCGACCAGCGCGGAGTCGAGGCTCCCCACCTCGCGCTCAATCCGTCCCCGATAGAGCAGCACGTCGGGGTGCCGGCCCGCCGGCGTGGCCGCCGCCACCCGCAAGGCCTGGAGTGCCACGTCGGTCTTGATGTTCACCCGCTGCTTGAGGGCCGTGGCGGCGAGCTCGACCAATCCCTTGACGAAGCCCGGGTCGACCTGGGCCGAGCGGGCGAAGGCGTTGGCGGCCCGGGTCAGGTGATCCTTGCCGAACATCGTCTGGAGCCCCGCCACCAGCGACACCTCGGAGTCCCCCACCCCGAGCTCGGCGGAGCCCAAACCGTACCAGGGGTAGGGCCAGGTGGGCTCCAGCTCGGCCGCCCACTCGAACTCGCTCGCCGCGTCCTCGTAGTGCGCCTTGCCCCCCAGCTCCCCCAGCCGCAGCGCCAGGAAGCCCAGCCGCAGGTGCTGCAG
>DATLZT010000104.1:0-3044 GCA_035573835.1 Gemmatimonadales bacterium
CACACGGTGGAAGCCGAGGTCCGCGCCCTCTTCGACCGGATCCGCGCGGAGCAGGGGCGGCTCGACATCCTGGTGAACGACGTCTGGGGCGGGGACGAGCTGATGGAGTGGGGCAAACCGTTCTGGGAGCTCGATCCCGGCAGCGGCCGGGTGGTGCTGGAACGTGCGGTCTACAGTCACCTCCTCACCAACCGCTACGGCGCGGCGCTCATGATCGAGCGGAACGCGGGGCTCATCGTCGAGGTCACCGACGGCGAGTTCCTCGGCTACCGCGGCAACCTCCACTACGATCTGGCCAAGGTCGCCGCCATCCGGCTCGCCTACGCCATGGCGGCCGAGCTGCGGGGCCGGGACGTGGTGGCACTGGCGGTCACCCCGGGGTTCCTCCGCTCCGAGGCGATGCTCGACCACTTCGGCGTCACCGAGGAGACCTGGCGCGAGGCGGTGGCGCGGGATCGGCATTTCGCCGAGTCGGAGACGCCCTACTTCCTGGGCCGGGGAGTGGCGGCGCTGGCGGCCGATCCGGACGTGCGGGCCAAGAGCGGCACCGTCGTCGCGAGCTGGGAGCTGGCGAAGGAGTACGGCTTCACCGACGTGGACGGACGGCGGCCCGACTGGGGCGGCTACTTCGAGCGGGTGGTCGGCGGGATCCTCGACCGGGGCCGCGTCGCCGACGACGACGAGCGCTTCCTCCTCCGGGCGAGGTACCACCACATCCACCTCGACCACCGCCGGGCGGCGGAGGCGCGCCGGATCGCGGCACTCCTGGGGGAGGCATGACGCCCCGGCCGCGCACCGTTTCGGACGGCGAGATCCTCGAGGGCGCCGTCCGGGTGATCTCCCGCATCGGTCCGGGGCGGCTCACCCTCGCGCGGGTCGGCGCGGAGGTGGGGCTCTCCGCGGCCACCCTGGTGCAGCGCTTCGGCTCGAAGCGGGGCCTGCTCCTCGCGATCGTCGAGTCCGCCGTGGGGTCGGTGGAGCGGCGCTTCGCGGCGGCGGCCGCGGCGCACGGCTCACCGCTCGAGGCGCTCCTCGCCGCGGCGGTCGAGATGACGCGATACGTCGCCACGCCCGAGGAATTGGCCCATCACCTGGCGTTCCTCCAGCTGGACCTGGGCGACCCCGACTTCCACCGGCTCGCCCTGGAGCACGCCCGCCGGACGCTCGCGGGGTACCGGGGGCTGCTCGACGCCGCGGTGGCCGCGGGTGAGCTCGCGCGCTGCGATACCGCCGCGCTGGCCCACGCCATCGACGCGGTGGCGGGCGGCTCCCTCATCAATTGGGCGATCCACCGGAAGGGGCCGGCGGAAGCCTGGGTCCGCCGGGACCTCGCCACCCTGCTCGCGCCCTATCGCCGCGGCGCGGCGCCGCCGCTCAATGGATCGACGCCGTCTCCACCGGTTCCACCGCGTCCCGACGGCCGGCGCCGGCGGCCGCCCGCGCCGCCAGGGTGATCCCCGCGCCGAGCGCCGCCAGCCCCACCAACCGCGCGGTGGGACTCAGCCTGGCCCTCGTGTAGAGGCTGGTGCGCATCACCCGACCGGGATAATCGCCGTGCACCCGGGCGTCGTTGGGCACCGGGTGGTGCAGCGCGTCCTCCGCCGGGGCCGGGCGATCGCTCCGCTGGGCCTCGAACGAGGTGGCTTCCTTGAAGCGATCCCCCGCCCGCGGGGCGATGCTCTCGAGCAACGAGAACACCTTGGCCCCGCCCCCGACCTGCACCGTCCGCATCGGATGCTCGGCGCAGTGCAGGATGGCGTCCGCCACCACCTCGGGCGCGTACACCGGCGGCTGGTGCTGGGGCTCGGTGCCCAGGTAGCTCTTGGCGTGCTCCGGATACGGGGTGTTGATCGCGGCCGGCTCGATCAGCGTCACCGAAACCGGGGCCCCTTCCTTCTCGAGCTCCAGCCGCAGCGACTCGGTGAACCCCTTCACCGCGTGCTTGCTGGCGACGTAGTGCCCCTGGAGCGGATAGGCCGTCTCCGAGAGGACGCTCCCGACGTTGATCAGGGCGCCGCCGGTGCGCTTGAGGTACGCCAATGCCGCCAGCGAGCCGTGGACCACGCCCCAATAGTTGGTCTCGAAGAGCCGCCGGGCGTCTTCCAGCCGCACCTGCTCGATCGGGCCGTAGATCGATACCCCCGCGTTGTTGATCCAGGTGTCGATCCGCCCGAATTCCCGGACCGCGGCGTCGGCCAGGGCGCGCATCGCCGGGAAGTCGGCCACGTCGCCCACCAGGTGGAACACCCGGCCGCCCTGACGCCGGATCTCTTCCGTCGCCCGGCTGAGGTCCACCTCGTCGCGGGACGAGAGCACCACCCGCGCCCCCTTCCTGGCCGCGAGCTGTGCGGTGGCGAGCCCGATGCCGCTGGACGCCCCCGTGATGACGAGGACCTGCTCGGGTAGCTTCTTCAGCCGGATCTTCATGGTCGCCTGCCCTGGTTGATGGAGTGTCTGGTCATACCCATGCGCCCCGACTCGGTTGCCACCCCCGGTCAACTCCCGCTCGCGGGCCTCCGCGTGCTCGATCTCACGCGGATCCTGGCGGGCCCGCTCTGCACCATGATGCTGGGCGACCTCGGGGCCCAGGTGCTCAAGGTGGAGCGCCCCGGCCTGGGGGACGAGACCCGGGGTTGGGGACCGCCGTTCGACGCCGAGGGACGGAGCGCGTACTTCCTGGCGGTGAATCGCAACAAGCGGAGCGTGGCCCTCGACTTCGAGCGCGAGGCCGACCTCGACCTGCTCCGGACGCTCGTGGCCGGCGCCGACGTGGTGGTGGACAACTTCCGCCCCGGCACCCTGGAGCGACGCGGCCTCGACCCGGCGCGCTCGGTGGAGGAGAATCCCCGGCTGGTCTGGTGCACGCTGACCGGTTTCGGCGAGGCCAGCGCCCGGCCGGGCTACGATTTCGTGGTGCAGGCCGAGGCGGGATGGATGGCCATCACCGGCGAGCCGGACGGCGTCCCGATGAAGGTGGGCGTGGCGCTGGCGGACGTGATCGCGGGGAAGGACGCGGCGGCGGCGATCCTCGCGGCGGTGGCGGG
>DATLZT010000105.1:0-3150 GCA_035573835.1 Gemmatimonadales bacterium
CCCGCCGGCGGCGGCAGCGAATCCCCCCGCGCCGCCACCGGCACCAGCCGCACGCGCCCGGGCCAGAGTCCGCGGATGGCCAGGGTGGCGCCGTCCGCCGCCCCGGCGCGGAACGGGGAGACGATCGCGATCTCGATCGAATCCGCCCCGGTGCGGAGCTCCGCCGCGGTGCGGAGCGCCGCCACCAGCGCGGGCGAGAGCCGCGCCGCCCGGTGCGAGCCGGCGAGCCGTTCCGCGGCGGCGGCGACGTCCTCGCGCACCACCCGTGCCGTGGAGTCGAAGACCACCAGCGCGTCCCCCTCGGCCAAGAGCGAGGCGGCGCTGTCCCGCACTTCCTGGATATTGGCCACCGCGCGCGAGACGTCGGCCAGCACCACCCGCGCCACCGGTCGCCGATCGGGCACCAGGACGGGCCGGGCGAACGCCATCCCGACGAGGATCGCCAGCAGCACGCGGAGCAGCAGCAGCAGGAGGTCTTCCGGTCGCGACACCGTGGTCACCCGCACGCGGCTCCGGGGCACGAAGCGCACCGTCGGGAGCACGGCGGAGGCCGGCTGGCGGGTGACGATGCAGTGCAGCGCCACGGCCCCGCCGGCGAGGGCCAGGCCCAGGTAGAAGTAGAGCGGGGCGAGGAAGGTCATCCGCCGCGCCAGGCCGCGCCCGGCGTGGTGATCCGGCGGATCGTCCGCCGGAGCGGCTCGGCACCGGGGACGACCATGTGGTAGATCGCGCCCGCCCCGCGCCAGTCCCGCGCGAGCCGGGTGCGCCAGGCGCCGAAGCGCTCGAGGTAGGCCGCGCGGGCCGCGCGGGACATCGGTCGACGGAGCTCCGGCTGCTCGGGATCGGCGAGCAGCAGGCTCCTGGGATCGGGGTCGAGCTCGCCCCGGTCGACGACGTGGATGGCGTACACCTCCTTGCCCGCGGCGCTGAACGCCCCGGCGAGCGCGAGCGCGTCCTCGGCGTCGCCCAGGAAGTCGGAGACCAGCACCAGCCGGGCGCTCCGGCGCATGGCGTCGAGCACCGCGGGGACGAGCGGCGGCGTGCCCTCCGGGGCCACGTCGATCGCCCGCATCATCTCGTCGAGCACCGTCCGACGGGTCCGGGGGACCACGGTGCGGGTCGCGCGGGGGTGGGCCACGGCCATCCCGACCGGATCGCCCCGGTGCCGCGCGACGGCCGCCAGGCCCAGCCCGAGGCGGCGGGCGAGCTCCCACTTGGCGTTGGTCGCGGCGGGGAAGGCCATCGAGGCGCTGGCGTCGAGGACGATCGTCGTGGGCAGGATCGCCCGCTCCTGCGAGACCCGGACGTACACCCGGTCGGTGCGGGCGACCAACTTCCAGTCGATCGTCTTCGGGTCGTCGCCCTGGCGGTACCCGCGGTACTCGACGAACTCGGCGGTGGCGCCGCGGACGATCGACAGGTGGGGCCCGGGCGCCGCGCTCCGCACCCGCCGCCGCGCGGGCCAGCCGATCCCGCGGACTGCGTCGAGGACCGGGGCGAAGGCCGCGAGCGTCACCTTACACCGAGAGCCTGCTCGAAGGGGGATCGACGTGCTCGAGGAGCGCCTCGATCACCCGCTCCGTCGTCACCCCCTCGGCCTCCGCGGCGAAGTTGACCAGGACCCGGTGCCGGAGCACCGGGTGCGCTACCCGGCGGATGTCGTCCGGCGCCACCGCATGCCGCCCGTTGAGCAGCGCGTACGCCTTGGCGCCGAGGATGAGCGCCTGCCCCGCACGGGGGCCGGCGCCCCAGCGGACGTACTCGTTGACGATCGGGGGCGCCTCCGGCCGGCCCGGTCGGGTGGCCCGGGCGATCCGCGCGGCGTAGCGGAGCGCCGCCTCGGCCGCCGGCAGTTCGCGGACCAGCTGCTGGAGCGCCAGCGTCTCCTCGGCCCCGATCACCGGCACCAGCTGGATGCGGTCCGCCGCGGTCGTGGCGCGCAGGATGCCGACCTCCTCCTCCTCGTCCGGGTAGTCGATCCGGATGTCGAAGAGGAACCGGTCGAGCTGCGCCTCGGGCAGGGGATAGGTTCCCTCCTGCTCGATCGGGTTCTGGGTGGCGAGGACGAAGAAGGGCCGCGGGAGCGCCATCGTGGCGCCGGCCGCGGTGACGTGCCGCTCCTGCATCGCCTCGAGCAGGGCGGCCTGGGTACGCGGCGGGGTCCGGTTGATCTCGTCGGCGAGGAGGATGTTGGTGAAGATCGGGCCCCGCACGAAGCGGAACTGGCGCCGGCCGGACGCCGCGTCCTCCTCCAGGATCTCGGTCCCGGTGATGTCGCTCGGCACCAGGTCCGGGGTGAACTGGATCCGCCGGAACTCGAGCCGCATCGCCTCGGCGATGGAGCGGATCAGCAGCGTCTTGGCGAGGCCGGGGACGCCCACGAGCAAGGCGTGGCCGCCGGCGAGCATCGCCATCAGCACCTCCTCGACGACGTGCCGCTGCCCCACGATCCGCTTGGCCACCTCGGCCCGGAGCCGGGCCGCAGCCATGAGGAGGGTGTCCGACGGCCCGGCGAGACGGGTGCCGCCGGGGGCGCCACCGTGGGCGCGCAGCGGCACGGGGGTGCTGGACATCGCGCGATCCGGTCTGGGGGCGGCCATCAGCGGCGGCGGACGACGATGACGGCGCCCGGGAGGTCGCCGCCCCACCGCAGCACCGCCTGGTCGTGCGGCAGGTACTCCATCTCGGCCACCTCGACCGCCGGGATCTCCCGGAGCGCGTCCGCCCCACCCAGCGCGTGGTCATCCATGTACACCACCACTTCGCCGCCGGTCAGCGCATCCCGTCGGAGCCAGGGGCGGCGGAGCCGCTCCACCAGCTCGTAGGCGGTGGGAAGGTCGGCCTCCTCGATCTCGGCCCTGGTGAGGCGCGAGCGGTCGGTGCCGAGCTTCCCGGGCTTCGCCGGGCGCTCGCCGGGAGCGGTCGCGGCTCCCGGGGCGCCGGCGCTCGCGGCATCGGCGGCGGCCGTGTCGGCAGCGGCCGTGTCGGCGGCGGCGGTCTCGGCCCCACCCACGGCGCTGTCCTGCGCCGCGACCGGGCCGGTGGCGAGGAACGTTGCGGCGATGCACGCGGTGACGATGATCGGGAGACGGCGCACGGACCCCTCGCTGTCGAGATCGAGTCGGGTTGGGGACCCATCGGGCATGGCGG
>DATLZT010000106.1:0-14456 GCA_035573835.1 Gemmatimonadales bacterium
CCGGCGGTACCGCTGCCGGCGCTCGGGACCGCCGAAACGGCCGCGATCGCCACCGATTCGGGTGCCGCGTCGGCGGCCGAGCTCGCGCGCGGCGGGGCGCCGGAGCCGGAGACCGGCGCGCTGGCGGTCGCACCGGCACCATCCACCGAGCCGAACGCGGCCCGGGAGGCCCCGGCCGAACCGTCGGTCATGGCCCGCCGGGCACGGCGCGCGTTTGTCCCGCCGGACCACGCGGCGAGGCGTGTCCACCTCGACGAGGCGGTTCGGTTGCTGGGCGGCGCCGTGCGCCTGGTCGACGGAGCGGCGCCGACGAGAGTGGAAGCGGTGGGAGCCGAGGCGCGTGAGGGGCGCGGCTCGGTGCGGATCGTCTACGAGTTGGAGGATGGGAAGGAGATCGTGCTGGAGCAGACCCGACTCGCGGGCCGGACCCGTGCCGCCGCGGGGGACACCGCGATCGCCCCGGGGGGCGATCGGCTCCCGCACATCTCCTGGATCGACGTCGACGGGTTCCGCCTCACCCTCACCGGCCCGGTCGATCCCGACAGCCTGCGCCGGCTCGCGCGTCGGGTACGCTGAGCCGGCGCGTGCGGGCCCGGAGCGAGCCGCTCAGAGCGAGTCGCTCCCGGCCGTCGTGTCGCGACCGCCGCGCCCGGTGTCACCCGGCTCGGGCGGCGTCCCGGTGGGCCGGTCCACCCCGCTCCCGCCGGTCGTATCGTGCTCGACGTTGCCGAGGCGCCCGGCAGTGGTGTCCTCGACGACCACCGAATCGCCCCGAAGCCGGGTGGTGTCCTCGAACGACCCCAGCCCCTCGCGTTGCCGGTTGCGGTACACCGGGAGGGTAGTGTCGACCGTCATCGGGTTGCCAGGTCCCCTCTGGGCGCCCTTGACCGCTGCCGTATCGGCCGCTGTGGTATCGGCCCCGGCGCCCTCCTGGTAGCCCTGTTCTTCGGGTCCCGGTCGGCTATGGCACGCCGCCAGTGTCGCGATGGCGGCAAGGACGAATACCCTCTTCATGACTCTCCCCAAGGTGGAACGGTTCCGGACCGACCGCGACCCCCTGGTCGCCGAGCCTGCCGCCGTGGCCGGAGCCCAGGGGTGATACCCCGGAGGGAGGGGAGGGTGCGTCAGCGACAGGTCTCGCTGACCACCCGGCCCCTGATGACGACCCCGCAGACGTGGGTCGTGTGCTCGAACGGATCCCCGTCGAAGAGGGCCACGTCGCCATCCTTGCCGGCCTCGAGCGAGCCGATCCGGCGGTCCTGCCCGATCACCCGGGCGGCGTCGATGGTGATGGTGGCCAGCGCTTCCTGGAAGGAGAGGCCGTTGGCCGCGGCCATCGCCGCCTCGAAGAGGACCACCCGGGTCTTGGGCACGTAGCCTTCGTAGCCGCTCTGCAACGCCACCGTGATGCCGGCGTCCTTGAGGCGGCGGGCGGTCTCGAGCGTGGCGTTCTCGGTGGTGCCGCCGTGCCGCACCATGGTGGGATGCAGGATGACCGGCACCCCCGCGGCGCGGATCTCGTCGGCCACGAGATACGACTCCGCCGCGCCGTCCAGCACGAGCCGGAAGCCGAACTCCTTCTGGAGGCGGAGCGCGGCCAGGATTTCCGTCGCCCGGTGGGCGGTGACGAGGGCGGGGAGCTCCCCGTCGAGCACACGCACCAGCACCTCCAGCCCGAGATCCCGCGCCGGACGCTTGGTGGAGTCGCTCGCGCCGGCCCGGAGCTTCTCCCGGTACTCCTGGGCCTTCACCAGCTCCGCCCGCAGCATCGCCACTCCCTTGGCGCGGGTGCCCGGCGACTTCCCCGAGAACGTCTGGCTCACCTCCGGCCCGAGCGTCATGGCCACCATGGTCGCCGAATCGACCAGCGCCTCCCCGAGCGTCGCGCCGTGGGTCTTCACCACCATCGTCTGCCCGCTCACGAGCGCGCCGGGACCGTGGCCGGTATGCAGGGTGGTGACGCCGAATCCCCGGACCCACTCGATCAACCGTTCCCCGGCGTTATAGGCGTCCACGGCCCGGAGCTCGGGCTGGATCGGGTCGGACGTCTCGAGCTGATCCTGGTCGTGAGGCTGGTTGAGGTAGCCCGCGAGCCCCACCACGCTGTGGGCGTCCACGAGCCCTGGGGTCACCACCCTGGCCCGGAGGGTCCGGTACCCGCGGGGAACCCGGACCTCGCCGGCCGGCCCCACCCGCTCGATCCGGCCGGAGGCGTCGATCAGGACCACGCCGTCGCGGAGGGGCGGGCCGGCCATCGTGTGGACCGTCTCGCCCCGGATCGCGAGCTGGGCGGCGACCGGCGGGGCCTCGAGCGCGGCCCCGACGAGGGAAGCGAGCAGGATGGTGCGAGCGCGCATCGGAACCGTGGCTCCTCGTTCGGTGATTCGCTCAATGGTCTTCCATGCCGGCGTGGTGATCCACCACGCGGTCCGTCGACACCTTGAAGCCCCCCACCGCGTAGGCGCGGTCCTTCGGATCCGAGCGGTCGAAGACCCGCGTCCCCTCCACCCAGGTCTGTTCGACGTGGGTGTAGACGCTGAGCGGATCGCCCGAGAGGACGATGAAGTCGGCGTCCTTGCCGGGCTCGAGCGTGCCGATCCGGCGGTCGAGGTCGAGCATCCTCGCCGGCACGCTGGTGAGCGCCTGGAGCGCCCTCTCCCGCGGCATCCCGGCCCGGACCGCGAGCGCCGCCGACCGGAGGAACCAGCGGGAGTCGGTGATGCCGTCGTCGGTGTGGAAGGCGACCGCGACCCCCGCCCGGTCGAGGATGGCCGCCGTCTCGAAGCGGGCCTCGCTCGCCTCCAGCTTGCCGCCGGGCGCGTCGATCACGATGATCGACGCCGGCACCCCGGCCCGGGCGATCTCCTCGGCGACCTTCCACCCCTCGATGGCGTGCTGCAGCACCAGCCGGAAGCCGAACTCCCGCTGGAGCCGCAGCACGGTGAGGATGTCGTCGTGCCGGTGGGTGTGGTGATGCACCACCCGCGTCCCGTCCAGCACCTGGACCAGCGTCTCGAGCTCGAGGTCCCGCGCCGGGCGCTTGGTGCTGTCCCGCTCCGCCTCCCGCAGCTTGGCCCGGTACTCGACCGCCTGGACGAACTTCTCCCGCACCAGCGCCGCCGCCTTCGCCCGGGTGCCGGGCCAGGGGGGATTCCCCCGGGGGTTGGTCCCGTTGGCCATCTTGAGGCCGCCGCAGACCTCGCGCTCCGGGTCGGCGCAGACCAGGAGGTCCTCGATGGTGCGCCCGTCGCGGAGCTTGAGGTAGACCGTCTGCCCGCTCATCAGGTGCCCGGAACCCGGCATCACGTTCACGGTCGTGATGCCGCCCGCTTGCGCCTGTTGCAGCCCGTCGGCCCGCGGGTTGACGGCGTCGAGGATGCGGACGTCGCCCTGGATCGGGGCCGAGCGGTCGCCCCCGTCCCCTTCCCCGATGTGCGAGTGGGTGTCCACCAGCCCGGGCATGATCACCTTGCCGCTGACGTCGTGGACCTGGGCCCCCGACGGCGCCCGCACCGCGTCGACCGGGCCCACGGCGACGATCTTCCCTCCCTGCACCACCAGCACGCCGCGCTCGATCGGTGCCCCGGCGATCGGGATGATGCGCGCCCCGCGGAAGACGAGGGGACGCTCCTGGGCCGAGGCGCCGGTCGTCGCCGCCATCGATGCGGCGGCGATGGCGATGGCGAGCGCACGGCAAGTGGCGGCCGGACGGGACGGGCGGCACATGGATCGAATCGCTCCGGGATGGTCGGTGAAAGCCGGGCGGGCGTCGCGCCCGCAGGAGGCATGGTCTCGGGCGCCGGGGCGGCGTCGACCGTGGCTCACGCCGCGCCCTCCTCCCAGGGCCCCCAGATGGCGAAGGTCATGCCCCGCTGGGGGTCGTCGGGACGCTCGAGCGGTCGGGTATTGCCCTGCAGGTTGACGAAGAGGGTACGGCCCTGGGGGCTGAAGCAGGCGCCCGCCCACTCGGAATCGTTGAGCTCGTTGCGGACCAGGTCGAAGAGCTCGCCGGTCCGGGTGAGCCCGCGGACGAGGTTGGGGCCGTCGCCGTCCTCGCAGAGGAGCACCCCGCCCCGCGGACTCACGCACACGTTGTCCGGATGGCTGAGCACGGCGTGTCCCGGCGACTCGAAGACCAGGACCAGCTCCTCCTCGTCCGGCCGATAGTGCCAGACCTGCCCCGCCCCGGCATCGCCGCCGTCGGTGGCGTTGAAGAAGATCCCGGCATCACCGAACCAGCACCCTTCCAACCGGGCGAACGTCGCCCCGCCCCGGGCGAAGCCCTGGGAGTAGACGAAGTCGGGTCGGAGCGCCGGCTCGTCCGCGTCCGGTTCCGGGATCGGGATCCACCGTACCGGGAGGCGGACGCCGAGACGCTGGCCGGTCCTCGTGTCGTAGCGCGGCCGGCCGTCGACCGCGAGCATCTCCAGCGCGCCGCCCTCCGACAGCCGTCCGGACACCTTCGGCCGGAACCGGTAGAAGCCGGCCGGGCGGGCGTCTTCGGTCTCGTACACGTAGCCCGTCCGGGGGTCGACCGCGACGGCCTCGTGACTGAATCGGCCCATCTCGCGAAGGGGCACCGGCGCCACCGGGCCGTCGGCTCGGGCCGGGACCTCGAACACGTAGCCGTGGCTCCTGGTCCACCCATGCGCCCTGCCCGCGACCGTCTCCTCGCAGGTGAGCCAGCTTCCCCACGGGGTGACGCCACCGGCGCAGTTGACGTAGGTGCCGAGCAGGCTGGGAAATTCGCGCAGCGGCTCCGCCGCGCCGTCGGGGGCCACCCGCACCTCGAGCGTCATGGTCCCGGCCGGGCCCAGCGGGTCGTATGCGTCACCCACCCCGAACGGTCGCGTACCCGACGCGGCGGCGTCGCGCACCTCGTGGTTCCTGACCAGTCGCACCCGGCCGGGCCCCGTCTGGAAGGCGCCCATCCCGTCGAAGGCGTGCGGGACCGTCCCACCGCCGGGCAGCGGATCGCCCGCGCGGCTGAGCAGCTTGGCGCGGAAGCCGGCCGGAAGCGAGAGGATGTCGGGATAGTCCTCGCTCGGCTGGAGGGGTCCATAGCCCCTGGCGGGCTGCGCCACGCCGCCGACGGCGCACGAGATGAGGCCGCTGAGGGACGGCGCGGAGAGCAGCAGGCCGCCGATGGACGAGGTCCGGCGGACGAACGCGCGACGACTGAGCATCGACATGCCTCGGCACTCGCTGGAGGAAGCCCCGGGGTGGGATGCGGACCGGCGACGGGCCGCAACTTTCGCCGGAGGCGCTTCGTAGGGAGCCCGAACCTTATCCCCCGATCCGATGCGCCGCTCCGTGCTACTCCTTCCCGCGGTCGCCCTCCTGGTCCCCGGTCGGGGCCCCGCGCCGGCGGCCCCGGCGGGAGAGCTGGGCGGCACCGTCACCTCGACCGTCGGGCGGCCGATCCCGGGCGTCTGGGTGACGGTGCGGCGGGACGGGATCGCTCGAACGGTATTCACGGACGGCCGCGGGCGCTACCGTCTCGCGGCCCTGACCGCCGGCCGGTACACCCTGGAGGCTTGGCGGGTGGGCTTCGCGCCGGCGCGCCGGGAAGGGGTGGAGCCGAATGGCCGCCCCCGCGTGGTGGACCTCGCGCTCGAGCCGGCGACCGCGATCGAGGACCAGCTGCCGAGCTCGGCCTGGCTTGGGCTCCTGCCGGAGGGCGAGGACAAGCGCCGGTTCGTGCTCGACTGCACCGGCTGCCACCAGTTCGATCGACGGATCGTGGAGCCGAACGGCGCCCCGCGAACCGAGGCCTCCTGGCGGCAGCGGATCCACCAGATGCTCCAGTTCGCGGGGTGGACTAGCGGCTTCCCGATCATCGCCGCGAGCCGGGACCCGGACGCCACCGCCGTCTGGCTCGCGCGGTACCTTCACGCCGGGGCACGGATCCGCCTCCGCGCGCCCGCGCCGCCCACACCCGAGACCGCACCGGTGACGATCACGGAGTACGACCTCCCCCGGTCCTCGGACCTGCCGCACGACCTGGTGGTGGACGGCGGGGGACGGGTGGTCGTCACGGGGATGTTCAGCCACGTCATGTACGTCCTCGACCCGGCCAGCGGGCGGTTCGACGAGACCGCCATCCCGGTGCCGAACGCGAATCCGCGCGCCGTCGAGCTCGGTCCGGCGGGCGACTGGTGGGTCCTCCTGGGCATGCCGCAGCGTGCGGCGCACCGGACCCCTTCGGGGGAATGGCGGAGCTTCGAGCTGGGGATGTACCCCCACAGCATGGCGCTCGACGAGGCCGGCGGGCTCTGGTTCAACGGCCACTTCACCAAACGGCCCGGCCTCCTCGCCCGCCTCGATCCGGCCACCGGCGAGATCCGCCGCTGGCCCGTCCCCGAGTCGGACCGCCCGGTCGAGGCGAGCGGGCCGATCCCGTACGAGATCCGGCGCGGCCCGGACGGTACGATCTGGGGCTCCGAGCTGGCCGGGAACCGGGTCTATCGGTTCGACCCCGGCTCGGACCGGTTCACCACCTGGCACATGCCCACGCCGCATAGCGGCCCCCGGCGGCTCGACGTCGGCCCCGACGGCGTGGTCTGGATCCCGGAGTACAGCGGGAACGCCCTCACGAGGCTCGATCCCGCCACCGGCCGGTTCACCCGGTATCCCTTCCCCACCCCCGACGCCCTCCCGTACGTGGTGCGCGTGGACCGGACCGACGGACTGGTCTGGATCGGGACCGCGGCCAGCGACGCCCTCGCGAGCTTCGACCCGACGACCGAGCGTTTCACCGAGTACCCCCTCCCCACCCGAGGGGCGCTGATCCGGCATCTCGATATCGACCGCCGCACCGGCGCGGTTTGGGGCGCCTACTCGCCGGGACCGGCGGTCGCGCCCAAGATCGTCCGCATCGAACGCGGCGGGCCGCCTCGCCGGCGCCGTGGCTGACACCGCCGATCGCCTGGTCCGTGGGATCCTGGGGCCGCAGTCGCTCGAGCCCGGCATCGCCCCGTGCCGAACCTTGGCGCGAGCCAGGCCGACGCCGGTGACATTGCGGCCGATCTCCCGCCGCCCGACTGATCCGGACCCGTCCGGCGCCGTCAGGCGCAGGGATCGAAGACGACGGGCGGGATCCCCTGGAAGGGGGTCAACCCCACGAACAGCGCGACGAGGCTGGCGCCGGTGAGCTGGCGCCGGTGAGCATGAGCATCGCATCGCTTCCCGGCACGTCGTCCGGATCGACGTCGTCCCGCTCCACCCGGGTGCGGCGCCAGATCCGGCAGGCCGGCCAAGCGGCGGCCGCGCCGGCGAGCGTGGCGCTCGAGCTGGCGACCGCGAGCGCCAGCTCCACGCCGCTCCAGCCGGTGGAGCGGCCACGCGGGACCAGGAAGTCGCTGAGCACGAGGTGCGGGATCCAGGCCGCGGGCGCGCCGGGGAAGCCGAGGAGCACCGTCCGGATCGCCATCACGGCGCCGCCTGGAACGGACGCGGCGAGAGGTACCGCGCCACGACGGCGACGAGCCAGTTGGCGGCGGCTAGGACCGCGGTCCAGAACGGCCGGCGGAGCCTCAGCGCGAGGCGGCGCCGGCCGGCGTCGGTGGGTGGGTCCGGTGCCCCCCGGGCCACGGCTCGCCCCGGGTGGTGCTGATGGCCCAGACGTAGGCCGCGATGGCCCGAGTCTCCTCGGGGGTGAGGTTCGACTGCGCCCCTCGTGGCGGCATCGCGATCGGGGTGCGGGTGATCGACTCCGGGATCCCGGCCGCGATCAACGAGTCGATCGGGCCCCACTCCTGCGGGATGAAGTGGAGACCGGTGGTGAGCGAGGAGCCCATCGCCGGCAGGCCGGTCGCGTCCTCGCCGTGGCAACTCACGCAGCCGCCCTTGCCCCGGAAGAGGGAGTCGCCCTGGCGGACGAGCGCCAGCGTCATCCCGCTCGGCAGCGGCGGCAGCTTGGCGGGCTGGGCGTCCTCGTCGGTGTCCTTGGCCTCGGGCCGGGTGCCGGGCCGGCCCTCCCGCACCGCCTGGGCCGAGACCGGTCCGGCGAGCGTTAGGCCGCACAGCAGCGCCCCGAGCGCGAGCGTCGCGCCCCGGTTCACGGGCCGCCGCCTTCCGGACGCGGCGCCGCGGGCGGGGTCCCCGCATCGAGCGCGAACGCGAGCAGCTCGTCGCTCCGGGGCGCGTTGATCTGGAAGTTCCCGCCCGCCGCGACGGCCACGAACTGCCGCCCGTTCACGGCATAGCTGATCGGGGGCGCGTTCACCCCGCCCGCCGCCTCGTGCCGCCAGAGCACCCTCCCGCTGCGGGCGTCGAGCGCCAGCACCTGGCGGTCCTTGGTCCCGGTGAAGACCACCCCGCCGGCGGTGGCCAGTGCGCCGCCGATCATCGGGTCGGCCACCTTGTGCTGCCAGACCACCCGGCCGGAGTTCAGGTCCACCGCCGAGAAGAGTCCGTACTCCGGTTCGCCGGTCCCGACGAACGCGCCGCCCAGCCACATCTCGGGCGGGCGAAACGGCTCGTCCCGGACCTTGTACAGCATCGGCTGGTGCAGCCCCAGCACGTAGAGGTAACCGGTCTCCGGGTGGAACGCGGTGGGCGACCATTCCGACCCGCCGTTGGCCCCGGGGAGCATCCGGGTGCCCTCCGGCGTCGGCTGCGCGAACAGGTTGTCGTGCGGCACGAACGGCTCCGACCGCCGGATCGGCTTCCCGGTGCCGCGGTCCACCACGTACACCCAACCGGTCTTCCCCGCGTGGGCCACCGCCGGGACCGCGCGCCCATCCTCCCCCATGACGTCGACCAGCACCGGGGGGCTCGCCGCGTCGAGGTCCCAGACATCGTGGGGAATCGTCTGGAAGTGCCAGCGATACCGCCCCGTCTCGAGATCGACGGCGACGACCGAGTTGGTGTAGAGGTTGTCGCCGGGACGAACGGCGCCGTTGAGGTCGGGCGACGGGTTGCCGACGGTGAAGATCACCAGGCCGAGCCGGGTGTCGATGGCCGGGGCCTGCCAGACCGAGCCCCCGCCGGTCTGCCAAGCGTCCTGGTATTTCGCGCTGTCGGCCCGCTCCCGCGCGATGTCGCGGTGGAGATCGGTGCCGAACGGATCGGTCCGGGCCCACCGCCCCCACCAGCCCCCCTCCTCGGGACTCGGGATCGTGTAGAAGCGCCAGACCTGGCGTCCGGTGGCCGCGTCGTACGCCGTGAGATAGCCGCGGATCCCGTACTCCGCCCCACTCACGCCGATGAGCACCTTGCCGTCCGCCGCCACGGGGGGCCCGTTCACCGCGTAGCCGCGCCGGTTGTCCCCGACCTGCACCTCCCAGACCTTCTCGCCGTCGCCGGCGTCGAGCGCCACCAGCTTCCCGTCGAGCGTGCCCATGTACACCCGGCCGCCGTAGTACGCGACCCCGCGGTTCACGGGGCCGCAGCAGTGCACCGTGGTGCCGAGCCGATGGACGTACTCCCAGCGCTTCCGGCCGGTGGCGGCGTCGAGCGCCACCACGTGGTTGAGCGGGGTCGAGACGTACATCACGCCGTCGACCACCAGCGGGCTCGCCTCGAAGCCGTAGGGGAGCCCGGTCTTGTACCTCCAGGCGAGCCTGAGTCCGGCAACGTTCCGGGCGGTGATCTGGCCCAGCGGCGAGAACCGACGGTTGGTGTAGTCGCGACCGTAGGACGGCCAGCCGCCGGAATCCGCCATGGCGCGCGCCAGGGCGCTGTCGGCGGCCTCGGCGTCGCGGGCGTCCGGGGTGCGCCCCGGGTCCGGTCCGCGGTCGCATCCGAGCGCCACGAGGACGAGCCACAGGGGGGAAGCACGGGAGCGGCGGCCGGGCGGACGAATGGGGCGGTCCTCGACTGGCTGTCGATTGTGCCTACCCGCCGCGCGGGGAGCGGTTCCGCCGCGGAGCCGGCGTGTCGCGTCAGAGTCCGCGGCCGGCGGCGGTCTCCTGGCGGCGGGCGTGCGAGCCGACCCAGCTCGCGTAGGCGAGGGTGAACGCCGCGCCGAAGAGCACGATGAGCGACGAGTAGTAGACCCACACGAGCAGCGCCACGACGGCCCCCGCCGCCCCGTACGTCGAGGTGATCGTGCCCTGGCCGAGGTAGAGCCCGATCAGCAACTTGCCGAGGGTGAAGAGCGCCGAGGTGAACGCCGCGCCGATCCAGATGTCGCGCCAGGCGAGCCGGACGTCGGGCAACACCCGGAAGATGAGCGCGAAGATCACCGTCACCACGGCGAACGACGCGAGCGCGTTGAGCACCTGCATCACGCCGGCCACGTCCGGCGCCACTTCGGCCACGAAGCTCCCCAGCGCCGCCAACGCCGTGCTGACGACGAGGGAAACCAGCAGGAGGAAGCCGAGCCCCACCACCGCGCCGAACGACAGCAACCGCTCCCGCAGCAGCCCGAGCAGGGTGCTTCCCGGCTTGGGCCGCGCGTCCCAGATCGTATTCAACGCCCCATGCAGCTCGGCGAAGACGCCGGTGGCCCCGAAGAAGAAGGTGATCGCGCCGAGGACCGTCGCCGCGGGCCCGCCGCCCCCGCCCGGCTCGCGGGCGCGGCTCAGGATCGTCCCCACCGCCTCCGCGCCCTCGGTGCCGACCAGGTCTCCAAACTGCCGCACCAACTCCCCCCGCGCCGCCTCCTCCCCGAAGACCAGCCCGGCGATCGCGATCACCACGATCAGGACCGGGGCGAGGGAGAACAGGGTGTAGAACGAGAGCGCCGCCCCCATCCGAGGGGCATTGGTGCTCCACCAGGTGGAGGCCGCCGCCTTGACCAGCCCCCACGGCGTGGCGAGCCGCGCCTTCTCCTTCAGGGTATCGACCGCCACGGGATCCTCCCCCTCCGCCCGCCTCGTACCGCGTCGTCGGTCACCCGTCACGGCGCCCGGCGCCGACGACACGGCCACGGGGGCCGGGAGAACTTCCCGGCCATCCGCACCGAACCGATGCGCGGAACGGCGCCCTTCGACCGGTGGCCCGCCGGACTCCGCCCGGCCAATGGAATACCCCGGTCGACGGCCTCCCGGTGGACCCTGCCCCGGAGGTGCGGATCGCCTCGATGGGCGTGACCGCTGGCCGCCCCCGACTTCGGGGCCGACCGGGACGGCGGGCCGTTCGCCATCCCGTACCTGGGTGTCCGCCCTGGCACGCCGCGGGTGCCCGTCACCCTCCGCCATTCCGACGAGCCCGATCCGGGACCGTACCCGGCGCCGCCCGATGCGCCCAGCGAGGGAGGGCCCACGGCCACGGGCGATCGCCACCTGGCGAGCTTCGACCTGGGCTCGAACGCCCTCGGGCCGGCGGGCCGGACCTCGGCCGATGCCGCCGGGCTCCCGATCGTCCCCGGTCTGGGGCGCTACCATGAGGTGGTGGAGCGAGGGGCGATCCGCCAGCGCCTCCGGTTCACCGCGAGCCGAACCCGGCGCTGGTACGTGCCTCCCGTCGGGCCCTACGCCAGCGACGACGATCCGTCGCTCCCGCCGATGGGGGTGCGGATCCGGCTCGATGCGGCCTTTGACGTTTGCGCGTTCCCGCCGAGCGCGCGGGTGGCGCTCCAAGGGCTCAAGACCCACGGGATGATCCTGCCCACCACGGGAGCGACTGGTTGCCCTCGGGCACGGCGGCCCCCCGGCGGAACGCTACCGAGATCGACCCGCTCGAGCGGGTGCGGGGGAGCGGTTTCGAGGTGGCGCGGATGGGCGGGATCGTGACGGCGGAGTGCGCCCCGCCGGAAGCGACACGCGGATGGAGTCGTGACTCGGCTCCATCCGCGTGCTCGCCCCGGCTGCCCGACCGGAGGCTCAATTCAGCGGGCAGCCCTGTTGGTTGAACCCCTCGAACCGGTTCTTGGTGCCCTCGATGTCGCCGCCGGGGTAGGCGGCGTTGAAGCCGTCGATCACCTGCTGCACCGTGAGGTCATAATCCACCCCGCCCGACGCGGCGTTCAGCAACGCGGCCACGGTGTGGCGGCCGAGCGCCTTGAGACCGCCGCCGCCCTGGCCCAGCACCTGGACCAGCGTCATGCCGGGAAACGCGTCGTCGAAGACGGAGGAGAAGAGGGTGGTCGGGGTGTAGGGAGCCGGCCACGAATCGAAGTGGTGCGGCTGTTTCCAGTAGCCGGGCGTGCATCCCTCGCCGCCTTCCGGCGGCGGGAGAAGGCGGTTGTAGAACACGAGTAGCGACCCGCCCTCGAGACCCACCCGGCCGCTCGCGGTGTTGGTCCCGGTGAGCACCGTCTTGGTGGGGATGATCGGGTCGGTCTGGAAGTTGCCCACGAACTCGAACACGACGATCGAGTCGAGCACGGCGTTGGCGGCGCCGGTCTCGGTGACCGAGACGGTCCGGAACGGCATCGTGGTGTGGGTGTGGATGACCGAGCACTGCCCGTCGGCAAGACTGAAAGAGCCAGCGGGAGCGCCGTTCACGGCAAAGGTGAAGTCGGCGGCGCTTCCGACCTTGCAAACCTCGAACTCCATGCGGTCGACCTGGCCCGGGGAGCTGGCGACCGTCGTGAGGCGGGGCCCGCCGCCGGTGGCGGCGGGGGCTGTGGTCTGGTCCTCGGTACAGCCGGCGAGCGAGAGGGCCGCCAAGGCCAGGGCCGGTGCGAGGCCCCGGCCAGGAAACGTTCCGCGATTCGGCATACGCTGACTCCACGATCAAGGGGTGCCACCGGGCGGCGGGCCGCGCCGGCGTCGGCGCTCCGACGTGCCCCGTCCCGGGCCGGCAAGAGGATCGGCGACGGGCGGGCATGACCACCGCAGGCGGCATGCCACGGGGCGGTGCGCGTAAGTGTCAGGCAGTCAACCGGTTAGGCCGGTGCCCGGTGCGGAGTACACACCCATGTTGGAGCGCCGCCGCCACTGTGCGCCCGGCGGGGCTTGGTGCCTAGCGAGTCCCCGGGGCGGACTCGGGAGTCAGATCGCGGGGCATCGAACGGCGCAGTATATTGCCGGCAGTACCCGCTCGAGCCCGATTCCGCCCCGCCAAGGAGCCCCCATGCCCTCCGGCGCCGAGATCTTCTCGAGGTTCCGCCATCTTCCCGTCGATCTCCGGCTCCCCTCGGGGTGGGTCTCCGGCACCTTCCTGGTCCCCGAGTCCCAAAGCCTCCAGGACTTCCTCGCCACCAGCGGCCCCTTCCTCAAGCTGATCGACGCCACCGTGCCCGGGCACGAGTCGGCGGTCCCGTTCTTCGCGGTGCGGCGGGAGGCCACCGAGCTGGTGGCGCCCCAGGTCGAGGAATCGCACGTCGAGACACCGGGGAGCGCCGGGATCACCTCGCCCTGGGGGGTGATTTGCCTTTTCGATCGCGGGCTGCTGGAGGGCCGACTCGACTTCCTCACCAACCAGCGGCTCTCGGACTACCTCCGGGGCCACAGCGGCTTCCTGGTGGTGCGGGAAGCGGCCTGGATCCCCCTCGACGGCGACCGGGTCGGCGAGTCCCGGCACTGGCCGATCGCGCTGGCCAACGTGAGCCGGCTGAACGGGGTGTCCGAGCTGCCGACGCAGCCGGGGCGGGGCCATCCCGGCCGGCTCGCCCCGACGGAGTTCGGGGAGCCGGGGCGGTAGCGGGAGGCGCGGTCGACGGGAGTCGTTAGGCGGTTCCGTGGCGGGCGGCGACGGGCCCCAAAGCGAACGGCCCCGCCGCCAACCGGCAACGAGGCCGCGAGTTGCGAGGCAATCGGGACGGCGGGATTTGAACCCGCGACCCCCTGAACCCCATTCGGCTCAGGGGGACAACCAAAAACGTTAAGTTGCCGGTTTTTCAATGGTTTCCGAGCGTCGGTGCCGGAATCCAGTCCTCGAAATCCCCGGATTTGCCGGGAGAAACTGAGCTAGAAACTGGACCGCGGCTCTGGCGTTCGGTCCTTCGGTAAGCTGGCAATACTCGACGAGCCTGTCTGCCCGCTCACCAGAGAATCTCCGTCCATTGCTTCTGTGCGCGTGCATGCAATGCCAGAGCACGGATCTTGTTCTTCTCCCCAGCGGTCAGCTCGTCCGAGAGTTGGTTCTGCGAGTTCGCCGGGTCGACTACGCTTGCCATCGCGAATTCCTGCGAGAGATACCGCAGTGCCTCCCATACGTTGTCCGCGAGCGCACCGACCTTATAGCCTTTCAGCGCATTGATCACAGTCAGCTCGAGATAGAAGGACGGAAACTCCAGTCTGTTCAGCTTCCTCCAAATTTTGACGGCCCGTATCTCCTCAGTTCGTCCCGAGTTCGCTACCGTGTCAATGTGCAGTGAGACGTTCGTCTGCGTCCAGCTATCCAGCTTCCGGCGGTAGAGGCTGTGGTAGTTCTGGTAGCCAGACTGGATGCGTCCCGGCACTAGGTCGACTGAGATACCACGAAAGGTGGCCCCCACTGAGACATTCTGCGGTCGAGGCATCAGCCCTGCTACGCCGGCTGCTTGGAACAGGCTCCAGTACAGGTCCTTCAGCGTTCCCGAGGTGTCCGACTTCAGTGAGATGAACAGATCCACATCGGTA
>DATLZT010000107.1:0-14173 GCA_035573835.1 Gemmatimonadales bacterium
CGCGAGCGGTGAGGGGTTCTCCCTCGAGTATCGCGCCCGCCACAAGGACGGCGGCTATCGCTGGGTACTCGATCGCGCCCGGGTGGTTCGAGACGAGGCGAGTGGGGCCGAGCGGGTGGTCGGGATGGTCATCGACGTCACCGAGCGCAAGAAGGTCGAGGAGGCGCTGCGGCACGAACGGGCCCGGCTCCAGGCCATCCTCCAGCACCTCCCGGAGGGCGTCATCATCGCCGAGGCCCCGTCGGGGCGGCTCCTCCTCGGCAACGAGCAGGTCCAGCGCATCTGGCGTCGCCCGTTCGTCGCCGCGGGGGGCATCGCGGAGTACGACACGTACCGCGGCTTCCATCCCGACGGACGCCCCTATCAGCCGCACGAGTGGCCATTGGCGCGGACCGTCACCACCGGCGAAGTGGTGGAGCAGGAGGAGATCCGGATCCAGCGGGGCGATGACTCCTTCGGCTGGGTCGGCGTGAGCTCGGTCCCGATCCACGACGCCGCGGGCCGGGTGATCGCCGGGGTGGTGACGTTCGCCGACATCACCGAGCGGAAGCAAGCCGAAGCGGCGCTGCGGGAGAGCGAGGCGCGGTTCCGCAACATGGCCGACCACGCCCCGGTGCCGATCTGGGTGACCGACGTCGAAGGGCGCTGCATCTACCTCAACCGACGCTGGTACGAGCTCACCGGGCAGAGCGAGGCCACGGCACTCGGGTTCGGCTGGCTCGACGCCATCCACCCCGACGATCGTCCCGTGACGGAGCGGGCGTTCGTCGAGGCCGCTGCGGCGCGGCGGGCCTTCCGCCTGGAGTACCGGCTCCGGCGGCACGACGGGGCCTACCGCCGGGTGATCGACGCGGCGGGGCCGCGATTCGGGCCGGGGGGGGAGTTCCTGGGCTACGTCGGCTCGGTGCTGGACGTCACCGACCACAAGTTGGCGGAGGAGGCGGCCCGACGGCAGAGCGAGCTCACCCAGACCGTCCTCGAGAACTCCACGGCGGCGCTCTTCATGATGGACCGGCGCGGCCACTGCATCTACATGAACCGGGCGGCCGAGGCGATGTTCGGCTGGACCTTCGAGGAGATCGGCCGGCAGCCGCTCCACGACGTGATCCACCACCACCGCCCCGACGGGCGGCCGTACCCGATGGCGGAGTGTCCGATTGACCGCGCGCTCCCGGAGCACTTCGACATCCGCGAGCACGAGGACGTCTTCATCCGGAAGAACGGGGAGTTCTTCCCGGTGCTGGTGGCGGCGAGCCCCATCTTCGACGAGATGGGGCGGCCGGCCTCCACCGTGATCGAGGTGCGGGACATCACCGAGCGGAAGCGGGCCGAGGCCGCGATCCGGGAGGCGAACCGGGAGCTGGAGCGGCGGGTGGCCGAGCGGACGGCGACCCTGCGGGAGCTGAACGACCAGCTTGCCGCCTTCTCCTACTCCGTCTCGCACGATCTCCGCGCCCCGGTGCGCGCCATCCGGGGCTACATCGAGGCGCTGCTGGAGGACTGCGGGCCCGAGCTGGGCGAGGTCGGACGCGACTACGCCCGGCGGATCGCCCAGGCGGCCCAGCACATGAACCGCTTGTGCGAGGACCTGCTCCAGCTCGCCCGGCTCACCCGCCAGGAGGTCGAGCTCGTCCCCACCGAGCTGGCGACGGCGGTCCGGGAGGCGCTGGCGCAGCTCGAGGAAGGTGCGCGGGGATACGGCGCGCGGCTCGAGGCGGCGCTCGACGGCGCCCCGCCGGTCCTGGCGCATCCCGCGACGCTGGTGCAGGCGCTGGCCAACTTGCTGTCCAACGCGCGGAAGTTCGTGGCGCCCGGGGTCACCCCGCGGGTCCGGGTCTGGGCGCAGACCGACGGCGCGGCGCGGCCGCGCCGGGTGCGGGTCTGGGTGGAGGACAACGGGATCGGGATCGATCCCAGGTATCACGACCGGATCTTCGAGGGCTTCGAGCGGCTCCACCCCGCCGGGGTCTATCCCGGCACCGGCGTGGGGCTCGCCATCGTGCGGCGCGGTCTCGAGCGGATGGGCGGCCGGGTCGGGGTCGAGTCGGCGCCGGGCGAGGGGAGCCGGTTCTGGATCGAGCTGCCCGTGGCGCTCGCGACGTGAGGCGGCGCCCCTCGCGAGCGGCAACCCCTACACCAGGAACCCACCGATGAACCCGAGGAACAGGGCGGCGCTGGGCGCCGTCGTGGCGGCGCTGGCCGGCGCGGCGGCCGCCGAGGCGCAACAGGCGACGGAGCGGCCGGCCGAGGCGCGGGTGATCGCGCCCCGGGAGAACCTGGTGGCGGAAGGGATCCCGCCGATCCCCGCGGTGCTGGCCGACGAGGTGCGGCGGTACACCGAGTACCGCTCCGCCGGCTTGGCCGACTGGCATCCCCGCCGCCGGGAGATCCTCATCGCCACCCGGTTCGGCAACACCACCCAGGTGCACCGGGTGAAGTTCCCGGGCGGGGCCCGCAGCCAGCTCACCTTCTTCGACGAGCCGGTGGGCGGCGCCACCTACGAGCCCACCACCGGCGAGTACTTCCTCTTCCTCAAGGACGAGGGCGGCAACGAGTTCGCCCAGATCTACCGCCACGACGTCGGGACCGGCGCGGTCACGCTGCTCACCGACGGCGGCCGCTCCCAGAACGGCGGGATCCGCTGGGCCCACGGGGGCCATCGGATCGCCTACGGCTCCACCCGGCGGAACGGGGCCGACCGCGACATCTACGTGATGGACCCGCGGGATCCCGCGACCGATCGGCGGGTGCTCGAGGTCTCGGGAGGCGGCTGGTCGGTGCAGGACTGGTCCCCCGACGACCGGCGGCTCCTGGTGGCCGAGCTCCGCTCGGTGAACCAGGGCGACCTCTGGCTGGTGGACGTGGCCACCGGGGCCACGGAGCGGCTCACCCCGTCCCCGCCCACCGACACGGTGGCGTACGGCCCCGCGCGCTTCGCCCCCGACGGCCGGAGCGTCTACCTCACCACCGACCAGGGGTCGGAGTTCCGGCGGCTGGCCCGCCTCGACCTCGCCACCCGGCGCCTCACGCCGCTCACGCCGGACCTCGCCTGGGACGTGGAGGCGTTCGAGCTCTCGCCCGACGGGCGGACGATCGCCTTCACGGTGAACGAGGCGGGGGTCTCGCGGCTCCGGCTCCTCGACACCCGCACCGGCGCCCACCGGCCGGTCCGCTCGGTGCCGGTGGGGCTCGTCGGCGGGCTCGACTGGTCCTCCGACGGCCGTGAGCTCGGGTTCGGTCTCTCCACCGCCCGCTCGGCGGCCGACGTCTACTCGCTCGACGTGCGCTCGGGCCGGCTCACCCGCTGGACCGAGAGCGAGACCGGCGGGCTCGACACCTCGGCGCTCCCCGAGCCTGAGCTGGTGCGATGGACCAGCTTCGACGGCCGCGAGATCACCGGGTTCTACTACCGGCCGCCGGCGCGCTTCACCGGGAAGCGGCCGGTGCTGATCACCATCCACGGCGGCCCCGAGGGCCAGGCGCGTCCCGGGTTCCTGGGCCGGACGAACTACTTCCTGATGGAGCTGGGGGTCGCGGTCATCTACCCCAACGTGCGGGGCTCCACCGGCTTCGGGAAGACGTTCGTCAAGCTGGACAACGGGATGCGGCGGGAGGACGCGGTGCGCGACATCGGCGCCCTGCTCGACTGGATCGCCGCGCGGCCGGAGCTCGACGCCTCCCGGGTGATGGTGACGGGCGGGAGCTACGGCGGCTACATGACGCTCGCGGTCGCGACGACCTACGACGACCGGATCTGCTGCTCACTCGACGTGGTGGGGATCTCCAACTTCGTCACGTTCCTGCAGAACACCGAGCGCTACCGGCGGGATCTCCGGCGGGTCGAGTACGGCGACGAGCGGGATCCGGCGATGCGGGCCTTCATGGAGCGGATCGCCCCGGTGAACAACGCCCACCGGATCACCAAGCCGCTGTTCGTGGTGCAGGGCGGCAACGACCCGCGGGTGCCGCGGAGCGAGGCGGAGCAGATCGTGGCGGCGGCCCGGAGGAACGGGACCCCGGTCTGGTATCTCCTGGCGACGGACGAGGGGCACGGCTTCGCCAAGAAGGACAACGCCGATTTCCAGTTCTACGCCACGGTCAGGTTCATGCGGCAGTTCCTGCTCCGGGAGGGCACGTAGCGACGGGGCCGGGGTCGACGGGAGAGGCGAGTCGGCCGCGCCGCGGATTGGATGGCTTCGGGCTCCGTCTACCGTTTGGTGCGCCGCGTCGGCGCCGCCGCGAGCGGGTCGTCGGGCCAGTGATGCTTCGGGTAGCGGCCCCGCAGGTCCTTCCGTACCTCGAAGTATGCCCCCCGCCAGAATCCCGCGAGATCCCGCGTCACCTGCACCGGGCGGTGCGCCGGCGAGAGGAGGTGCAGGGTGAGCGGCACCCGGCCGTCGGCGATCCGCGGCGTGTCGCTGGCGCCGAACATCTCCTGGAGCCGCACCGCCAGCGCCGGCGCCTCCGGGTCGGCGTAGTCGATCGGGATCCGCGAGCCGCTGGGCACGGTCCAGTGGGTCGGCGCGAGCCGGTCGAGCGCGCGGCGCCGCTCCCGGTCGAGGAGGCCCTCGAGCGCGGGCACCAGGTCCAGCCGCGCGAGCTCGTCGCGCCGGCGCACCCCGTCGAGCCACGGTCCCAGCCACTCGGCGAGTCGGCCGAGGAGGGCGTCGTCCGAGACGTCGGGCCAGGCGGGATCGAGCCGGTGGAGGAACCGGAGCCGCTCCCGGAGCCGCCGGGCCGCGTCGGTCCAGGGGAGGAGCTCGAGGCCCCGGCGGGCGACGGCGTCGAGGAGCGCGCCCCGCACCCGGGCGGGATCGGGGTGCGGCAGTGGCCCCTCGCGGAGCACCAGGGCGCCGAGCCGCTCCCGCCGCCGGGCCACCACGGCCTGGGCGGCGTCGTCCCACGCCACCACCTCCTCGCGCTCGAGCTGATCCCCGAAGTGCGCCTCGACTTCCTCCAGCGTGATCGGCGCGGCGAACCGGATCCGGCCCTCCGGGCTCCGCCCGTCGGTTTCCGCCACCACCAGCCACGGCTCGCTGCCCAGCGGCCCTGGCGGGTCGAGATACGCGCCGGTCCCGTTCCGGAGGAGGTAGCGGGGCGGGGGCCCCGGCCGCCGGGCGGCGATCCGGTCGGGGTAGGCGAAGGCGAGGAGGAGGCCCGCCCCGGGCGCCTCGGCCCGGTTCGCGCCCGGGGGCTCGGCGGGCAGCCGACCGGCCCACCGTTCCGCCTCGAGCCGGATCCGACGGAGCGCCTCGCGATCCACTGGCGCCTCGCGCCGCGCCGGACCCTCAAGGCGCCGGAGCAGCTCGAGCCGGAGTCGGAGATCGGGGTCCGGCGGCCCCGCCTCCGGGCGCAGGAGGTCCCGCTCGCCCAGCAGCGCGGCGAGCCGGCAGGCGAGTCCGGCAGCGCCTAACGAGGCCCCGCGAAGCATCATGTGGGCCAGCCGGGGATGGGCGCCGAGCTCCGCCATCCGGCGCCCGTGCGGGGTGATCCGGCCGTGGGCGTCGATCGCCTCCAGCTCGTGCAGGAGCTCGCGAGCCCGGCGGTAGGCCGCCGGGGGCGGCGGGTCGAGCCAGCGGAGCTCGAGCGGCTCGGTCACCCCGGCCGCGGCGAGATCGAGGACGAGCGGCGCCAGGTCGGCCTCCAGGATCTCGGGGAGCGCATGGGGGAGGAGATGCCCCTGCTCCCCCTCGGCCCAGAGCCGATAGCAGACCCCGGGGGCGACGCGGCCGGCGCGGCCCCGGCGCTGCTCGGCGGCGGCGCGGGAGACCCGCACCGTCTCCAGCCGCGTCATCCCGGTGCGGGGGGAGAAGCGAGGCACCCGGGCAAGGCCGCTGTCGACCACCACCCGCACCCCCTCGATCGTGAGGCTGGTCTCGGCGATGCTGGTGGCGAGCACGATCTTCCGCCGGCCCGGCGGACTGGGCCGGATCGCGGCATCCTGCTGCTCGGCGGGGAGGGTGCCGTGGAGCGGGTAGATGTCGATGGCCGGGTCCCCGGCCAGCCGCTCGCGGAGGAGCGTCTCGGCGCGCCGGATCTCCCCCGCGCCGGGGAGGAAGACCAGTACGTCGCCCTCCTCCCGGGTGAGCGCCTCGAGCACCGCACCCGCCACGCTCGGCTCGATGCGGCGGCCGGGCCGGCGGGGATCGCCCGGCGCGCCGAAGTAGCGGGTTTCCACCGGGAAGGCGCGACCCTCGCTGGTCACGACCGGGGCGGCGTCCACGCCGAGCGCCGCGCCGAGGAGCCGCGCCACCGGCTCGCCGTCGAGCGTGGCGGACATCACCAGGATCCGGAGGTCGTCGCGCAGCAGCTCACGGGTCTGGAGCGTGAGCGCGAGCCCCAGGTCGGCGTGGATGCTCCGCTCGTGGAACTCGTCGAAGATCACGAGCCCCACCCCCTCGAGCGCGGGGTCCTCCAGCAGGAGCCGGGTGAGGACGCCCTCGGTGACCACCTCGATCCGGGTCCGTGCCGTGACCCTGGTCTCGAGCCGGATCCGGCATCCCACCGTGCCTCCCACCGGCTCGCCCAGGAGCGCGGCCATCCGGCGGGCGGCGGCCCGCGCGGCGAGCCGGCGCGGCTCGAGTATGACGATCTTCCGCCCGCCGAGCCACGGCTGGTCCAGCAGCGCGAGCGGGACCCGGGTGGTCTTCCCAGCGCCGGGCGGAGCCTGGAGCACGGCGGCACCCCGGGCGCCGAGCGCCGCGGCGAGGGCGGGGAGGACCGGCTCGATCGGGAGGGCCATGGCAGCAATGTAAGGGTGCCCCGGGGTACGGTCGGGGATGCCGCGGCCGATCGAGCGGGCCCGCGGACGGCGGGCCCACCGTGAGCGGGCGGTGACGCTCGACGCCTCCGCTCGGCGCAGCCCTCGGCCGCCGGCGCATCGGGCGTTGCGCCGATCGGGGCCTGGGGGAATATTGGGGCGCCGGTTCCGGCGCCATCCCGATCCCCCGTCCCCGTCCCGCTTCCCCGGAGCCCCGATGGGCACCCGCGACCCTCGCGTCGACGCCTACATCGCCCGCGCCGCGCCGTTCGCACGGCCGATCCTCACCCATCTCCGCGAGCTGGTGCACGAGGCCTGCCCCGAGGTCGAAGAAGCGATCAAGTGGGGCGCTCCGGCCTTCATGTACCACGGGATGCTCTGCGGCATGGCCGCGTTCACGCGGCATTGCAGCTTCGGTTTCTGGAAGGGCGCGCTGGTGGTGAACGGCACGCGAGCCAAGGCGGGGGAGGCGGCGGGGCAGTTCGGGCGGATCACGGCGATCGCCGACCTCCCCGCTCGCCGGGTGCTCGCGGGCTACGTGCGGAAGGCGATGCGGCTCAACGAGGCGGGAGCCAAGGCTCCCCGCCCACCCAAGCGCCCCAAGCCCCGGCTGGTGGTGCCGCCCGACCTCAGGGCGGCGCTCGCGCAGAACCCGCGGGCGCGGGCCACCTTCGAGCGGTTCAGCCCGAGCCACCGCCGGGAGTACGTCGAGTGGATCACCGAGGCCAAGCGGGAGGAGACGCGGCGACGGCGGCTGGCGACGGCGATCGCCTGGCTGGCAGAGGGGAAGCCGCGGAACTGGAAGTACATGAAGTAGCGTCCCGCGGCCTCGCGTCCCGCGGCCTCGCGTCCCGCGGCATCGGCACCGGCTCCGGGTTGGGCGCCGGGACCGGCTCCGGGCTCGGCGCCGGGTTCGGGGTCGGTGCCGGCGTCGGATCGGGCGGCGACCCTGGCGCCGTGGGGTTGGGGTAGGGCGTCGGGGCCGGCTCCGGCTGGGGGATCCGGGCGCGGGGAGCGGAAGGAGCGAACGTCATCTCGGCGCCTCGTCGGGGTCGTTTGGGTGACATACCCCGGAGGGGAGGCGACGGGTGCCAGGCGCCGGGGCGGTCGGTCGCTCCCCGCGCTCCTCGCTCCGGCGCGGACCCGGCCCCTACTCGATCGCCACGTTGGTGAACATCAGCCCCTAGCGGTCGAGATCGAACGCCGCGCTCTTGCTGGGCGCGAGCAGCGTGAGCAACGAGCAGCGTGAGCAACACGTCGGTATCCTCCGCGCTGGGGCGGAGGACGTACTCGTCGGCGCCGTAATCGAGGATCAAGCGGATGGGTTCCGGCCTAGCGTCAGCGGGGCCGGGAGGCCGCGATGGTGGGGCCGGCCGGCGTCGCCCGGCGCGCGGTCGATCGACCGCGGCAGCCCGAGTGCGTTGGTGGGGTGAGTCCCATTTCCCTGGCCCCGGGCACCCGGCCCCTGGTACCTTCTCCCCATGCCCCCCGGCCCCCTCGCCCGCCTGCGCAAGATCTGTCTCGCCCTGCCCGAGGCCCACGAGGTCGAGGCCTGGGGCGAGCCCACGTTCCGGGTACGGAACAAGCTGTTCGCGATGTACGCGAGCCCGGACAACCACCACGGCGGCGGCCGGCCCGCAGTCTGGTGCAAGGCCGCGCCGGGCAACCAGGAGCTCATGGTACGGGCCGAGCCCGAGCGCTACTTCGTGCCACCATACGTGGGGCCGAGCGGGTGGATCGGTGTCTGGCTCGATCGCGGGGTGGACTGGGGCACGGTGGCGGACCTGACGCGGGACAGCTATCGCCTGGTGGCGCCGAAGAAGCTGGTGGCGGAGTTGGAATAGGCGTCAGGCTCGAGCTGCCGGGTGCCAGGGTCCCGTACCCCGGGCCCCGGTACCTGGCGCCTCCGCCCCTCGCAATTCGCACCGTTTCCGGCGCCCCGCGCTCCCTCCCCCTCGCGCATCACCCATTTCCTCCGGCACTTGCGACGCCCCGGCCCGGGGGTCCGGATCTTGCCTGCCTAACGTCGTCACCCCGATCCATGCCGGTGATCGACCCATGAGCCGTTCGCCTTCCATCGCCGCCCGCGCCCTGCTGGCCATCGTGCTGATGGTCGGGTTCTACGCCCTGGCCCTCGGCCTCGCGGCCGCGCTCCTCGCGGTCCCGCTGCTCGAAGTGGAGCTGATCGGCCGCGTCACCGGGAAGCTCACCTTGGTGGCCGTGATGGGTGCCGGCGGCATCCTCTGGGCCATCGTCCCCCGGCGCGATCGGTTCGAGCCGCCCGGCCCCCGGCTCGGGCCCGAGGAGCAGCCGCGGCTCTTCGCCGCCCTGCGCGAGGTGGCGCGCGCCACCGGCCAGGCGATGCCGGCCGAAGTGTACCTCGTGCCGGACCTGAACGCGTGGGTGGCGCAGCGTGGCGGCGTGATGGGGATCGGCAGCCGCCGGGTGATGGGCATCGGCCTCCCGATCCTGCAGACCCTCTCGGTGAGCCAGTTCCGCGCGGTGCTGGCCCACGAGTTCGGCCATTACCACGGCGGCGACACCCGGCTCGGCCCCTGGGTCTACCTGACCCGCGCCGCGATCGAGCGCACGCTGGCGCAGCTCGAGAAGCAGGGCTCCGCAGTGCTGGCCCGGCCGTTCCAGTGGTACGGCCGGACCTTCCTGCGCATCACCCACGCGGTGAGCCGGCGCCAGGAGTTCACCGCCGACGCCTTGGCCGCACGGGTGGCGGGCGCCCGGGTGAACGCCGCCGCGCTCCGCGCCGTCTACGGCGCCGCGCCGGCGTTCGACCAGTACTGGTCACAGGAGCTCGTCCCCGTGCTCCGGCGCGGGGTGCGCCCGCCCATCGCCGCCGGGTTCGCCCGCTACCTCGCGTCGCCCCAGACGGCGAGCGTGATGGATGCATCGCTCCGGCAGGCGCTGGAGCAGGGGGAATCCAACCTGTTCGACACCCATCCCTCGCTCGCCGAGCGACTCGCGGCCCTCGAGGCGCTGCCGCCCGGGACCGTCCCCGATCCCGACCCGCCGGCCGTCACGCTGGTCGACGACGTGGCCGAGCTCGAGCGCCGGCTGCTCGCGTTCCTCGGCGGCGCCGCCGCGCCCCCGCTCGAGCCGGTGGGCTGGGAGGAGGTGGGCGAGCGGGTCTGGATCCCGTTCTGGCGGGAGCACGCGGCCCGCCACGCGAAGGCGTTGGGCGGGCTCACCCCCGCCGACCTGCCCGACTTCGCCGCCGATCTCTCGCCCCTCGCGGTCCTCTTCGGCCTGGCCGCGTCGACGGAGGAGGCGGGCGCGGACGAGGGACGCGGTGCGGTGTGGGTGGTGGCGATCGCGCTCGCGGTGGCGCTGGCGGACCGGGGCTGGCGGGTGAGCGCGCTCCCGGGGGAGGAGGTGCTCCTCGAGCAGGGCGACCTCCGGTTCTCCCCCTTCATCCTCCTGCGGGACCTCGACACCGGCGCGCTCACGCGGGAGCGGTGGCTCGCGTGCTGCGAGCGGGCCGGGATCGCGCGGCTCGACCTGGGCGCCGCGGTGACGCCCGCGGACGGCGCGCTGCCGCCCCCGGTCCGTCGGGCCTGGAGCTTCGTGGCGCTCGAGTTCCACCGGCTCGTCCTCAACCGCACCTACCGGGTGATCGTGACCGACCGGATGATCTGCGGCGCGCGGGTGCGCGGCATCATGAGCTCGCCCTTCTCCCCGCCGGGCGAGGCGTGGCTGGATCCCGACTTCTATCCCAATCCGAAGCTCGAGCGCCGCTACGTCGGCGTCGACCCCGAGTCGCCCGAGTTCCTGGCGATCGACCCGGCCAATTTCCAGTACGAGCGCTCGGCGGTGGCATCGGTGGAGTTCACCGATCGGCCGAAGTGGGGGATGGGGAACGTCCCGTATTCCGGCCGCATCATCCTCCGACTCCATGACGGCGCCCGCCGCGAGCTGATCCTCCTCGGGCGCCAGCCGGGGGAGGCGATCCGCAACGGCCTCGGCGTCGAACCCGTCGCGACCCTGGCGGCCGCCTAGGCGGCCGCCGGCCCGGATGACCGAGCGGGAGCCGCGCAGGCGGCCACCCAGCGCGGCAGCTCCCCGACGGTTTGCGGACCGCTCGGGGGGCGACCTATTCTTTCGGGGTCAGCCTCCAACGTCACCTCGGTTCGGAGCCGTCCCCGTGGAACCCTTGGTCATCGTTCTCCGTCTGGTACACGTCGTCTGCGGCGTCCTCTGGGTCGGGATGGCCCTGTTCAACACTTTCTTCCTCGGCCCCGCGCTGCAGGAGGCCGGGCCGGCCGCCGGCAAGGTCATGGAAGGGCTGCAGCGCCGCCGGCTCATGACAATCACCCCGCTTCTCGCGGTGGCCACCCTCCTCTCCGGCGTGTGGCTCTTCTGGCGCGCCTCGCTCGGCTTCTCGGGGGCGTTCCTGCGGTCGCCCGTGGGGCACACCTTCGCGTTGGGCGGCGTGGCGGCGATCGCCGCGTTCGTGATCGGCATGACGGTCGCCCGCCCGGCGATGATGCGGGCGGGGGCGCTGGCCCAGCGGCTCGCCGGAGCGGCGAGCGAGGGGGAACGGCAGGCGATGGCGGCGGAGCTGGGCCGGCTCCGGGCGCGGGGGGCCACCAGCGGTCGGCTGGTGGCGGCGCTGCTCCTCGTCGCCACGGCGGCCATGGCGGTGGCCCGGTATCTCTGACCGGCCCCGGGGTACCAACCTCAGGGGCCCTCGCGCCGTCATCCCGAGCGCCAGCCGATCGCCGATGCAGCACACCTACTTCGCCTCCGCGGACGAGCTCCGGCGCTGGTTGGAGGCGAACCACGCCCGGCGGGACGAGCTCTGGGTCGGCTTCCACAAGGCGCACACCGGCCGCGACGGGCTGGGCTACTCGGCGGCGCTCGACCAGGTGCGCTGCTTCGGATGGATCGACGGGGTGCGGAAGCGGATCGACGACGACCGCTACGCCATCCGCTTCACGCCCCGGAAGCCGGCCAGCACCTGGAGCCGCGTCAACACCGCTCGGGCGGGAGAGCTCATCGGGGCCGGCCGGATGCATCCCGCCGGCCTGGCGGCCTTCGAGCGGCGGAAGCCCGTGCCGGACGGCGCCCACTCGTACGAGACCCGGCCGGAGCGACTCGAGGAGCGGTACGAGAGGGTGCTCCGGGCCGACGCGAAGGCGTGGGCGGTCTTCGAGGCGCAGCCGCCGTCGTATCGGCGGGTGGCGGTCTGGTGGGTGATGAGCGCCAAGAAGGAGGAGACCCGCCGCCGGCGGCTCGAGGTGTTGCGCCGGGACTCGCGGGAGCGGCGCCGGCTCGGCGTGGTGCCGGGATCCTCGAAACGGACACAGGGGAGCGTGAAAGGGCCGGGATGATGGTGGGCCGGCGCGCCAGGCGCGCCGCGCGGCTCGGGCTCGCCCTGCTCGCGGCGAGCCCGAGCGCAGCGGCGCAGACGCCGTTGGGCGAGGACCCGTGGGTCCGGCCGGGTCTCCTCCGCGCCCTGGTGCGCCACGACGCCTGCCCGGTGGCCGACAGCGTGCTGGGCCGAGGGGGGGCCAGCCCGGGTGAGACCGAGGCCTTCTACGACCCGGTGGCCGACACCACGTTCATCGCCTCCCCCGCCAGGGGACGGGGTGGGCGGGCGGTGATCCTGGTGGTGCGCCGGCCCGGCACCGAGCCCATGCCCCATCCCGCCGTGCGGCTCGTGCTCGTGATCCGGATGGGTCACGTCGAGCTCCTCCGCCCTCACCAGCGGGCCGATGAGCGCCAGCTGGTGATCGTGCTGGACGATTCCCTCCGGCTCACGCCGGGCACGATGCGGCTCGCCGAGACGCCCGACGTACGGGCGATGCGGGGGCCGGGGGCGCCCGTGTCGCTCAGCATCAGCCTGGGCTCCGCCAGCTTCGCCGCGCTGGCCCGGAGCGGGAAGTCGGTGCTCGAGGTGGGCGGCCGCACTTTCACGCTCACCGACGAGGAGCGGGCCGACATCCGGGCGCTCTATCGGGCGGCGTCGTGCTCCCCCACGCGGATCTTCCGCGACGACGTGGAATCGTGAGGCCACGCCCCGGGGAGGTAGGCTGGCGGACCCCGGTAGAGTAGGTTCCAGGGGCCGGGTGCCGGGACGTCACCGGATCGCATCGGGCGCCTCGCGCCCTCGCGATGAGCCCCCGTCCCTCGACCCCTGGCACCCGTCACCAGGCACCGATCAATGACCGCACTCTTCCAGGCCGATCGCCACTACGACGCTCCCCGGCGCCGTGCGGTGGTGGTGCAAGGCACCATCGTCTCGGGCGTCATCGAGCCGGGGATGTACCTGGCGATTCCCTGGGACGAGGAACAGGAGCTGGTGGTGCCGATCGCGGCGGTGGAGGAGCTGGGCGACGCCGGGGGCGAGGGGGGGCGGACCGGGCTGGTCATTCCCTACACCTCGCCCATGGAGCGGCAGCTTTGGCAGGGCATCGAGCTGGGCGGGCACGTGCTCGAGGTGCTCCCCACCATCGAAGGGCGCTAGCCCGGGCGTGCGGGGAAGCCGGCCATGGCCGAGGCCAAGTTCGTGGAACTGGTCACCGCCGCGTATCACTACCTCACCGCCCGGCAGGACCATCTCCGGGCGGAGTACCGCCTCTCGGTGCACGAGCGGTGGGACTGGGACGAGGATCGGAGCGCGGTGGTCTTCTCCACCGGTGGGGCGGTGCGGGTCGTGGCCCGGGCGCAACTCGTGGGCTCGGTGTCCCGGAAGTCCGGCACCTGGCTCTGGTCCTGGGCCAACGACTCGATCGAGCCCCGCCACCGGCGCGACATGGACGAGATCCGCCGCTACGGCGAGCACCACGGGATCTGGCAGCTCACCACCCCCAGGTGGGAGGCGGACGAGGTGGACGGGTGGGAGATGACGTCGATCGCCGCGTACGTCCTGCAGGCCAAGGGGGCCTACCGGATGCCGTACGAGCACCTCTACACCTTCGCCATCTTCGATCGCATCGAGTGGGCGCCATGATCCGACCCGCGTGTTGGCCACGGCTGCTTGCCTCGGACGGCGCGCTGCTCGCCGTCATCGCGCTCGCCGGCTCCGCCGCCACGAGTCCGGACGCGCCGCGGCAGGACCGGGCCCGGGCCGCGCTCCTCGCCGCCGACTCGGCGCTGGGCGCCCGGGCATCGGCCGAGGGACTCCTGACCGCGCTCTCGGGCGGCCTCGCCCGCGACGGCTACTTCCTGGTCGAGGGGCAGCCGATCCTCCGGGGCTCGGAGGCGATCCTCCGGCAGCTGCGTCGCGACCCCTCGGCCGGCGTCGCCACCGGACGGGTCTCCTGGTCGCCGCTCCTGGCGGAGGTCTCGGCCGACGGGACCCACGGCTACACCGTGGGGCGCATCGTGGTCCGGACGCCGGGCGACAGCACCGCCCACGGGAAGTACCTTGCCTACTGGCGCCGGACCCCGGCGGAC
>DATLZT010000108.1:0-21125 GCA_035573835.1 Gemmatimonadales bacterium
CATGCACGAGGCGGGCACCCGCCGGCCCGGCGCGATGGCGGCGGTGCTGGGGCTCGACACCGAGGCGGTCGAGGCGGCCTGCCTGGAGGTGTCCACCGCGGACGGGGTGGCGGTGGCCGCGAATCTCAACGCCCCCGACCAGACGGTCATCTCGGGCGATCCCGCGGCGGTGGCCGCGGCCGGCGAGGCCTGCAAGGCGCGCGGCGCCAAGCGGGTGGTGCCGCTCAAGGTGAGCGGCGCGTTCCATTCCCCGTTGATGGCGCCCGCGGTGGACGGGCTGCGGGAGGCGCTGGCCGGGGCGGCCTTCGCCGACCCGCGGTTCCCGGTGGTGGCCAACGCGAGCGGCGAGGCGGTGACGACGGCGGCCGACGCCCGACGGCTCCTGGCCGACCAGCTCACCGCGCCGGTACGCTGGGTGGCCTGCGTCCGGGCGCTGGCGGTGCTCGCCCCCGGGGCGCCGTTCGTGGAAATCGGCCCGGGCAACGTCCTCTCCGGCCTGGTGAAGCGGATCGTACCCGGGGCCCAGACGGTCACGCTGGGCACCGCGGACGAGGTCGAGCGGTTCCTCAACGCGTGAGGTGAGGGGATGGCGATCGCGATCGACCTGAGCGGGAAGGTGGCGTTCGTCACCGGGAGCACCCGGGGAATCGGCCACGCGGTGGCGCGCTCGCTCCATGACGCCGGGGCGAAGGTCGCCGTGTTGGGCCGGGACCCCGCCCGGGCCCGCGAGGTTGCGGCCGCGCTGGGGGAGCGGGCCGCCGGCTTCGGCTGCGACGTGACCGACACCGCCCAGGTCGAGACGGCGGTGGCCGAGACGGAGCGCACCCTGGGACCGATCGACATCCTGGTGAACAACGCCGGGCTCACCCGCGACAACATCGTCCCCCGGCTCTCGGAGGAGGACTGGGACGCGGTGCTCGACGCCAACCTCACCGGCGCGTTCCGCACCGTGAAGGTGGTGGTGCGGGGGATGATGAAGCGCCGGTCGGGACGGATCATCAACGTGACCAGCATCGTGGGCCTCACCGGCAACAAGGGGCAGGCCAACTACGCGGCCAGCAAGGCCGGGCTGATCGGCTTCACCAAGTCGGTGGCGAAGGAGTACGCCAGCCGCAACGTCCTGGTGAATTGCGTGGCGCCCGGCTTCATCGAGACCGACATGACGGCCGGCTTGCCCGAGGAGGTGAGGGCGGCGTTATTACAGGGCGTCGCGTTGGGACGGATGGGCCGGCCCGAGGACGTGGCGGGCGCGGTCGTGTTTCTCGCCTCAGAGCTGGCCGGATACATCACCGGCCAGGTGCTGGTGGTCGACGGCGGGGTGGTCATCTGAGCAGCGCAAACATTTCTTCCGAGGAAGCCATGAGCAACGCGAGCAACGTCGAAGAGCGGGTCAAGGACATCATCGTGGAGGAGCTCGGCGTCGAGCGCGAGAAGCTGACCCCGGAGGCCAGCTTCATGGAGGATCTCGGCGCGGACAGCCTCGACACGGTGGAGCTGGTCATGGCCTTCGAGAAGGAGTTCGACATCGACATTCCGGACGAGGAGGCCGAGAAGCTGCGCACCGTCGGCGACGCCCTCCGCTACCTCCACGAGAAGATCGGGAAGTAACTTGACGCGACGTGTCGTCGTCACCGGGCTCGGCCTGGTGACTCCCGTGGGCAACACGGTCGACGAGACCTGGGCCGGCCTGCTCGCGGGCCGGTCCGGGGCGGGACCCATCACCAAGTTCGACCCCGCCAAGCTCCCGGTCCGGTTCGCCTGCGAGGTGAAGGGGTTCGACCCGCTCCAGTACATGGACAAGAAGGAGGCGCGGCGCTACGACCTCTTCGCCCAGTTCGCCCTCGCGGCGGCGCACCAGGCGGTGACGCAGGCCGGGCTCGAGGGCCGGTTCCCGGCGCCCGAGCGGACCGGCGTCATCATCGGGAGCGGCATCGGGGGGATGCAGACGTACGAGGAGAACTGCATGGTCTACCTCACCAAGGGGCCGGACCGCGTCTCCCCGTTCTTCGTCCCGATGTTCATCCCCGACATCGCCTCGGGGCTCGTCTCGATCCGCTACGGCCTCAAGGGCCCCAACTTCTGCACCGTCTCCGCCTGCGCCTCCTCGGCGCACGCCATCGGCGAGTCGTACAAGCTGATCCAGCACGGCGTCGTCGACGCGATGGTCACCGGCGGGGCGGAGGCCGCCATCACCGGCCTTACCGTGGCGGCGTTCGCCAACATGAAGGCGCTCTCCACCCGCAACGACGACCCCACCGCCGCGAGCCGGCCGTTCGACCGGGATCGGGACGGCTTCGTCCTGGGCGACGGCGGCGCCGTGGTGATCCTGGAGAGCCTGGAGCATGCCCGGGCCCGCGGCGCCCGCATCCTGGGCGAGGTGATCGGCTACGGCATGAGCGGCGACGCCTACCACATCACCTCGCCGCCGCCCGAGGGGGAAGGCGCCCAGCAAGCCATGCGCGCCTGCCTCGCCGACGGGGGGATCGACCCCGCCGAGGTCGACTACATCAATGCCCACGGCACCTCGACGCCGCAGGGCGACATCGCCGAGACCCGGGCGGTGAAGGCGGTGTTCGGGGAGCACGCCCGCCGCCTGGTGTTCGGCTCCACCAAGTCGATGACGGGGCACCTCCTGGGCGGCGCCGGGGCGCTCGAGTTCATCGTGTCGCTCCTGGTGGCCACCTGCGGCGTGATCCCGCCCACGATCAACCAGGTCACGCCCGACCCGGAGTGCGACCTCGACTGCGCCCCCAACCGCAAGGTGGAGCGGCCGGTGCGGGTGGCGCTCTCCAACTCCTTCGGCTTCGGCGGCCACAACGTGACGCTGGCGGTCCGGCGCTTCGCGGAGTGACGGCCGGTCGTCCCGGACAGTCGACGCCCGCGACACCGATCGGTGTCGCGGGCCTGTCGTTTCCGGGGGGCGCTCTGCCGTCGGTGGGCCGTCGCGGCCTCCGGCTACTGGCACGTTCCCCGGCCCCGGGGTACATTTCCGCGCATCACGATTTAAGTGTCGACCCCCCAAGGAGATACGATGCCCGGCGCGCTCGACCCCGGCCGACTGCGAGACCCCGCGCTCCGTCCCGTCGCCGAGAAGGTGCTCGAGGGGCGACGGTTGGACCCCGCCGACGCGCGGGTGCTCTACGCCACCGCCGACCTGCTGGGGCTGGGCCGCATCGCCGACTTCGCCAACCGGCGGCGGAACGGCGACCGCGTGTTCTTCTCCGCCAACCAGCACATCAACCCCACCAACGTCTGCGTGCTCCGGCATACTTGCGTGTTCTGCTCCTTCGCCCGCGCGCCGAGGGAGGAGGGGGCCTACACCCGCACGCTCGACGAGGTGTTCCGGGAGGCGGAGCAGGCGCGGGGGATGCCCACGAAGGAGTTCCACATCGTGGGCGGGCTGCATCCCAAGCTCCGGCTGGGCTACTACACGGAGATGCTGCGGGGGCTCAAGACGCGGCATCCGGACGTCCACATCAAGGCGCTCACGGCGGTCGAGATCGCCCACCTGGCCCGGATCGAGAAGATCTCGACCCGCGAGGTGCTGATCGCCCTCAAGGAGGCGGGGCTCACCAGCCTGCCGGGCGGGGGGGCGGAGGTGTTCAGCACCGCCGTCCGCGCCACCATCGCCGAGCGGAAGCTCGCCGGCGAGGAGTGGCTCCGGGTGCATCGCGAGGCCCATGAGCTCGGGATCCCGACCAACTGCACCATGCTCTACGGGCACGTCGAGACGGCCGACGACCGCATCGAGCACCTGGGCCTCCTCCGGGCGCTGCAGGACGAGACCGGGGGCTTCCTCACCTACGTCCCGCTGGCCTACCACCCCGACCACAACGTGTTGGGCGAGGAGCTCGGGCGGGTGGGCACGGCGACGACCGGGTACGAGGACCTCAAGAACCTCGCGGTGGGCCGGCTCTTCCTCGACAACGTCCCGCACGTGAAGACCCACTGGCCCATGGTGACGCCCTTCCTCTCGCAGATCGCGCTCAGCTTCGGGTGCGACGACGTCGAGGGGACGGTGGTCTACGAGCGGGTGTACCACGAGGCGGGGGCCCGGACCCAGATGCACCTGCCGTATCACGAGCTGGTGGCCCTGATCCGCGGCGCGGGTCGGCAGCCGGTGGAGCGGAACAGCCTGTACCAGCCGGTACGGGAAGAATTCGACGACCTGCCCCCGCCGGGCGAGCCGGTCGGCCGGGGCCGTTCCCTGCCGGTGGTGCACGCCGCATGAGCGGCCCGCGCCTCCGGCTGGGCCGGATCCCGTGGATCAACTGCTATCCGGTCTACGGCGCGATCGACCGCGGGCTCGTGCCGGTCGAGGCGGAGCTGGTCTCGGGGACCGCCGCCGAGCTCAACGAGCTGCTCGCCGCCGGTGAGCTGGACGTCAGCGTGGTCTCGGCGGTCGAGTACGCCCGCAACGCCGCGGCGTACCACCTGCTGCCGGGGCTCGCGATCAGCTGCGACGGCCCGGTCCACAGCGTGGCGCTCTTCGCCAGGCGGCCCGTCGCCGAGCTGGACGGCGCGACGGTGCTGCTCACGGCGTCGTCCCGGACCTCGGTGCTGCTCCTCGAGCTCCTCTGCCGGCACCGCTGGGGCATCGCGCCGCGCACCGCGACGGTGCGGGCCGAGGCGGCCGATCTCGACTCGCTGGCGGGGCTGCCGCACGAGGCGGTGCTGGTGATCGGCGACGCCGCGCTGCACCTCACCGCCCGGGGGGCGTACCCCCACAAGATCGACCTGGGCGAGGCGTGGAAGCGCTGGACCGGGCTGCCGTTCGTCTTCGCCGTCTGGGCGGCCCGGCGGAGCGCCGACCAGCGCGGCGCCGCCGCGGTGCACGGCCGACTGCTGGAGTCGCTCCGGTGGGGACTCGGGCACCTCGACCTGCTGGCCGACGAGGCGGCCGCCCGGACCGGGGTCGACCGGGCGACCTGCCGGGCGTACCTCGGCGATCTCGACTACGCGCTGTCGTACCGGCACCTCGCCGGGCTCACCGACTTCTTCCGGCGGCTCGCGGCCGACGGCCTGGTGCCCGACGGATCCCTCTCGTTCATCGCGGCCGCCTGACGTCCGGCCGCCCACCCTGCGCGGGACGACGCCATGACCATGATTGACCGTTCTTCGGGGGAGTTCCGGGACTATCTCGAGCTCTACGAGCGGGCCGACCTGCTCGAGCTCGGCCAGCTGGCCGACGCCGAGCGGTGGCGCCACCATCCGGCGAACGTGGTCACCTATATCATCGACCGGAACATCAACTACACCAACGTCTGCGTGGCCGACTGCGGGTTCTGCGCCTTCTACCGGCGCCCCAAGGACCCGGAGGGCTACGTCCTGAGCTTCGAGGAGATCGGGCGCAAGATCGACGAGTGCAAGGCGATCGGCGGGGTGCAGATCCTGATCCAGGGCGGGCACAACCCGTACATCCCGTTCGAGTGGTACCTGGACCTCATGCGCTACATCAAGCGCCATCACCCGATCCACATCCACGGCTTCTCCCCGTCGGAGGTGCTGTTCTTCAGCGAGCGCTTCCGGATCCCGGTGCCGGAGGTCATCCGGCAGCTCCGGGAGGCGGGGCTGGACAGCATCCCGGGCGGTGGGGGGGAGATCCTGGTCGACGCGGTGCGCCGCCGGGTCGCGCCCAAGAAGGCCATGACCGACGAGTGGCTCGGCGTGCAGGAGGAGGCGCATCGGCAGGGGATGAAGACCTCGGTCACGATGATGTATGGCATGGGGGAGTCCAACGCCGACCGGATCGAGCACCTGCTCCGGGTACGGGAGGTGCAGCGGCGAACCGGGGGCTTCACCGCCTTCATCTGCTGGCCGCTCCAGCCGGAGGGGACCCCGGAGATGGCCGCCGTCCCCAAGACCGACGCCGTGACCTACCTCCGGACGCTCGCGATCAGCCGGATCGTGCTCGCCAACATCCCCAACCTCCAGTCGTCGTGGGTGACGATGGGGCACAAGGTGGGACAGGTGGCGCTCCGGTTCGGCGCCAACGACTACGGCAGCCTCATGATGGAGGAGAACGTCGTCTCGGCGGCGGGGACCACCTACCGCACCACCCTGGAGGAGATCGAACGGCTGATCCGGGACGCCGGCTTCGAGCCCCGGCGGCGGCGCCAGGACTACTCGCTCCTCGAGCCCGAGCCCGCGGCGGCCTGAGCACTCCGGGGGGGCGTCAATGATCCGCGTCGGCATCGGCTACGACTCCCACCGGTTCGCACCGGGGCGGCCGCTGGTCCTCGGCGGGGTCCGGATCCCCTTCGAGCTGGGGTTGGCCGGGCACTCCGACGCCGACGCCGTGGCGCACGCGTTGATCGACGCCATGCTCGGCGCCGCTGCGTTGGGCAACATCGGCCAGCACTTTCCCGACGACGATCCCGCCTACCGGGACGCCGACTCGATCGCCCTGCTCCGCCGGGCCCACGCCCTGGTGCAGGAGGCGGGCTGGCGCCTGGCGCACGCCGACCTCACCCTCATCGTCGAGCGGCCCAGGTTGGGGCCCCATCTGCCGGCCATGGTCGGCTGCCTGACCTCGGCCCTCGGCGTCGAGGCGGCATGCCTCAGCATCAAACCGAAGACGAACGAGGGGATGGGGTTCATCGGCCGCGGGGAAGGGATCGCGGTGATCGCCGTCGCCACGTTGGAGGGGCGCTGAGCTGATCGAGGACTTGCTGGCCCGCCTGGCCGCGCTGCCGCCGGTCGCGGTCTATTCGATCCTGGCGGCGCTCACCGCGATCGAGAACATCTTCCCGCCCACCCCCTCGGACGTGGCCGTGGCGCTGGGCGCGTTCCTCTCGCATTACGGCGTCACCACCCCGGGGACCGTCTTCCTGGTCGCCTGGGGCGCCAACGTGATCGGCGCCGTCGTCGTGTATGTCGCCGCCCGGCGGTACGGTCAGCGGTTCCTCGCCACCCCGCTCGGTCGCCGGCTCCTCCCCCGCAAGTCGATCGAGCTCATGGAGCGGGAGTACGTCCGGTTCGGGGTGGCCGGGATCGTCCTCGCCCGACTCTTCCCGGGCTTCCGCTCGTTCGTGGCCCCGTTCGTGGGATTGATCGGGCTCTCGGTCGCCCGGGCGATCGTGCCGATCGCGCTGGCCTCCGGCGCCTGGTACGCCGCCCTCACGTTGGCCGGCTCGGCGCTCGGCTCGGAATGGGAGACGATCAACCGGCTGATCACCGGGCTCAACCGGACCCTCGGCGTGCTCGGCGGCGGGTTGGCGGCGGCGTTGGTGGTGTGGCTCCTGATTCGCCGCCAGCGCCGGCCGGAGCGCCATCGGCTCTGGAACGCCGTCCACCGCGCCTTCGGCCACGACCTGGTACGGGAAGAAGCGGAGCGCAACGATCCCGCAGTCGCCTCGGCGGCGGATCTGCTGCTGGCGCTGGCCCGGACCGAGACCACTCTCGCCCCGGACGAGCTGCGGGCGATCGACACCTACCTGCAGCACCGCTGGGGGCTCGAAACGACGCGAGGCGATGGGGACGAAGCGGTCGACGACCAATCGGATAAGCCGCTCGACCTCGCCCGCTTCCGCAGCCGCATCGTGGAGCAGTACGAGCGGTTCCAACGGGTCCACCTGGCGGAGCGACTCTGGCGGGTGGCCTTCGCCGACGGGGTGCTCTCCCGCCACGAGGAGCTGTTGATGGGCCGGGTGGCCGAGCTGTTGGGGCTCGACGCCGAAGACGTGGCCCGCGCCCGCCGCCGGGCCGAGCCACGCCGATGACGGACGGTCTCGCCCGCGGATTCTTCCTCGAGCAGTTCCGGGACTATCTGGCCCTCGAGGCCGGGCACGGCGCCAACACGGTCGACGCCTACCTCCGGGACCTCCGGCGGCTCGCCGAGTACGCCCGGCTGCGCGGCCTGGCCGAGCCGGGCTCGATCACCCGCAAACACCTCCGCGAGTTCGTGTACGCCCTCAAGGATCTCGGGCTGAGTCCGGCCACCATCAGGCGGCAGGTCTCGGCGGTCCGGACCTACTACGGGTTCCTGGTGGGGGAGGGGTACCTCGAGGATGACCCCAGCGACCGACTCGAAAGCCCGCGCCGCGGGCGCACCCTCCCCGAACCGCTCACCGTCCAGGAGGTCGAAGTCCTGCTGGCGGCACCCGGCGTCGACGAGCCGATGGCCTGGCGCGACCGGGCGCTCCTCGAGCTCGGCTACGGCGCCGGGCTCCGGGTATCCGAGCTGTGCGGGCTCGGGCTCGCCGACCTCTGGCTCGACGACGGGCTGGTGCGGGTCTTCGGGAAGGGCTCCAAGGAGCGGTTGGTGCCGATCGGCCGCACGGTGCTGGGCACGGTGAGCGTCTACCTCCGGACCCTCCGGCCCACGCTGGACCGGGGCCAGGGCAAGGGGCGACTGCTGCTCAACGCCCGCGGCAAACCGCTCTCACGGGTGGGCGCCTGGGGAATCGTGAAGCGTTGGGCGAGGGCCGCGGGGATCACCAAGCGGGTGACGCCTCATACCCTCCGGCACAGCTTCGCGACCCATCTGCTCGAGGGGGGAGCCGATCTCCGGGCGGTGCAGGAGATGCTGGGGCACGCCGATCTCTCGACGACGCAGATCTACACCCACGTGGACCGCGAGTACCTGCGGTCGGTGCACCGCCAATACCATCCGAGGGGCTGATTCGCGCCCGCCGGGCCCGCTGCCCGGCGGGCGCCGAAGGCACGGCGTCAGGCCATCTCCAACCCGGTGGCGCTCGGGTCGGTGCGATCGAACACCCGGCCGAGCCAGTCGATCAGCAGCGCCGCCTCGACCGCGATCCCCGCCAGCCCGCATCCGATCCCCGGTGCGAGCGCCCAGAGCCCGAGCGCCGGGCGGAGCAGGAGCACGGCGCCCGCGGCCAGGATCGCCGGCGCGACAAGGAGCATGACGAGGAGCGCCGCCGTCGCCAGCATCGTCAGGACGTTCTGCCCCAGCGCTTCGATCCCTCCCGGGCGCCCGCTCCCGAGGTGCACCCAGGTGGGGAACAACAGGGCGCCGGCGTTCTGGACGAGGAGCGCCAGCAGGTTGACCGCGGGAAGCACGGCGATCGCGGCGGCCAGCATGGCGGTGCGTTGCGGGAGCGTGAGATCGAAGGTCGGGTGCCCGAGCGTCGCGAGGTAGGCCAGCAGGAGGAGGGCGAGCTGCGCCACGCTCAGGACGATGGTCGAGGCCGCGACCTCGGCCCGGATCACCGCGGCGCCGGTGAGCGGATAGCTCCGGAGCAGGTCGAGCTTCCGGAGATCGCCCCGGAGGTCGTTCCGGATCCATTGCGGGCCCACCAGGAGGAGGAAGCCCGCCCACATCGCGGCCAGGAGTCCGATGATCTCGCCCACGGTGCTCTCGGGGCGGAACGAGACCACGCCCACGATGCCCGCCGCCGCGCCGAAGACGATCAACGCGTTCGCCACCCGCCGGAGCCGCATCACGGCCACGAGGTTCTTCCACGTGATCGCGAGCTCGGGCCAGCCGGTGGGCGGCAGGGTGAAGAGCGGCGCCGAGACCCGTCGGCGCGACCCGCCCGGGGGCCCCGACGCCGGGCGAGCCTCGATGGAGCGAACCCGCCGGAGGCTCGCCTCCGCAGCCGCCTCCTCGAACGCCGTGTCGGAACGGATGACCCAGACGTAATGGAGCGCGAGCAAGAGCGCCGCGGGGCCGATCGCCTGGAGCCAGACGGCCAGGGTCCCGGCCGCGAGGGGCCGGATCATGAGCCGGAACGGGAAGAGCAACGCGGCCGGGAGGGGGCGCTCGGCGATCTCGCCGGCGGTCCGGAAGACCGCCCCGATGTCCCGGGCCCAGGCGGCCGCCAGTGCCGGCAGCGCATCGGCGACACTCAGGGCCAGCGCCGCGACCCCGGTCCCGACCGCGAGGAGCGAGACGATCCGGTGCCTCGCGCCAGCCATCCCGTGCTCGGCCAGGGAGGTCCGCACGAACGCGGCTCCCAGGCGGTGGAGCTGGAGGGTGGAAAGCAGCACCCAGAGGGAGACGGCCCGCAGCCAGGGCGATACCCCGATCCGCTCCCGGACCAGGATCACCGTCCAGAGCACGCTGTTGAACAGGATCACGAGCTGGGCGCGGAGCAGCTTGTACCGGATCAGTTCCCGGCGGGTGATCGGCGCGGGGAACAGGAACTGGACCTCGGCGGGCGCGAAGGTCAGCACCCGACGCTCCCGACCGAAGACCCAACCCCACGCGACCACGCCCGCGAGGGCCACGGCACCCACCAGCTCGACCCACTCGGCGTTGGGCGCGCGCGGCGCCGCGCCGGTCGCACCCGGGGGGAAGAGCACCAGCGAGACGTAGCCCCCGCCGAGCAGGAACGCGATCACGTAGCGGGGACTCCGGAGGTGCCGGAGCTCGCGTGCCACCCGGTTCCGGACCGTTCGAGCCGTCAAGTACCAGAAGACCCGGATCACCGGGCGGGCCCCTCGCCATGGTGGGTGAGCGCCAGGAAGACCTCCTCCAGCGGCCGCCCCGCCAGGTCGGGCCGCCCCGCCACGATCTCGCCGATGGACCCGAACGCCACCGCCCGGCCCCGGTGCAGGATGAGCACCCGGTGGCAGAGCTCCTCGACGAGGTGGAGCAGGTGGGAGCTCAGGATGACGGCGGTACCGGCGGCGGCGCGGGCGGCGATGGTCTCCTTCATGCGCCGGATGCCGACGGGGTCCAGCCCGGTGAGTGGCTCGTCCAGGATGAGCGCCTTGGGGCGATGCAGCAGCCCGCAGGCAATCGCGAGCTTCTGGCGCATGCCGCGGGACAACTCGCCGGGCAGTGCCTCCCGCGTGTCGCCCAGCGAGAGCTCCTCCAGCAGCGGGCCGATCCGGTCCTCGGCGTCGCCCACCCGGTAGAGCCGGGCGACGAACCGAAGATGCTCCTCGACCGTGAGGTACTCGAAGAGATGGGGCTCGTCGGGGATGAAGGCGAGCGCCGCCTTGGCCGAGAGCGGGTCGCGGCCCAGGTCGTGGCCGGCGATGCGGATCCTCCCCCGGCTCGGGATGATGATCCCGCAGATGCTTCGCAGGGTCGTGGTCTTCCCGGCGCCGTTGTGCCCCACCAGCCCGAGGATCTCCCCCGGGCCGACCCGGAAGGAGAGATCCTGGACCGCCGGGACGTCGCCGTAGTACTTGCCGAGGCCTTCGACTTCGATCACCAGCCCCCCAACCGCGCGCCCGAGATGGCGAAACGGGAAAAAGCTGCGATAATGTAAGACCGCTGCGCGGGCGGTCGAAACTTTTCCGGGCTCCCGAACGTCTCTAGATGAAACGCTCTCGGGTGCGAGGTCAACCCGTCACCGCTTCGGACCATGCGAGGCTACTGGATCAAGATCGCCCTCGGGGCCCTTGGGGTCTTCCTCGTCGGCATGCTCGCCGTGGGGGTGAGCCGCTGGGGGCACCGCCGCGTGAAGGCGGTCGTGGAGAGCTCCGAGCCGCTCGAGATCCCCCTCGCCTTCGTACCCTTCAGCCTCGACGGGGAGAGACTGGGCGAGGTCGACCGGCTGGTCATCCGGCGGAACGCCCCGGACGCGGTGGACGGCGTGGAGGTGAGGGTCGACCTCGCCGATTCCGTCCCCTCGGAACGGCTAGCCGGCTGTCGCATCGCCATCCGGGACATCCAGAGCCGCGGCCACAAGAACGTGAACCTGAAGCGGCTCGTGTTCCGGTGTGTCCGGGATGATTCGGCGCTCGCCGGGCTGGAGCCGTTCGGGGAGGTTCACCTGGCGCGCGGTGGGCCGAGCTTCCCGCTCTACGTCCCCGCCGAGGTTGCCCGGGACCTGCGGGAGATGGATGCCGACTCTGCGGCCGCGGCCCAGCCGGAGGAACTGGCCCGGATGGCCGATTCGATCGAGCGCCTCGTCGATTCGATCGTCAAGGACTCGATCAATGCCGCGGTGCTGGCGCGGAGCGAATCGGCGCTGCTCCGGATGCGGGTCGTGCTCGACTCCCTGCGGGCCCGGCAGCACGGGCATCGGGGCCATCGGGCGGCGCCCCTCCCAGGGGCGCCCGCGGCCCCGGCCCCGCCCCGGCCGTAGGGCGCGATCGGGCCATGCTGCTCGTCCTCGACAACTACGACAGCTTCACCTACAACCTGGTCCAGTACGCCGGCGAGCTCGGGGCGGAGCCGGTGGTCTACCGGAACGACGCCCTCACGGCGCAGGAGGCGCTCGCCCTCCGACCGACGGCGATTCTGATCTCCCCCGGTCCCGGGACGCCCGCGAGCGCCGGGATCTCCGTCCCCCTGGTGCGGGCGGCGCTTGGCCGGGTGCCGCTGCTCGGCGTCTGTCTCGGGCACCAGGCCATCGCGGAGGCGCTGGGAGGGCGCGTGGTTCGGGCCGATCGCCTGATGCACGGCAAGACCACCCGGATCGTCCACCGCGGGACCGAGCTCTTCGCGGGCCTCCCGGTGCCGCTCGAGGTGATGCGTTATCACTCGCTCGTGGTCTCGCCGAGCGGCCTTCCCGTCGACCTCGAGGTGACCGCCTGGTCGGAGGATCGTCCACCGGGCGAGGAGGTCATGGCACTCCGCCACCGCTCGCTGCCGGTGTTCGGGGTCCAGTTCCATCCGGAGTCGGTGGCCACCCAGGAGGGGCGCCGGATCCTGGCGAATTTCCTGACCCTGGCGACGGGGTGAACGGGCTCCAGGCTGGCCCCGGGCGGTCCATCGTAAGCCAAATCGTGACAATGTGTTGCGTTATGTTCCGCGGGCCCGCGCGCCCGCGGCATGACTTTTGACACAGTCCTGGGGCGCTATTACTTTGGGTCATGCGAGTCCTGGGCGTCATTCCGGCTCGATTGGCATCGACCCGTCTCCCCAACAAGCCGTTGCAGCTCCTCGCTGGCGAGCCGCTGGTGACGCGGGTCGTGCAGCGGGTGCTGGAGCACGGGTTGGTGGATCATCTGGTGGTGGCCACCGACTCCCCCACGGTGGTGCGGGTGGTGGAGCCGTCGGGGGTGCCTGCGGTGCTCACCGATCCCGGTCACGAGACCGGCACCGACCGTGTGGCCGAGGTGGCGCGGCGGCCGGAGTATCGCGGGTACGACCTGATCGCCAACATCCAGGGCGACGAGCCGTTCCTGCCGCGGGGGGCGCTCGAGGGCGCGATCGCCCGGGTCCGCTGCGGCGAGGACATCGGGACCGCCGCGGCGCCGCTCGACCCGGCCGAGGCGGCCGATCCGGCGCGGGTCAAGGTGGTCACCGACCTGGGCGGGCGGGCGCTCTACTTCTCCCGCGCACCGATCCCCTACCGTCGGGAGCCGGCCGGTCCGGCCGACGGCGTCTACTGGCAGCATATCGGACTGTACGTCTTCGCCCGCGCCGCGCTCGAGCGCTGGAGCGGGCTCGCGCCCACCCCCGTGGAGCGGACCGAGCGGCTGGAGCAGCTCCGGGCGCTGCAACACGGGCTCGCGATCGGGGTGGCCCGGCTCAGCGAGCCGGCGCCGCGCGGCGTGGATACCCCGGACGACCTCCGGTGGGCCGAGGCCCACTGGTACGCTTCCCAGAGGTGAGGCCATGACCACGAGCTCCAACGCGACCAAGTTCATCTTCGTCACCGGCGGCGTGGTCTCGTCGCTCGGGAAGGGCATCGCCGCCGCCTCGCTGGGCCGGCTCCTGGTGGAGCGCGGGCTGAGCGTGACGATGCAGAAGTTCGACCCCTACATCAACGTCGATCCGGGGACGATGTCGCCGTTCCAGCACGGCGAGGTCTTCGTCACCGACGACGGGGCCGAGACCGACCTCGACCTGGGGCATTACGAGCGGTTCATCGACCGCTCGCTCTCCCAGCAGAACAACGTCACCACCGGCCGCATCTACCAGACGGTGATCGGCAAGGAGCGGCGGGGCGAGTACCTCGGCTCCACGGTGCAGGTGATTCCCCACATCACGGACGAGATCAAGAACGCCATCCGGCGCACCGCGCCGGGGCACGACGTCGTGATCACCGAGATCGGCGGCACCGTGGGCGACATCGAGTCGCTCCCGTTCCTCGAGGCGATCCGCCAGTTCCGCCAGGAGGTGGGCCGGGACAACGCGATCTTCATCCACCTCACCCTGGTGCCGTGGATCGCCGCCGCGGGCGAGCTCAAGACCAAGCCGACCCAGCACTCGGTGCGGGAGCTGATGCAGATCGGGATCCAGCCCGACATCCTCATCTGCCGGAGCGAGCACCCGCTCAGCGCCGACATCAAGCGGAAGATCGCGCTCTTCTGCAACGTCGACTTCGGCTGCGTGGTCGAGAGCCCCGACGTGAAGTCGATCTACGAGGTCCCGCTCCGCTTCGCCGAGCAGGGGCTCGACCGCACGGTGTGCGAGCGGCTCCGGCTCGAGACCCCGGAGCCCGACCTGGGCGAGTGGAAGGCGCTCACCGAGCGGATCCTCAACCCCGCGGACCGGGTGCGGATCGCGGTGGTGGGCAAGTACACCGACCTGGCCGACGCCTACAAGTCGGTGCACGAGGCGCTGGTGCACGGCGGCATCCCGCACAACCTCGGGGTCCGGATCGACTGGCTCGCGAGCGATCGGTTCACCGACCAGGAGACCGCCGGGGAGATCCTGGGCCGCTACGACGGGCTGCTCATTCCGGGCGGCTTCGGCGTCCGCGGGGTGGAGGGGATGGTCGAGGCGGTGCGCTGGGCCCGGGAGCATGGGATGCCGTTCTTCGGCATCTGTCTCGGCCTCCAGATCGCGATCATCGAGTTCGCCCGCCACGTCTGCCGCCTCCCCAACACCAACAGCACCGAGTTCGACCCCGACTGCGAGACCCCGGTCATCGCGCTGATGCAGTCGCAGCGGGACGTCACCAACCTCGGCGGCACGATGCGGCTCGGCGCGTACGCGGCCCGGCTTCGCCCCGGCTCCCGGGCGGCCCAGGCCTACGGCACCACCGAGATCAGCGAGCGGCACCGCCACCGCTGGGAAGTGAGCAACGCCTACCGCGACGTGCTGGCGGAGTACGGCATGCGCCTCTCGGGCGTCTCGCCCGACGGCGGGTTGGTGGAGGTGATCGAGCTCCCCGATCATCCCTGGTTCATCGGCTGCCAGTTCCACCCCGAGCTCAAGTCGCGGCCCACCCGGCCCCATCCGCTCTTCGCCGGCTTCGTGGGGGCGGCCTACCGCCACAAGCGCCAGCGGGCCGCCTCGGGCGAGGCCGAGATCGAGCTCGCCGAGCTGAACCGGTGATGAGCTGGTCGTTCCGGCGCGCGCCGTTCCTCATCGCCGGCCCCTGCGTGATCGAGGGGGGCGACGTGCTCCCCCGGGTGGCGGATGCCCTGGCGGAGCTGGGCCATCGGCTCGGCATTCCCGTCTGCTTCAAGGCCAGCTTCGACAAGGCGAATCGCTCCCGGCTCGGCGCGCCGCGGGGCCCCGGTCTCGAGGAGGGGCTCCGGGCGCTCGAGCGGGTGCGTCGGGAGAGCGGCCTGCCGGTGCTCACCGACGTGCACGAGAGCGGGCAGGCCGCCCGGGCGGCCGAGATCGTGGACGTGCTCCAGGTCCCGGCCTTCCTCTGCCGCCAGACCGACCTGCTCCTCGCCGCGGGGCGCACCGGGAAGCCGGTGAACGTCAAGAAGGGGCAGTGGGTGGCGCCGGACGGGATGCGCGGCGCGGTCGAGAAGGTGCGCGAGGGCGGGAGTGCCGAGGTGGCCGTGACCGAGCGCGGCACCTTCTTCGGCTACGGGGACCTCGTGGTCGACATGCGCAACTTCGCCCGGCTCCGCCAGGCCACCGGCGCCCCGGTCATCTTCGACGCCACCCACTCGGTGCAGCAGCCCGGCCTGGGGGAAGACGGGGGGAGCGGCGGGCTCCGGGAGCATATCCCCGCGCTCCTCGCGGCGGCCGCCGCGGCGGGCGCCGACGGCTTCTTCCTCGAGACCCACCCGGATCCGGCCCGGGCGCCGAGCGACGCCGCCACCCAGTGGCCGCTGGACCGGTTGGGGGACCTGGTGGCCCGCGCGGTCGACCTCTGGTTCCGGGCCCGGGAGGGCGTCCATGCTTGACGCCGCGCTCGCCCGGCGGGTCCGGCTGGTCGGGCTCGACGTCGACGGGGTGCTCACCGACAACGGCATCTGGGTGGGCCCGGTGAACGGGGTGCGGGTCGAGCTCAAGCGGTTCGACATCCAGGACGGGCTGGGCATCGGGATGCTCCGGCTCATGGGGCTGTCGGTGGTGCTGGTGAGCGGGCGGGAGTCCGAGGCCACCGCGCTCCGGGCCGCGGAGCTCGGCTGCGAGTGCATCCAGGACGCCAAGGCGCAGAAGGTGCCGGCACTGGGCGAGCTCCTGGCCCGACGGGGGCTCGGGTGGGACGAGGTCGCCTTCGTGGGCGACGACCTGGCCGACCTCCCGGTGCTCGAGCGGGTGGGCCTCCCGATCGCGGTGGCCAACGCCGTCCCCGAGGTGAAGCGGGCGGCGCGGTTCGTGACCGGCGCGAGCGGCGGCCACGGGGCCGTGCGGGAGGTCATCGAGGCGCTGCTCAAGGCCCGGGGGGAGTGGGAGGAGGCACTTCGGCGGTACCTGCGGCAGCGGGATCCGGACTACGGCCATGAGCTCGCGCGAGTCGACGGATCTGGTTGAGGCCGGGCGCCGCGTGCTCCGGCTCGAGGCGGCGGAGCTCGGGGCGGCCGCGGCGCGGCTCGACGCGAGCTTCGCCCGGGCGGTGGAGCTGCTCGCGCGCACCCGCGGCCGGGTCATCGTCTCGGGGGTCGGGAAGTCGGGACTCATCGCCCGGAAGATCGCGGCGACCCTGACCTCGACCGGGACGCCGGCCACCTATCTCCACCCGACCGACAGCCTCCACGGCGACCTCGGCATCGTGGGCCGGGACGACGTGGCGATCCTGCTGAGCAAGAGCGGGGAGTCGGAGGACCTGTTCGGGCTGGTGGCCTCGCTGCAGCGGCTCCGGGTGCCGATCATCGCCATCACCGGCGGCCGGACCTCGATGCTGGCCAAGGCGGCGGACGTGGTGCTCGACGGCGCCGTCTCCGAGGAGGCCTGCCCCCACGACCTCGCCCCCACCTGCAGCACCACCGTGGCCCTGGCGCTGGGCGACGCGCTGGCCGTGGCGCTGCTCCAGCTCAAGGGGTTCCGGCGGGAGGACTTCGCGGCGCTCCACCCGGGCGGCAGCCTCGGGAAGCGGCTCCTCCTCCGGGTGCGTGACGTGATGGTGCCCACGGCGGGACTGCTCCGCCCGGACGCCACCATGCGCGAGGCGGTGGTGCGGCTCGCCCGCGAGCGCGGCCTCGCGCTGGTGGGCTGCGACGGCCGGCTCGAGGGGGTGCTCACCACCGGCGACCTCACCCGGTTGGCCGAGCGGGATCCGGACTTCCTCACGGTGCGGGTGGGCACGATCATGACCCGCACCCCCAAGACCGCCGCGCCGGACGAGCTCGCGGCACACGCCGTGGGCACCATGGAGAAATTCGGGGTCATCGCCCTGCCGGTGGTCGACGCCCAGGGCACGGTGCACGGGGTGGTGCACCTGCACGACCTGATGCGCGCGGGGGCGGTGTGAGGCGCCGGGCGGGCGGCCGTGAGCGGGCGATGCTCGGACTGCTGGCGCTGGGGGCGCTCGCGGCCTGCACCGACCAGGGGGTCCGGCCCAGCACGACGCTCGCCGCGGCCGACTCGGCGGACCAGGTCCTCTACGAGCTGGTCCACTACGTCACCGAGGACGGCGTGCGCCGGAGCCTGGTGGAGGCCGACACGGCGTACTTCTACGAGGCCACCCAGACGGCCGAGCTCCGGGGGGTGAAGGTCACGTTCTACCAGCCCTCCGGCGCGGTGAGCTCCACGCTCACCTCCCGCGAGGGGACGTATCGCTGGCAGACCGGGGCGATGGAGGCCCGGGGCGAGGTGGTGGCGGTGACGCCGGACGGGAAGACGCTGCGCACGTCGATCCTGCGGTACGATCGGGGCACGGATCTCCTGTCGACCGATCAGCCGTTCACCTTCGACGACGGCACCGATCACCTGGAGGGGAACAGCTTCACCTCCGATCCCGACTTCGAGAACGTGCGGGTGGCGGAGCCGCGCGGCGTGGCGGGCGAGGGTGTGCTGGTGCCGGGGCAGCAATGAGCGTCCGGGGGGGACGGGGGCTCGCGCTGGGCGCGACGCTGGCGCTGGCGACGTCCGGCGTCGAGGCGCAGCGGGCGCCGCCCGGGCCGGCCCAACCGTCCCCCGGTTGCCTCCTCGAGATCGTGCACGCCGATTCGGGGGTGACGATCCCGGGGCCCGGCGGCACGGTGAACTACTTCGCCCGGGGCGATGTGCAGCTCCGCTGTCGGGGGCAGGAGGTGAGCATGCGGAGCGACAGCGTCGCCGCCACCGCCGGCCGGATCTTCGAGTTCATCGGCCGGGTGCGGTACCGCGACAGCACCATCGAGATGGACGCCGATCGGGGGACCTACTTCCGCGACGGGGAGCGCTGGGAGGCGCGGGGACGGGTGTTCACCCGGAACCTCCGGACCGGATCCACCCTGCGGGGGCCGTCGCTCGACTACTACCGGGCGATCCCGGGCCAGCGTGACACGGCGATGCTGTACGCGGTGGGACGCCCGCGGATCGAGTACGTGACCACCGACTCCGCCGGCCGGCGGGGCGAGCCCTACGTGATCCACGGCGACCGGGTCCGGATGCGGGGCGAGGACCGGCTCTGGGCCGGCGGCAAGGTCACGATCGACCGGAGCGACTTCGCGGCGCGGGGCGACTCGCTCCGGCTCGACGCCGGTCCGGCCGGCGACGGCTCGCTCCTCGGCGGCCTCCCGACCCTCCGCGGCCTCGGCCCCGACTCCTTCCGGTTGGAGGGGCGGCGGATCGACTTCCGGCTTGATCGCCGGGAGCTCACCTACCTGGTGGCCAAGGGGCAGGGGCACGCCGTGAACGCCTCGTGGGATCTGCGGGCCGACACCATCGCACTGGACATCGAGGGCGGTGCGCTGGTGCAGACGCTGGCCTGGGGCGACAGCCTCCGCCCCCACGCCGACTCGCCGGAGCACGAGATCCGGGCCGACTCCCTGGCGCTGGACACCCCGGGACGCCGGCTCCGCGAGGCCCGCGCCTTCGGGGCCGCCTGGGTCGGGACCGCGCCCGACTCCGCCACCGGCGAGCGCGACTGGCTCTCGGGCGACACCGTGGTGGCGCAATTCGCCCAGCGCGATTCGGCGGGGACCACGCGCTCGGTGCTCCGACGGATCGAGGCGCGGCACGAGGCACGCTCGTTCTACCGGGTGTCGGACCCGCGGCGGCCCGGGCCCCCGTCGCTCAACTACTCGCGGGGAGACCGGATCGTCGTCACGATGAAGCCGGGCGACGACCGGGCGGTGGAGCGGGTGGACCTGTACGGACGGGTGGACGGCGTCCAGCTTGAGCCGGTCCGGGGCGAGTCGGTGCCGGCGCCGCCGGAGGATCGAGCGACCGGAGGCCGGCGATGAGCCGGCCGGCCTGGCTCCAGCGACTGGAGGAGCGCGATCCCGCGCTCCCGCTCGCCCTGGCGGCGCTCGCCCGGTGGGCGGACGATGCCGGTCGGCTCGGCATGGGGGACCTGGTTGCCCGCTACCGCGAGCTCTATCTCCAGTGCTGCGGGGACCAACCTCGCGCCACGATGGGCGCGCTCACCGGGGACGCGGTGCGGGAGAACCTCCACCGGTCGGTGCTGCCGCGGCTCTCGACCGAGGGGTGGGTGGCCGTCGACCCGGCCCGCGACGGTGGCGTGGTCCGCGCCGCCGGGGCGTGGTGGGCCGACGCCGCGGCCGATCGGGAGGCGGTGCACGCGCTCCTCCTCGAGCGTGCCCGCAGCGGGTTCCACCGCCACGAGGCGGTCCCCCCGCGACCGGCCCGGGTGGGCGGCAGCGTGCTGGAGGGGCGGGGGCTCTGCAAGTCGTTCAAGCGGCGCCGGGTGGTGGACGACGTGACGGTGCGGCTCACGCAGGGGGAGATCGTGGGGCTGCTCGGCCCCAACGGCGCGGGCAAGACCACGACCTTCTACCTGATCACCGGGTTGATCCGGCCCGACGCCGGGGTGGTCGAGCTGGACGGCACGGACCTCACCGCCGCGCCGATGTACCGCCGGGCGCGGGCCGGCATCGGGTACCTGGCCCAGGAGCCGTCGATCTTCCGGCGGCTCACGGTCGAGGAGAACATCCTGGCGATCCTCGAGACGATGCCGCTCGGCCGGGCGGAGCGGGAGGAACGGCTGGAGCGGATGCTGGACGAGCTCTCGATCAAGCACCTCCGGCGGAACAAGGCCTACTCGCTGAGCGGCGGGGAGCGCCGCCGGCTGGAGATCACCCGGGCGCTCGTGACCGATCCCAAGTTCATGCTGCTGGACGAGCCGTTCGCCGGGGTGGACCCGATCGCGGTGCACGACATCCAGACCATCGTCGCCGGGCTGCGGCATCGGGGGATCGGGGTGTTGATCACCGACCACAACGTGGAGCAGACCCTGGACATCGTGGATCGGGCCTACATCATGTTCGACGGGAAGGTGCAGGTGTCGGGCACCGTGCGCGAACTGGTCTTCGACGACCGGGTCGCCGAGCTCTACCTCGGGCCGACCCTCACCACCCGCCTGAGATCGCGTCTGGAGGCGGTCGCGTGAAAACCGGGCTCTCACAGCAGGCGACGCTGCGGCAGGACCTGCGGATCAATCCGCGGCTCTACCAGGCCATGGACATGCTGTACATGCCCATGATGGACCTGCAGCAGCACCTGAAGCAGGAGCTGCTCACCAACCCCTTCCTCGAGCTGGTCGAGCCCGAGGAGGAGGAACTGGCGGAGCCGGCCACGCCGGAGCAGGAGAAGGAAAAGCAGGAGAAGGAGGACGAGACGGACTGGGAGGAGATCCTGCTGAACGGATTCGACGTGGGCGGCGCCCGCGAGGAGTACGAGGAGCGGGAGTACGTCGAGCCGGTCACCGTGGCGACCCGCGGCCTGGCCGACCACCTGCGGGAACAGGTCAAGATGATGGACCTGACGCCCCGGCAGTTGCTCATCGCCGAGGAGTTCATCGGGAACATCAACGACGACGGCTACCTCGCGGTCTCGGTGGACGAGATCCTGGGGACGCTCAATCAGCTCGTGGCGTCCAACGTCCCCGCGCCGGCCGACGACGAGGAGGGCGAGGACGCGTTCCTCGACGAGCCGTCCGGAGCGCGGCCGCCGG
>DATLZT010000109.1:0-6193 GCA_035573835.1 Gemmatimonadales bacterium
CCCCCCCCCGGTGCGCGCGCCAGGTGCGCGCCGGGCGAGGGCGGATCGCCCTTCCGCGTCCCGTGGCACACGGCGCCCGTTCCCCCCCGTACCCTCACCTCCGGATGACGACGACCACGACCGCCGTGAGGCTCGCCAGGATCTGCGCGATGGAGCCCGCGAGGGCCACCCAGTCGCGGCGGAGCGTCTTGTCCCGTTCGGGCACGAAGATCGCCGCCCCGGCGAGCGGCCTGGGCTTGCCGTCGGGGAGCAGGAAACGGCGGGCCACGCTCTGCACCTTGCCGTTCGGCTGGGTGACGTAGGCGCGGCCCCGGTCGGCGTCGCGGTGGTAGCCGCCCGCGGCGGCGATGTAGTAGTCGATGTTCTTGCCGGGGTTGTAGTTCACGGGCTGGGGCGCGTTCACCGCGCCGCGCACGTACACCACCGGGATGTACTCGGGGATGAAGATCGAATCGCCGCCCGCGAGGATGAGGTTCTCCCGGCTCGTCTTGTCGCGGAGCGCCCGGGGGAGGTCAATGCCGATACGCCCGCCCCGGTCCACCGAGCGGTAGAACTGGATCCCCTCGGGGTAGGCCTCTCTGGTGAGGCCGCCCGCCCGTTCGATGAGATCCGTCAGGCGGTCGGTGCGGGTGAGGAGCGCATAGCGGCCGGGGTAGCGCACCTGGCCCGTGATGCTCACGCTGCGCTGCAGCTCCCAGTCCGGCTGGCGGAAGATGAGCACGTTGTCGTAGGGGCGGAGCGCCACCTCCGCCGCCCCGGCCGGCGGCGCGGGGATTCCCGGCGGCCCGAGGTACCGCCCGTCGGGGCCCCGCTCGAACAGGTAGGTCGAGTCGAGCGGCACCCGCACGGTTTTCGCCACCCGGCCGGCGACCCGCGCCGTATCCTCCGGCAGCCGGGCGATCTCCGCCTCGGTGAGCAGGGCGTCCTCCGTCAGTCCCTTGACCTCGAGCAGCGCGTCCCGGAGGGTCATGCCGTCGCGATAAGGCAGGCGGCCCGGCTTCCGCACCGCGCCCGTCACCGCGACGTATCGCTCGGGCCGGAACTCCGAGCGCGAGAAGAGCCGGACCACGTCGTCCTCGGCGAGGGGCAGGTCGTCGGTCACGGCGCCGGTGCTGTCCCGCAGGCGCGAGCGGAGCTGCACTCGGGTGGAGTCGGGGAGGAGGCGGGTGACGAGCACCTGGTCGAGATAGACGTCCGGCTTGGGGCCGCCCGCCAGGCGGATCGCCTCGGAGAGCCGCATGCCCGGGGTGAACCCCACCGGCCCCGGGGTCCAGACCGCGCCTTCCACGGCGATCATGTTGCGGCGCCGCTCGGCCACCGCGAAGACGGTCACCGAGTCGCCCGGCTCCATGGGGAAGGGAGGGCCGAGGCCGTCGGTGAACTGGTCGGAGGCGAGGTCAATGACGACCCGGTCCCGGCCGCCCGGGCCCCGCTCGGCGGGCGGGAGGATCCGGTCGATCTGCACCCGGCGCCGGAGGGCCTCCGGCTCGAAGCCGCCCGCGATCTGCAGGAGATCGCGGAGCGTTTCGCCGGGGCGCAGTTCGTAGACCGCCGGCCGCACGATGCGGCCCGCGACCTTGACCTGGGTCCGGCGCACCGGCACGAAGACCACGTCGCCGGTCTCGAGCCGGCGATCGTGGCTGTTGTCCCCCCGGAGCAGATAGTCGTAGAGATCGAGCGAGTCCAGGAGCTGTCCCGCGCGGCGGATCTCCACCCGGCGGAACGAGCCGTTCGGCGTGGGGCCGCCCGCGGCGTAGAGGGCGGTGAGCGCGGTCCCCGCGGCCGAGATCTGATAGGACCCGGGCCGGGCCACGTCGCCGGTGACGAAGACCTGGACCGTGCGGAGCCGCGCCACGGTGACCGTGAAGCGGGTGGTGGCGCCGGGCCCGCGTCGCACCCCGGAGTACACCCTGCCTAACCGGGCGTACAGCAGGTCCTCGAGCTGGCCCAACGTGAGGTTGGCGACGTAGAGCTGGCCCACCTGGGGGATGGCGATCAGCCCCTCGCGGGTGACGGTGAGTTCGTGGGCCAGTTCCACGTCGCCGCTCAGGATCAGGACGAGCCCGTCCCCCGGTCCCAGGCGGTAGTTCTCGTCCACCGGGCCGCTCAGGGTCGGCTGGAAGAGGGTGGTGGCGCGGCGGAAGATCGAGAGGCCGAAGATCCGGAGCGCCCGGGTGGTGTCGGCGAGGGAGTCGGCGCGGAGCGAATCGGCCACCTTGAGGGCGGAGTCGGTGAGGACGAGCAGCGACTCGGCTTCTTCGCCGCTCACGATGCCGAGCACCCGCACCGCCTCGAGGATGTTGGTGGAGGGGCGGAGGGCGCGGGTGGTGTCGGCGGCGGCGAGGTAGTCGTCGAGCAGGGTCTCGGGGTATCCGGCGGCGCGGAGCCGGGCCCGGATCTGCTCCGGGGTGAGCCCCGACGCGCCGATGCGCTCCCGGAGCTGCCTCACAAGGTCCGGGCGGGTCTCGAGCAGGCGCCGGGCCTCCTCGGGGCTCGGGGGGCGTCCCCCCCCCGGTACCTGGGCCGCGAGCCGGCCGGCCGGGGGCGCGAGGACGAGGACGCTGGCGAGGAGCAGGACAACGCGGGGCGGGGCGCCGGGACAACGTCGCATGGCGGTTCAAGATCGCCGCGCCTCGAGGGGGGGTCAATGGGGCGCGGGCCGCCGCACCACCTGTTCCCAGAACCCCACGGTGCGCCGCGCCACCGCGTCGTCCACGTAGTGGCTCATCGCGCGGAGCCGCGCCTCGCGCCCGAGCCGGCTCCGCTCGCGGGGCGAGTCGGCCAGATGCTGGAGGGCCGCGGCCAGGGCGGGCACGTCGTCCTCCGGCACCACCAGGCCGGCCGTATCCACGAGCTCCGGCAGGGCGCCGGAATCGGTGACCACCACGGTGACGCCGTGGCCCATGGCGGCGAGCAGGGCGGGGTGGAACGTCTCCACCCACTGCGGCGTGCTGCGCGAAGGAACCACCAGGCAGTCGAGCGTGGGCCAGAGGGCCGCGAGCTCGGCCGGCGGCAGGGCGCCGAGCCAGGCCACCCGCGAAGCGATCCCGAGGCGCTCGGCGAGCCCCTCCAGGTGCTCCTGCTCGGGCCCGCTTCCCACCACCGTCAGGGTCCAGCGGCCGTGCAGCTTCACCAGGGTGCGGAAGAGCGCGTCGAGCCCTTTTTCGGGCACCAGCCGGCCCACGAAACCGATCGCGAGGGCCTGGTTCTCGGGGCGGGGGGTGTCGAGCGGCGGAGTGATGCCGCTCTGGGGTATCACGGCCAGCGGAATGTCCGGGCGCTCGCGCGCGAGGAGGCCCGCCGCGAGCTTGTTCCCCCCGACCAGGGCGCGGGCCCGGCGCAGGGTGCGCCGGCGGCGCCAGCGCTCGGCGAACGAATAGGAGCGGCGGACGCTCTGCCAGGTGAAGACCACGGTCGGAAACCCGAGCCGGTAGGCCTGGGTGCTCACCAGGGCGGCGATCGGGGTCCACGGTTCGGCCTCGATCTGGACCACCTCGGGGCGGAAGTCGCGCAGCAGGCGCCGGAGATCGCGCGCCCGCCAGCGGATCGCCTCGCCCCGGGGCGAGCCCACGACGGGGATCGGCGCGATCTGCACCCCCCCGTCGTTTCCCCATTCGGCGGTGAGCAACGGCCCCCGGGCCCAGGGCGACCAGCGGGCGGGAACCGCGGCGCTCACCGTGCAGCCCAGGGCGGCGAGCGCGCGCAGCTTCCCGCGATTGGCGGGATCCAGGTAGGTCTGGGAGGCGATCAGGACCCGCACGCGGCCGGTCCCCGGGTCAGGCGGGGAGGAGGGATCGCACCGCCTCCGCGACGCGCTGGGCGGCGTTGCCGGTGCCGTAGGCCGTGGGATCCCATCGCGCCGTCCCGTTCCACCGCTGGAGCTGGGTCTCGACGGCCGGGGGAAGGGCCCGGACGGCGTCGTCCGGCGAGACCAGCAGATTGGCGCCACAGTGCACGGTTTCCTCCCACTCGGTTTCGGCGCGCAGGGTGACACACGGCGTGCCGAGCCAGTAGCCCTCGCGCTGCAGCCCGCCGGAATCGGTCACCACGGCGCTCGCCCCGCGGGTGAGGGCGAGGCTCTCGAGGTAGCCCACCGCGGGGACGAGCCGGACCGGCCAGGCCAGCCGGTTGGTGATCCCGCACCGTTCCAGCGCGTTGCGGGTGCGCGGATGGACGGCGAAGACGACCTCGCGGCCCAGCGCCTGGAGGGCGGCCACCGCGGCGGCCAGGCGCTCGGGGTGATCCACCAGCTCGGCCCGGTGCAAGGTGGCGAAGACGTAGCCCGGGCCCAGGCCCGGCACCACGCTGTCAGGCGGGACCAGCCGCCCGAGCTGGCTCAGCAACACGTCGTAGGCCACGTCGCCGGTCTCGACGACCCGCTGGTCCGGGTGCTCGCGCGCCATCCGGGCCGTGACGGCCGGGGACGGGGTGCAGAGCACGGAAGCGATGGCGTCCACGGCCCGGCGGTTGAGTTCCTCGGCCATGAGCAGGTCGCCGGCCCGGAGGCCGGCCTCGACGTGGACGACCGGAATCCGGAGCTTGGCCGCCGCCAGGGCGGCGCCCAGCGTCGAGTTGGTGTCGCCGATGACGAGAACCGCGGCCGGCCTGGCCCGATCGAGCACGGCGGCCGCCCGTTCCACGATGGCCGCGGTCTGGGCCGCATGGCTGCCGGAGCCCACCTCGAGGAAGAGGTCTGGCGGTTCGACGCCGAGCTGCTCGTAGAAGATCGCGTTGAGCTCGTAATCGTAGTGCTGGCCCGTGTCCACCGCGAGCACCGGCCCGAGCGGGGCCAGCGCACGGCGGAGGACGCTGGCCTTGATGATCTGAGGGCGCGTGCCGTAGCAGAGGGCGAGGATGGGCAACCGTGGCCTTGCGGTGCGTGCTGCGTGCGGTCGTGCGGCGCGCCGGCGCACTCGGTCCCGCGGGCGCTCGCGCTAATGATCCACGGTCGCCGGGGAATCGTCAATCGGGGCAGGCAGGTCGGGTGGGAGGGACGAGAGGAGCGGGACGGGCGTGTCCAGCAGGCGAGTCCAGCGCAGGCGCGGGCGGCGGCCATTGACAGCCCTCCGGGCCCCGCCCAAGTTGCGGCACCCCATGCGCATCCTCCACCTCGCCAAGTATTACTGGCCGCGGTCAGGCGGCATGGAGCGGGTCGTCCAGGACCTGGCCGAGGGGGCGGCGGCGCTGGGGCACGATGTGTCGGTCGTCGCGGTGGAAAGCCGGACGGGCGGACGGGCCGGGGGGCGGCAGCGGACGACGGTCACCCGGGTGTTTTCGTTCGGGGCGCTGGGCAGCGAGGAGCTGGCGCCGGGCTACCTGGCGGCCGCGCGGCGGCGGGCCGACATCATCCACCTGCACCATCCCCATCCGCTGGCCGACGTGGCCTCGCTGCTCCGCAGCCGGAAGACGCCGCTCGTCGTGACCCAGCACCAGGATGCCAAGCGGACCACCTATCGCATGCTGGCCCGCGCGGTGCTTCGCCGGGCGGCGGCCATCGTGGTGCCGAGCCGGGCGCACCTCGCGCTCTGCACCGAGCTCGAGGGGTTCGAGACCAAGACCGAGATCATCCCGTTCGGCATCGACGAGACCCGCTGGGCCGACCTGCCCCGGCGGCCGTACGACGCGCCACCCAAGGCGATCTTCATCGGCCGGCTCCTCAAGTTCAAGGGCCTCGACATCCTGCTCCGCGCGCTGGAGCGGGTGCCGGACCTCAGGCTCGACATCGTGGGCGGGGGACCGGAGCTGCCGCGGCTCAAGACCCTGACCCAGGCCCTGGCCCTGGCCGACCGGGTGCGGTTCTACGGCGAGTACCCGGACGAGGATCTGCCCCGCCGGATGGCCGAGGCGGATTTCCTGGTGCTCCCGTCCGTGACGGTGGACGAGATGTTCGGCCTGGTGGTGCTGGAGGCGATGGCGGCCGGCCGGCCGGTGATCACGAGCGCGGTGCCGACCGGCGTGCGGGAGGTGAACGTACCGGGCGAGACCGGGCTCGAGGTGCCGGTCCACGACGTGCGGTCGCTCGCGGAAGCGCTCGACACCCTGGCGCACGACCCGTTCAAGCGCGAGCAGATGGGCGAGGCGGGCCGGCGTCGGGTGGAGAAGCACTTCACGCGGGAGCTGATGGCCGAGCGGCACATCGCCTTGTACGAGCGCGTGCTGGCGTACAGCCAGGAGACCGTCGCGGGCGAGGAGT
>DATLZT010000110.1:0-21425 GCA_035573835.1 Gemmatimonadales bacterium
GGGCCGAGACGAGCACCGCCACGCTGCTCACCTACGCCGCGGCCGCGTCGGCCCGGAAGGGCGAGCGCCTGTATAGATTTATCCTCGATCGCATCACATCCCGCTGCTTTGCCGACGGTGACGACGATTCCCGCTAGACGCCCCATGCGCCGGCCGCGTCGGCCCATCCCGGTCGCCGCGGCGGTGATCGCCGCGCTGGTGATCCCGCCCTCGCTCGCCGCCCAGGCGGCGGACGACGGCGTGCTGATCATCCAACGGGACGGCCACGAGATCGGTCGGGAGCAGTTCTCGATCCGCCGGGGGCGCCCGGGGGACCCGCAGGGCTCGACCCTCGAGGCGACGTCCCAATATCCCTGGGGCTCGCCGACGGTGCGGCTGCGAGGCTCCCTCGAGCGCACGGCCGCGGGGGAGATGGCGGGCTTCAGGCTGGAAGTCGAGGCGGCCGCGGGCGTAAGCCGGGTGCGGGCCCAAGGGAGCCGGACTCGGGTGGCGGTCCAGGTCGCCGGCCCGGGCACCGTGACGGCGCGGGAATACCCTGGCGGCTCCAATGTGGTGATCCTCCACGACAGCCTCGTCTCGCTCTATGCCGCGGCGGCGGAGCTGGCCACGCCGGCCGGCCGCCAGCTCACCGCGGTGTTCCCTCATGCCGAGCGCCGGGTGGCGTTCACCGCCCGGCGGGAGCCACCGACCGAGGTGGAGGGCGAGCCGCTCGCGGCGGTGCGCCTCGCCGGCGGGATCGAGGGAACGATCTGGCTCGACGCCCGGGGTCGCCTCACCCGGATCGAGCTCCCGGGATCAGGCCTGCGGGCCATCCGGCTGCGGGACTGATTCCTCCTCCCGCCCCTCGCGCCTCCCGAATCGCGGGTCCGGCCGTTGTCGCAACTTGAAACCTGCGGCGAACCGGGTCCGTATGTGGGGCGGCCTTTTCTCGAATCCTCCAGAGGAACGACGCAATGACCCGGTGGCTCTACCTGCTCGCCTTCGGCGCCCTGGCGGCCCCGCTGGCCGCCCAGGACTCGACTCCCGCCGCTCCGCCCCCGGCCGTGTCCCTCACGTTGGCCGAGGCGTTGGAGTTGGCGCGCCGCAACAGCCCTGCGTTCCGGCAGGTCCGGAACGACGCCGGGCCGGCGCGGTGGGCGGTGCGGAACGCCTATGGCAACCTGCTCCCCACCGTCAACTCCGGGGTGGACTTCGGCTACACCGGCTCGGGGCAGTCGAATTTCGGCGGGGGATTCACCCGCGCGACCTCGCCCTACCTGAGCTCGGGCTACGGGCTCAACCTCCAGTGGCAGCTCGACGGGACGCGGCTCAGCGCGGTGGGGCAGCAGAAAGCCAACCAGCGGGCCACGGAGGAGGAGATCGCCGGCGCGGAGCACGGGCTCACGGTCGACGTGACGCTGCAGTACCTCACCGCGCTGCAGGCGGCGGCCCAGGTCGCGGTGGCCCGGCAGCAGGTCGCCCGGAACGAGGAGTTCCTGCAGCTGGCCCAGGCGCGCTACCGGGTGGGCCAGGGCACGTTGCTCGAGGTGCGGCAGGCGGAGGTGCAGAAGGCGCAGTCGGAAGTCCAGCTGCTCCGGAACCTCCAGGCGGAGAACGACGCCAAGCTCGAGCTGCTCCGGCGCATGGGCGTCACCCCGCCGGCGCCGGTGGAGCGGATCGAGCTCACCGACAGCTTCCCGGTCACGGCGCCGGAGTACCGGCTCGACCAGCTCCTGGCGATGGCCGAGGAGCGCAACCCGTCGCTCCGGGCGCTGCGGGCCCGGGAGGACGCGGCCGAGGCGGGCGTCCGGGCGGCGAAGTCGGCGTTCCTTCCCTCGCTCACCCTCCAGGCCGGCTGGAGCGGGTTCACCCAGGAGTTCACCGACGACGGGCTGGTGATCGGCGGCCCGCTGGCGAGCGCGCGGGAGACGGCGCGGAACTGCGAGTTCCAGAACAACCTGATCCGGGCGCTGCCGGGCGGGGGCATTCCCAACGAGCCCAACGGCGGGCTCATCCCCGACTGCAACGCCTTCGCCGGGCTCAACGGCAGCGGCACCGCGCTCGACCCGGCGCTGGAGGCGCGGATCCGGAAGCAGAACGATGTCTTCCCCTTCGACTACACCGCCCAGCCGTTCCGGGCGACGCTCAGCGTCTCGCTGCCGATCTTCACCGGCTTCGGGCGCTCGCTCCGGCTCTCGCAGGCGCGGGCGCAGCGGGAGGACGCCGAGGAGGGGGTGCGGGCGCGGGCGCTGCAGGTGCGCTCCGAGGTGCACTCCCGGTTCCTGAACCTGGAGACCGCCTACCGCGCCATCGCGGTCCAGGAGGTGAGCCGGCGGGCGGCGCGGGAGCAGCTGCAGCTGGCGCAGGACCGGTATCGGCTCGGCAGCGGCACGTCGCTGGAGGTGACCGACGCCCAGAACGCGGTGCAGCGGGCCGAGGCGGACTACGTGAACGCCGTCTACGACTATCACAAGGCGCTGGCCGCGCTCGAGGCCGCGGTCGGCCGTCCCCTTCGCTGAGGCAAAGGAATCCCCATGTCGCGTCGTGTGAAGCTCGGTCTGGCGGGTGTCATCATCGTCGGCGTGATCGGCGCGGTCGTGGCGCTGACCGCGGCGCAGCGCAACAAGCGCGGGACGGAGGTCCGTCTGGAGGCGGTGGCGAAACGGGACCTGGTGGCGACCGTGACGGCCAGCGGACGGATCGAGGCCAAGGCGTCGGTGGACGTGACGGCCGACATCACCGGCCGGATCGTCCGGATCGGGGTCGAGGAGGGGGACATGGTCCAGAAGGGCCAGTTCCTGATCCAGATCGACCCGGCGCAGTACGAGGCCGCGGTGGCGCGGGCCGAGGCGGTGGTCGCCTCCAGCCAGGCCGCCCTGGTGCAGACCCAGGCCACGATGGACCAGGCGAAGCGGGCGCTGGACCGGGCCCGGGAGCTGCGCGCCAGCAGCCCGAACCTCGTCGCCCAGGAGGCGGTGGAACAGGCCGAGACGTCGTACCAGGTGGCGGTGGCGAACTACAACGCCAACCGGGCGCAGGTGGAGCAGGCGCGCGCCGCGCTGCAGGAGGCGCGGGAGAACCTCGCCAAGACCCGCATCGTGGCGCCGATGAGCGGCCGGGTGGTGCGGCTCCCGGTGGAGGTGGGCGAGGTGGCGGTGCCGGGCACGTTCTCGCGGGAGACGGCGCTGCTCATGACGATCGCGGACCTCTCGACCATCCTGGCCAAGGTCCAGGTGGACGAGACCGACGTGGTGCGGCTGTCCGAGGGCGACTCGGTCGAGGTCACCATCGACGCCTTCCCCGACACCACGTTCGTGGGGCGGGTCACCAAGATCAGCCACAGCGCGCAGCTCACCGCCACCCAGACGGCGTCGGGCTCGCAGGATCGGGCGGTGGATTTCGACGTGGAGATCACCCTGCTCGACCCGCCGGCCGACATCCGGCCCGACCTGAGCTGCACCGCCAAGATCGTGACCGACACCCGGCGCGACGCGCTGAGCATCCCGATCATCGCGCTCACGGTGCGGGAGAACCGGCCGGTGCCCAACGAGCGGGCCGGGAACGGCGCGGCCGGACGCCGCGCCCCCGTGGCGGGCGACACCGGCCGCCGGAACGCCAAGCGGGAGGCCGAGGGGGTGTTCGTGGTGCGGGGCGGCATCGCCCAGTTCCGGCCGGTCAAGGTGGGGATCGCGGGGGAGGAGCACTTCGAGGTGCTTGCCGGGCTCCGCGAGGGGGACACCATCGTGGCCGGGCCGTACCAGGCGATCCGCGAGCTCAAGGACAGCGCCCGGGTGCGGCCGATCGAGGCGGACACCGGCCGGACGGGGAGCTGATCATGAGCGACCTCGTGATCCGGGTACGCGGGCTCCGGCGGGAGTACGTGATGGGGAGCGAGCGGGTGCCGGCGCTCCGCGGGGTGGACCTCGACATCCGGCGCAACGAGTACGTGGCGATCATGGGTCCCTCCGGCTCGGGCAAGTCCACCCTCATGAACCTGCTCGGCTGCCTCGACACCCCGACCGGCGGCGAGTACTGGCTCAATGGCCAGGAGGTGTCGCGGCTCACCGACGACGCGCTGGCGCGGGTCCGGAACCGGGAGATCGGGTTCGTCTTCCAGACCTTCAACCTGCTGCCCCGGGCCACGGCGCTGCACAACGTCGAGCTGCCGCTGGTCTACGCCGGCGTGCCCGCGGCCGCCCGCCGGGCCCGGGCCGAGGCGGCGCTCCAGCGGGTGGGGCTGGGGCAGCGGATGCACCACCGGCCCAACGAGCTCTCGGGCGGCCAGCGCCAGCGGGTGGCGATCGCCCGCGCCCTGGTGAACGAGCCGTCGATCCTCCTCGCCGACGAGCCGACCGGCAACCTCGACTCGGCCACCAGCGAGGAGATCATGCGGGTCTTCGGCGCGCTCCACGCCCAGGGGCAGACGATCGTGCTGGTGACCCACGAGCCCGCGGTGGCGGCGTACGCCCGGCGGATCGTGGTGATCCGCGACGGCCGGATCGCGAGCGACCAGCCCAACCCGAGCGTGGCGGCGGCCTGACATGCCCCTCGTCGAGGCGGTGCGCATGGCACTGGGGGCCATTCGGGCCCAGAAGCTCAAGAGCGTCTTCTCGCTCATCGGCGTGCTCATCGGCGTCACCTTCCTGATCGCGGTCGTCTCGATCGTGCAGGGGATGAACGTCTACATGCAGGAGCGGTTCGCCAACACGCTGGTGGGGCTCAACACCTTCAAGCTCCGCCAGCGCCCGAACTTCGTGAGCGGCGACGTGAGCGACGACGTCTGGCGGCAGTGGCTCCGGCGGCCGCGGATCAGCTACGCCGACGCCGACTACGTGACCTCCCGGCTCCGGACCCCGGTGCTCGCGGCCAAGTCCTGCGCCGACCGGGTGACCGTGGGGTTCGGCTCCAAGGTGGCGAAGGACATCGAACTGATCGGCAGCGAGGAGTCGTTCTTCCGGATCAAGGATTTCCGGCTCTCGACGGGCCGGTCCTTCACCCTCCAGGAAGTGCGGGCGGCGAAGCCGGTCGTGGTGCTGGGCAGCCTGGTGGCGGAGCGGCTCTTCGAGGGGACCGATCCGGTGGGCAAGGCGGTGCGGATCGGGGGCCTCCCCTACCGGGTGATCGGGGTGGTGGAGCCCCAGGGGACGCTGTTCGGGATCTCGCTCGACAAGTTCATGGTCATGCCCTACACCGCGCCCGGCCGCCGGCTCATCTGCCCGATCAACATCCTCGACGAGGTGGTCTACAAGGCGGCCAACACGACCGACCTGCGCAACGCGATGGCGGAGGCCGAGGCGCTCATGCGGGCGCGGCGCCAGCTCAAGCCCGGGGAAGAGAACAACTTCACGATCGAGACCTCGGAGGGGATCCTGGACGCCTGGGGGCGGATCTCCCGGGTGCTCATGCTCGCCCTGCCCCTCCTGGTCGGCATCTCGCTGGTGGTCGGGGGGATCGTCATCATGAACATCATGTTGATGGCCGTGACCGAGCGGACCCGGGAGATCGGGATCCGCAAGGCGCTCGGGGCGAGGCGGCGCGACATCATGGCCCAGTTCGTGGTCGAGTCGGCCACCCTCGCCACCTTCGGCGCCGCCCTCGGCATCGGGACCGGGCTCGCCCTGGCGTTCGTGGTGAGGGCGACGACGCCGCTGCCCGCCGCGGTCGCCACCTGGTCGCTCTTCGTGGCGGTGGCGCTCGGCATGGCGGTCGGGGTGGTGGCCGGGAGCTATCCGGCCTACCGTGCGGCCAAGCTCGACCCGATCGCGGCGCTGAGGGCCGAATGAGGCCCCCGGGACTCGGCGCCTCGCTCGCCCGCCTGGGCGAGGGCGTCCTGATCGCGGTGGACTCGCTCCGGGCCAACAAGGTCCGCGCCTCGCTCACCATCCTCGGCGTGGCGATCGGCGTGATGGTCGTGATCGCCATCGGCTCGGCGATCACCGGCATCAACCGCGCCGCCACGGAGGTGGTCGAGAGCCTGGGGCCCAAGACGTTCTTCGTCTTCCGCTACTGGTCGGGCGGGCTCACGATCTCCGACGGCTCCGACGAGCTCTCCCCCTGGCGGCGCAACCCCTGGCTCACCCCGGCCGACGCCGAGCTGATCCGGCGGCTCCCCCTGGTGAGCGACGTCAACGTGGGCGAGTACACCGAGGGGCCGGTGAGCTACGGCGCGACCGAGCTCCGCAGCGTCGACATGGCGGGGTTCAGCCCGAGCTGGATCCGGGTGAACGGGGGCGAGATCCTCCAGGGGCGGAACTTCACCTACGCCGAGTACCTGGCGGGGGCCCGCGTCTGCATCATCAACGACAAGCTGGCGGAGTCGCTGTTCGGCGGGCTCGACCCGATCGGCCGGCGGATCAAGATCTTCGGCCAGCCGTTCCAGGTCGTCGGCCTGCACACCGAGGCGGCGTCGCTCTTCAGCAACGCCGACCAGCCCCGGCTCGCCATGCCCCACACCACCTTCACCAAGGTGGCGGAGTACTGGAAGGGGTGGATGGACATCGCCGTCATCCCGACCGAGGACGCCACCGTGCTCGAGGCCCAGGACCAGGTGGTGGCCGCGCTCCGCGCCGCCCGGGGGCTCAAGCCGGGCCAGGAGAACAACTTCTCGGTGGTGAGCTCGGACCGGTTCCTCGAGTCCTTCAACCAGGTGACGCAGGGCTTCTTCTTCGTGATGCTCGCGCTGTCGAGCGTGGGGCTCATGGTGGGCGGCGTGGGGGTGGTGGCGATCATGATGATCTCGGTGACCGAGCGGACCCGCGAGATCGGGGTGCGGAAGGCGCTGGGCGCCACCCGCCGGGAGATCATGTTCCAGTTCCTGGTCGAGGCGGCGACGCTCACCCTCATCGGCTGCGTCATCGGCCTGGGGCTCGGCGCGATGATCGCCTGGGCGATCCGCACCTTGGTGCCGACCCTCCCGGCCACCATCCCCCTCGGTTCGGTGGTGGCGTCGGTGATCGCCTCGACCCTCACGGGGGTGCTGTTCGGGCTCTATCCGGCGAGCAAGGCGGCCCGGCTGGACCCGGTGGAGGCCCTCCGGTACGAGTAGGGGAGGCGGGCCCGGTCCCGTTCGCGGCCGGGGGGTGGTATCATATCCCCCCATGCCAGTCGACCTCCTTGCCATCGCGGCCCATCGGGACGACGTCGAGCTCACCTGCGCCGGCACCCTGATCAAGGCGGCCGACGCGGGCTACCGCACCGGGATCCTGGACCTCACCGCCGGCGAGACCGGCACCCGCGGGAGCGCCGAGCTCCGGGCCGCCGAGGCCCGCCGGGCGGCGGAGCTCATGGGGGTGGCCGAGCGGCGGAACGCGGGACTCCCGGACGCGCACCTCCAGAACAGCGAGGCGGCGCGCCGGATCGTGGTGGAGCAGATCCGGCACTTCCGGCCCCGGGTCGTCATCCTTCCCTTCCCCGTCGGCCGCCACCCCGACCACCGGATCGCCTCGGAGCTGGGGCGCGACGCCTGCTTCCTCGCCGGCCTGGCGAAGTACGACGCCCCGGGCGAGCCGCACCGGCCCCACAAGATCCTCTACGCCCTCGCCTACCGCGAGGACCCGGTCAAGCCGACCTTCGTGGTCGACATCTCGGCCCAGTTCGCGCGCAAGCTGGCGGCGATCCGCTGCTACGCCAGCCAGTTCGACGGCGTCAAGGCGGCGGGCGAGATCTTCCCCACCGGGCAGGATCTCTACTCCCTGGTCGAGACCCAGAACGCCCACTACGGCTCGCTCATCCGGACCCGTTACGGGGAGCCGTTCTACACCCAGGAGACGATGCGGGTGGACGACGTGGTGGCGCTGGAGGTGCAGAGCATGTAGCCGCCCGCCCCCGGCCCCCGATCCATTGTTCCCCATCCGTTTCGCCTTATCTTCCGATCCATGCGCACGCCCGTCTACCTCGATCACGCCGCCACCACCCCGGTCCGCGCCGAGGTGCTGGAGGCGATGCTGCCGTACCTCGGTCCGGAGGCGTTCGGGAACCCGTCCAGCGCCCACCGCTTCGGCCGCGCGGCGCGGGCCGGCATCGAGCAGGCGAAGCGTCAGGTGGCCCAGGCCCTCGGCGTGGAGCCGAACCAGGTGATCTTCACCTCGGGCGGGACCGAGGCGGACAACCTGGCCATCGTCGGGGCCTGCCTCGCCGCCCGGGCCCGGGGCGAGCCGATGCTCGCCGCGGTCTCGGCGATCGAGCACAAGGCGGTCCTCGCCGCGGCCCACGCGGTGGCGCACCTGGGCGGCCAGGAGCGGACGATCGCGGTGGACCGCGACGGCGTCGTGGACCTCGACGCCCTCGACGAGGTCCTGGCCGCGCGCGCGGCGGTGGTCTCGGTGATGTGGGTGAACAACGAGGTCGGCACGGTGCAGCCGGTGGCCGAGATCGCGCGGCGCTGCCGGGACGCCGGGGTGTGCTTCCACACCGACGCGGTCCAGGCGTTCGGCAAGCTGCCGGTGTCGCTGCGGGACCTTCCCTGCACCCTCGTCACCCTCTCGGGGCACAAGATCGGCGCCCCGAAGGGCATCGGGGCGCTGGTGGTGCGGGACCGGAAGGCGGTGGAGGCGATCATCCATGGCGGCGGGCAGCAGTTCGGGATCCGGCCCGGCACCGAGAACGTCCCCGGGATCGTGGCGCTGGGCCGCGCCGTCGAGCTCGCGGCCCAGGAGCAGGCCCACGAGGCGGCCCGGCTCGGACGCCTCCGGGACGGTCTCGCCGCGCGGCTGCTCGCCGCGGTGCCCGACCTGGTGGTGAACGCGACCGGTGCCGCGCGCGCGCCCCACATCCTGAGCGTCTGCGTCCCGGGCGCCGACAGCGAGGCGCTGCTCATGCACCTGGACCTCGCCGGCGTGGCGGTGTCGAGCGGTTCGGCCTGCTCCACCGGGGCGGTGGAGCCCTCGCACGTGCTCACGGCCATGGGCGTGCCGCGCGAGCTCGCCCTCGGCGCCATCCGGGTGAGCCTCGGGCGGGAGACGACCGAGGCGGACGTGGACCGGCTGGCCGAGGTCTTCCCCGCCGTGGTGGCCAAGGTGCGCAAGCTCGCGGGGGTGTTGGGGCGTGCCTGAGCGGGTGCTGGTGGCCATGTCCGGCGGCGTCGACAGCTCGGTCGCCGCCGCCCGGCTCGTCGAGCGGGGCTACGAGGTGGTGGGCGCCACCATGAAGCTCTTCTGCTACGGCGAGTCGGTGCCCGACCGTCCCTGCTGCTCGCTGGATTCGATCAACGACGCGCGGGACGTGGCCCACCGGCTCGGCATCCCCCATTACGTGCTCAACCTCGAGGACCGGTTCTCGCTCCACGTCATCCGGAACTTCGTGAGCGAGTACAGCCGGGGGCGGACGCCGATCCCCTGCGTCCGCTGCAACTCGTTCACCAAGTTCCGCGACCTCCTGGCCCATGCCGACGCGCTCGACTGCGCCTACATCGCCACCGGCCACTACGCCGTGGCGCGCGACGGCGCGCTCTACCGCGGGCGGGACCGCCAGAAGGACCAGAGCTACTTCCTCTGGGGCATCGACCGCGCGGTGGTGCGGCGGATGCTCACCCCGGTGGGCGAGCTCACCAAGGGCGAGACCCGGGCCTACGCCCGGCGGCTCGGCCTCGTGACCGCCGACAAGCCGGAGTCGGTCGAGATCTGCTTCGTACCGGACGACGACTACGTCGCGGTGCTGAAGCGGCACCTCCCGCCCGACGCGCCGGCGCTCGCGCCGGGGCCGCTGGTCACCACCGCCGGCGAGGTGATCGGCCAGCACCGCGGCTACGCCCGCTACACCATCGGGCAGCGGCGAGGGCTTCCCGGCGGCTCCGCCCGGCCGCTCTACGTGGTGGCGATCCGTCCGGCGTCCCGCGAAGTGGTGGTGGGAACCGCCGAGGAGCTCCAGGGCCATGCGGTCACGCTGGAGGAGGTCAACTGGCTCGCGCCGCCGCTCGGCCCGGGCGACGAGTGCGAGGTGCAGATCCGGTACCGGGCACCCGCGGTCCCCGCCACGGTCGACGCCGTGGCCGACGGCACGGTGCGGCTCGTGCTCGGCGCGCCCGCGCGGGCGATCACGCCGGGCCAGTCGGGCGTGATGTACGGTCGGGACGGGCGCGTCCTGGGCGGAGGCGTCATCGCGTGAGTGCCCGCGCCGCGGCGCGGGCGGTCCTCGCCGCGACGCTCCTCGCCGCGGCCGGCCCCCTGCCACTCCCGGCGCAGGAGCCGCGCCGCCTCGGCGTCGACGAGTTCGTCTCCCTCCCCTCGGTGGGCGATCCCCGGCCCTCGCCGGACGGGCAGCTCGTCGCCTACACCGTCTCGACCCCGTCACTCGCCGAGAACCGGACCGTGTCGCGGATCTGGGTGGCCGAGACCGGCTCCGACCGCACCTGGCAGGCGACCGACGGCCCGGGCAGCGACTATGCGCCGCGCTGGTCGCCCGACGGCGCCCAGCTCGCCTTCATCTCCACCCGGGGCGGCGCGCCCCAGATCTGGCGCCAGCCGGCGCGGGGGGGCGAGCCGGTCCCGGTGGGTTCCGCGCCCGGCGGCGTGGCGGATTTCGTCTGGTCGCCCGACGGCAAGGCGATCTTCCTCGTGAGCGAGGTGGCCTGGCCCGACACGCTCGAGGCGGAGCGCCGCGCCGGGGAATTCCCCACCGAGGCGAAGATCTGGACCCATCTCTTCTATCGACACTGGGACGACTGGCGGGTGGGCCGGCGCCAGCACGTCTTCCGGCTGGATCCCAAGACCGGCGAGCTGGTCGACCTCACCCCGTTCGACCGTGACGTGCCGCCGCTCGCACTCGGGGGTCGCGATCTCGCCGTCTCCCCGGTGGGAACCGAGATCGCCGTGGTCTACAACCCCGACTCGGCCGTCGCCACCAGCACCAACAACGACATCTTCGTGATGGGGCCGGACGGCTCGGGCCGGCAGCCGATCACCACCAACCGGGCCAACGACCACAGCCCCAGCTACTCGCCCGACAGCCGGTACATCGCCTACCTGGCGATGACCGTTCCCGGCTTCGAGTCCGACCGGCAGCAGGTGATCCTCTACGAGCGGGCCACCGGCCGGCGGCGGGCCCTCACGGCCGACTGGGACCGGAGCGTGGGGGCGCTGGCGTGGACGCCCGACTCGCGGGCGCTGGTGGTGGAGGTCGAGGAGCGGGGCGAGCGGGCCCTGTACCGGATCGAGGTGCCGGGGGGACGCCGGAGCCGGATCGTGGGCGGCGGGGTGAACAGCGACGTCAGCGTCGCCTCGCGGGGCGGGCTCCTGGCGTTCCTGCGCCAGTCGAGCACCCGGCCGCCCGAGGTGTTCGTGGCGGGGCTCGACGGGCGGGGGCTCCGGCGGCTGAGCCGGGTGCACGAGGCGACCGTCGCCCGGCTCGAGCTCACGCCGGTGGAGCCGTTCCGCTTCGTGGGGGCGCTGGGCGACACGGTGCACGGCTGGCTGATGCGACCGCCGGGCTTCGACGAGCGCCGCCGGTATCCGGTGGTCTACCTGATCCACGGCGGCCCCCAGGGGGCGTGGCTCGACCAGTGGCACCCCCGCTGGAACTACGCGATGTTCGCGGCCCGGGGATACGTCGTCGCGGCGGTGAACTTCCACGGCTCCACCGGCTACGGGCAGCGGTTCGTCAACAGCGTGAGCCGCCAGTGGGGCGGCTACCCGTACGACGACCTGATGAAGGGCCTCGACCACCTGGCGACGCTGCCGTTCGTGGACCGCGAGCGGGTCGGCGCGGCGGGGGCGTCCTACGGCGGCTACATGGTCTACTGGATGGCGGGGCACACCGACCGCTTCCGGGTGCTGGTGGCCCACCACGGGGTGTTCAACCCGCTCAGCATGGCCGGCTCGACCGAGGAGCTCTGGTTCCCGATCCACGAGTTCGGCGGCTCGCAGCTCTCCCCGGCGGCCCGCGCGAACATGGAGAAGTGGTCGCCGGCGAACTACATCCGGAATTGGTCCACGCCGATGCTGATCGTGCACGGCCAGCGGGACTACCGGGTCGACGTCTCCGAGGGCCTGCAGGCCTTCACCGCGCTCAAGTTGCGCAACGTGCCCGGCAAGTTCCTCTACTTCCCCGACGAGGGCCACTGGGTGGTCAAGCCCCGGAACCGCCGCCTCTGGTGGAACACGGTGCTCGACTGGCTGGACCAGTGGCTCAAGTAGCCCTTCGACGCCCCAACCGAGAGTCCATGCCCTCCCTCCTCGCCCGACTGCTGATCAACGCCGCGGCGCTCTACCTGGCCGTGCTGCTGCTTCCCGGCTTCCATTTCACCGGGAGCCCGCTCCACCTGCTCGGGGTGGCGGCGGTGTTCGGAGTGGTGAACGCGGTGGTGCGCCCGATCCTCACCCTGCTCACCTGCCCGGTCGTGGTCCTGACGCTCGGGCTCTTCACGTTCGTCATCAACGCCCTGATGCTGCTGCTCACCAGCTGGCTCTCCGGGCGGTGGGGACTCGGCTTCCGGATCGACGGCTTCTGGCCGGCCCTCCTCGGCGGAATCGTGATCGGGCTGGTGAGCCTGGTGCTCACCATCGCCGTCGGGGGTCGGCCGCGGACCAGGAACTGACGGTCGGGCCGGGGCCCGGCCGGCGTGGTCCGGCCGGCGGTCCGGCGTGAGGCACTTGGGGCTCCCTGCCGGGTAATCGTAACGGGCTCGTCGCATGCCTTCCGCGGCCCCGGTCCCGACCTAGATTCCCCGCTGTGACCGACCTGCGCCCCGCCCCCGATCTCCTCGAGGCGCCTCGCACCCCGACCGAGGCCCCCCCGGCGCCGGATCTCCACGACCCGGCGCTGTACATCAATCGCGAGCTCTCCTGGCTGGAGTTCAACCGCCGGGTGCTGCACGAGGCACTCGACCCCCGCACCCCGCTGCTCGAGCGGCTCAAGTTCCACGCGATCTTCAGCACCAACCTGGACGAGTTCTTCCAGATCCGGGTGGCGGGGCTCAAGGAGCAGGTGGCCGCCGGGTACGGCGAGCGCACGCCCGACGGTATGACGCCGGAGGAGCAGCTCCGGGCCATTTGCGCCACCGTGCGGGAGATGCAGCTCCAGCAGTACCACCGGCTGCGGTACGAGCTGATCCCCGCCCTGAGGGCCGGGGGGATCCACCTCGTCGACCTGCACGAGGTCTCGGAGCGGGACCGGGCCGCGGTGGACCGCTACTTCCGGGAGAACGTCTTCCCGGTCCTCACACCGCTCGCCGTCGACCCGGCGCACCCCTTCCCCTACATCTCGAACCTGAGCCTCTCGCTCGCGGTGGTCCTGCGCGACCCCGACGGCGAGGAGCGATTCGCGCGGGTGAAAGTGCCGAGGATCCTGCCCCGCTGGGTCCCGCTCGAGTTGCCGCGCCACTACGTGCCGCTGGAACAGGTGATCGGCGCCAACGTGGGGGCGCTCTTCCCGGGGGTGGAGATCCTCGGCTGGTACACCTTCCGGATCACCCGCAATACCGACTTCGAGGTGGATCACGACGAGGCGGAGGACCTGCTGAGCCTGATCCAGGAGGAGGTGCGGAACCGGCGGTTCGGCGAGGTGACGCGGCTGGAGGTCCACCCCGCCATGCCGCAGTCCCTGCGACACATGCTGCTCGCCGAGTTCAACGAGGAGCAAAAGGAAGGCTTCCCGCCCCTCACCGTCGACGACGTCTACGAGGTACCGGGGCCGCTCGACGCGGGCGACCTCCTCGCGCTCGCCTCGCTCGACGTCCCGGCGCTCCGGGATCCACCCTACCACCCGGTGACGCCGGCCCGGCTGGCCGGGGGCCGCAACTTCTTCGACGTGCTGCGCGAGGGGAACCTCCTGGTACAGCACCCCTACGACAGCTTCACCACCACCGTCGAGCGGTTCATCCAGACGGCGGTGGAGGACCCCGACGTCCTGGCGATCAAGCTCACCCTGTACCGCACCGGGGGCGACTCGAGCATCGCGCGGATGCTGGCGCAGGCAGCCGAGCGGGGGAAGCAGGTGGCGGTGCTGATCGAGCTCCAGGCCCGCTTCGACGAGGAGAACAACATCACCTGGGCCAAGCGGCTGGAGGACGTCGGGGTCCACGTGAGCTACGGCGTGGCCGGGCTCAAGACCCACGCCAAGGTGATGCTGGTGGTGCGGCGGGAAGGGGACCTCATCCGGCGCTACATCCACATCGGCACCGGCAATTACAACCCGAAGACGGCCCGGGTCTACACCGACTTCGGGCTGTTCAGCGCCGATCCCGATCTGGGCGCCGACCTCACGGAGCTCTTCAACGTGCTGACGGGATTCGGCTCGCCCAGCCGGTATCGCAAGCTGATCGTGGCGCCCCGCGGGATGCGGGAGCGGTTCCTGGAGATGATCCGCCGCGAGGTCCGCCACGCCGAAGCCGGGCGGCCGGCCCGCATCCTGGCCAAGATGAACGCGCTGGTGGACCCGCCGATCATCGCGGCGCTCTACGAGGCCTCCCGGGCGGGGGTGCAGGTCGATCTCATCGTGCGGGGGATCTGCTGCCTCCGGCCGGGCGTGCCCGGGGTGAGCGATCGGATCAGGGTCGTGAGCGTCATCGGCCGGTTCCTCGAGCATTCCCGCGCCTACGGGTTCCTCAATGGCGGGGCCCGAGAGGTGTATCTCGGGTCGGCCGACTGGATGCCGCGGAACCTCGACCGTCGGATCGAGGCGGTGGCCCCGGTGGAGGATCCGGTCCACCGGCAGGCGATCTGGAACGTGATGGAGCTGATGCTGGAGGACGATCGCCAGGCCTGGGAGCTGGCGGCCGACGGGAGCTACACCCAGCGGCGGCCGGCGGACCCAGCCCGCGAGAAGGCCACCCACCGAATCCTACTGGAGAGCTGGCGGAGCTGACCGACGGTCGTCGCCACGGCCGCCCTACGGCTCGGCGGGTGACCGGGCGGCATCGGCGTCTCAGTACTTGAGCCCCGCCGACTCGGCGAACTTCCGCATCAGCTCTTCCTGCTCCGGGGTGAGCGTGGCCGGGATCTGGACGTCCACCTGGACCAGTTGATCGCCCCGGCGCCCACCCTTCTCGATTCCCAACCCCTTGATGCGGAACCGGCGCCCGGGCTGGGTGCCCGGCGGGATCCGGAGCACGACCTTCTTGCCGTCGAGCGTCCGCACCCGGACCTTGGTGCCGAGCACGGCCTGGGCCAGGTTGATCGGCACCTCGCAGACGACGTCGAGCCCCTCCCGCCGGAAGAACCGGTCGGGCTGGACCTGGAAGGTGACGATCAAGTCGCCGGCGGGCGCGCCGCCCCGGGCGCCCTCGCCCTGCCCCCGGAGCCGTACCTTGGAGCCCGACTCGGTGCCCGGCGGCACGGCGATCACCACCTGGCGCTGGGTGCGGAGCTCGCCGGCGCCGCGGCAGGCCGGACAGGGTTCGGAGGGAATGCGCCCGCGCCCCCGGCAGCGGGGGCAGGGCCGGCTCACCGCGAAGCCGCCCTGACCGAAGGAAATCGTGCCCCGACCGGAGCACTCGGGACAGGTGCTGATGCTCGCGCCGGGAGCCCCACCGCTCCCCCCGCACGTCGGACAGGTCTCGGTGACCGGGAGGGTGACCGGGACCTTGCCCCCCAGCATCGCCACCCGGAACGGCACCTCCACCACCGTCTCGATCGCCTCGGCCCGCGGCTCCTCGCGCCGGGCGCGGCCGAAGATGGAGGAGAAGATGTCCCCCAGCCCCCCAAGGCCGCCGAGGTCGCCGAAGTCGAATTCCTCCTCGATCGTGGTGCGGCGCCCACCGGTCCCCCGGCCCCGGGCGCCGGCGTACTCCCGGCGCACGCCGTCGAAGGCCCCGTACTTGCGCATCTGGTCGTACTGACGACGCTTGTCGGGGTCCGAGAGCACGGTGTGCGCCTCGGAGATCTCCTTGAACCGCTCGGCGGCGGCCGGGTTGTTCGGATTGGCGTCCGGGTGGTACTGCTTGGCCAGCCGGCGGTACGCCTTCTTGATCTCGTCGGCGCTCGCCGTGTCGGGCACTCCCAGGATCTGGTAGAAGTCCTTGGTCGCCACGTCAGTCGAGGCCCTGCTCGGAGTAGACCTGCACCCGCGCCGGACGGATCAGCAAGCCCTTGAAGCGATATCCCGGCTGGAACGTCGCCGCGACGGTGCCGGCCCGGTCGGGACTCGGCGCCGGAACCATCGAGACGGCCTCGTGCAGGCCCGGGTCGAAGGGCTGGTCGCGCGGATCGATGTGCTCCAGCCCCGCCGCCTCCAGCTCCTTCCAAAGCTTCTTCTCGAGGAGCGCGATTCCCTCGTGCAGCGCCGCCGCCGAGACCGTCGCGGGATCTCCCGCCAGCACCCGATCCATGTCGTCGAGCGGGTCGAGCAGACGGCGCAGCAGGTCCGCCTGGGCCCGGTCGGCGAGCTCGATCCGCTCCCGGACCATCCGCTTCTTGTAGTTGTCGAACTCGGCCGCCAACCGGAGATGTCGATCCTTGAGCTCGTCCAGCTCGGCCTGGAGCCGCTTCGCCGCCTGCTCCGGCGGCTCGACCGGCAGCGTCGCGGCCTCGGGCTCGGTTGGACCGGCGCCCTCGGAGGTGGTCGCCGGGGCCGCCTGGGCCTCCGCATCGGTCTCGGCCGGGGGTGGAGTCCGCTCGCTAAACTCAGAAACGTCAGTCACTTGAACACCTCTGCAAAACCCGTGACCCCGAAAGATACACTCGCCCGGGAGAGCCGACAGCCGATCCCCGGGGTCAACCCGAGGCGCCCCCCCGGAGCAGCCGGTACAGCAGGAAGAGCGCGGCCTGTGCCGCCCGGGCCCGGACCTCGTCCCGGGTTCCGGGGAAGACGTATCGTCGGGCCACGGCCGTGTCCTCCATCGCCGCCGCGTACCAGACGGTGCCGACCGGCTTCTCGGGGGTGCCGCCGGCGGGGCCGGCCACGCCGGTGATCGCCAGGGCGAGTTCGGTACGGTAGCGCCGCGCGACCCCGCGCGCCATCGCGAGCGCCACCGGCTCGCTCACCGCGCCGTGCGCCGCGAGCACCGCCGCCCCGACCTCCAGCTCATCCAGCTTGACCCGATTGTCGTACGCGATCACGCCGCCCACGAACACGTCCGAGCTCCCGGGCACGGCCGTGATCCGGCCGCCGAGCAACCCGCCGGTGCACGACTCCGCCACCGCCAGTTTCCAGCCGCGCCGCCGCGCCTCGGCCAGCACCAGCGCCGCGAGGTCGTCGTCGTCGGCGCCGTAGACGAACTCACCGCCCCGCTCCCGGAGCAGCGCCGCCGCCGCGTCCAGGCGTCGCTCCGCCTCGTCAGGCGGCAGCCGCCAGGCGGTGAGCCGCAGATCGACGCCGGCGAGGCCCGGGAGGTAGGCGAGGGAGAGCGGCGCGACCAGCGGCTCGACGCCGGCGAGGCGCTCGGCCAGCGCCGACTCGGCGATGCCGGTGGTGCGGACCACCCGGGAGCGGACCACCCGGCCGCCGCCGCGCGCGGCCAGGCGCGGGAGGACCTCATGGTGGAGCAGGTTCCGCATCTCGGTGGGGACACCGGGGAGCAGGATGGCGAGGCCGGGCGCGCCTTCGAGCCAGAGTCCGGGCGCCGTCCCCCAGCGATTGGGGAGCACGGTGGCGCCGCGCGGCACCTCGGCCTGGCTCCGGTTGCTCGGCGCGGGCGGCCGTCCGAGCCGACGGAAGCGCTCGAGCAGCCGCTCCCAGATCGCCTCGTCGAACTGGAGCGGCGCGCCGAACAGCTCGGCCACCACCTTCTTGGTCACGTCGTCGCGGGTGGGGCCCAGGCCGCCGGTGGTCAGCACGGCGCCGCTCCGGCGGAGGGCCTCCGCCACCGCGTCACGGATGGCGGCCTCCTCGTCGGGGATCGAGGTCCGGCGGACCACCCGGATGCCGGCCGCGGCCAGCGCGCGCCCGAGCTCCGCCCCGTTGGTGTCGACGGTGTGGCCGAGCAGGAGCTCGGTCCCGACGGTGATCAGCTCCAGATCCATGGCGCGGTCCCGCCGCGGGGGCGGCGGCGAGGGTGTCGACGGCTGTGCTGCGGAGGAAACTTACCCCGGCCCGGGCCCGGCCGAGAGCCGGGCGGCTCACCGGGCCCGGTCGGAGAAGAGCGCGCGGTAGCGGTAGACGTAAAGCGCGAAGGAACCGACGGTGAGGAGGGTCGCCATCACGAGGGTCACCGCGACGAAGTTCCCGTGGAACTCGTTCCAGTACTGCGCGAAGCGGCTGTGCTCCCAGCCGAGCGGCTTGCGGGCGTCCCGGAAGGCGAACCAGAGCATCACGGCGCCGATGAAGATGTTCTGGATCGTCGCCTTGAGCTTCCCCGCCGTCTGGGCGGCGATCACCACCCCGCGACGGCCGGCCCACCAGCGGAAGGCCGTCATCGCGAACTCGCGCCCGAGGAGGAGGAGACAGACCCAGAGCGGGATGCTCCCCCAGAGCGGAATGCCGTAGAGGTCCTGGCGGTGCCGGGAGATCCAGTAGATGGGGATGAGGCTGGCGAGCAGGAGCAGCTTGTCCGCCACCGGGTCCAGCCACTTGCCCAGATCGGTCACCTGGTTGCGGCGCCGGGCCAAGTGCCCGTCCCAGATGTCGGTGAGCGCCACGGCCACGAAGACGACGAAGGTGACCAGCTTGGGCCAGTAGCCCTCGATGAACGGGAGGAGCGCGATGACGGGCGTGAAGCAGATCCGCGCCAACGTGATGATGTTGGGCAGCGTCCACATGGCCGACCTCACCCGAGCGTCTTGATGACCAGCTTGCTGACCGCCTTGAGGGTGTCGAAGACGCCGTCGCCGTTGACCGCCACCGCCTCGAAATAGGGGGCGCGCTCGATCCACTGCCCGTCCTGCTGGAAGACCAGGAACTCGCCCTCGTGGAACGGGTCGGGCGTGAGCCGCTGCCGGGTCGGGTCTTCCACCGGCCAGCCGGGATTGAGCGCGGCCTGGAGCTCCTGGATCGGGGCGGCGTTGGGCAGGTCCCGCTTGTTGTACTGGATGACGAAGGGCAGCTTGGTCAGGTCGTACCCGTGCTGCGCCATGTTGTCATACAGGTTCTGCATGGACTCGATGTTCGCCTCCATCCGCTCGATCTGGCTGTCGGCCACGAAGACCACGCCGTCGACCCCCTTGAGGATGAGCTTGCGCGACGCGTTGTAATACACCTGACCCGGCACGGTGTAGAGATGGAACCGGGTCTTGAAGCCGCGGATGGTGCCCAGGTCCACCGGGAGGAAATCGAAGAAGAGCGTGCGCTCGGTCTCGGTGGCGAGGGAGATCATCTTCCCCCGCGAGGTCGGCTGGACCTTGTTGTAGACGAATTCCAGGTTGGTCGTCTTGCCGCCGAGGCCGGGGCCGTAGTAGACCAGCTTGCAGTTGATCTCGCGCGAGGCGTAGTTGATCATCGACATGCCGGTGTCCCCTCACGCCCCGAAGAGGCGGTCGATCTCGTCCTCGGCGTCGCCGAGGAACCCCGTCTCCACCCGGGGCGCCGGGGCCCCGTCGGCGAACATCTCCTGGAACACCCGCGCCAGCTCCGTCACCGCCCCCTTGATCCGGAGCTTCACCAGGCCGAGGGTGGTCCGGTTGTCGAAGAGCACCACCAAGATCACCCGCCGAGCCACGTCGGCCAAGTACATCGACTCCCGCTCGCCCTGGTGAAAGAGCGCGGCGAACTCGGGCTCGCCGATCATCCGCGCCAGCTGGTCGTTGGCGCTGAAGTCGGCGGCGGTGAGGGACGCGAACGCGGTGGGATCGAAGCTGGGGACTTCCCCCACCGTGGCGACCATCTGCCCAGTGCGGTCCACGATCAGCGCCGTCCGCGCGCCCGATTCGCGGAGGAACTCGCTCAGGATGGCGTTGATGCGATGGGAATGCTCTTCCCGGAAGGACCAACTAGAGGCGCCGGCCATCGATTCCCCAGGTTAACCCAACGTGGCTTCCATCCGCCGGGCGATCGCCGCGGCGCGCCGGCGGAGCATCGGCTCGGATTCCCAGGCGAGGTAGTCCCGCAAGAGCCGGACCGTCTCGACGCTGTGCTGCCCCGCCAGGTAGCCGAGCGCGGCCAACCGCTTGAGTGGCTTGGGGCTGAAGAGATTCGCCCGGTGCCGGGCGAGCTGGTCCTGGACCAGCATCCACCCGGCCGTCACCCCCAGCAAGGCGCCAGCGAGGAACAGCAGACCGCGGGAGCGCATCAGCTCACCTCCTGGCGGGCTTGGAGGGCGTGGGCGAGGGTCACCCCGTCGACATACTCGAGGTCCCCCCCCATCGGGAGCCCTCGTGCCAGGCGGGTCACCCGGACCGGCTCGCCGGCCAGGATCTGCTGGATGTACGTCGCCGTCACCTCCCCCTCCATCGAAGGGTTGGTGGCCAGGATCACCTCGCGCACCCCCCCCTCGCGCACCCGGCGGACGAGCTGGTCCAGGCGCAGCGCCTCCGGCCCCACCCCGTCGAGGGGCGACAGCCGACCGCCCAACACGTGGTACCGGCCACGGTAGCCGGTATTCCGCTCGACCACGCCGAGGCCCGCCGCGTCCTCCACCACGCAGAGGAGGCCGGCGTCGCGCCGGGGATCCCGACAGAGCTCGCAGGTCTCGCCCTCGGTCGGGTTGCCGCACTCGGCGCAGGGCCGCACCCGCTCGGCCACCGCGATGAGCGCCCCGGCCAGCCGTGCGACCTGCTCCCGGGGTTGCTGCAGGAGATGATACGTGAGCCGCTGCGCCGTCTTGCGTCCGATGCCGGGGAGCCGCGCCAGCTCGGTGACCAGCTCGTCGATGACGCCCACGGTCAAAGCGGGAAGTTGAACGGGAACGGCTGGACCTTCCGGATCTCGGCTTGAAGCATCTCGGCCGCGCGCCGCTGGGCATCGGCCACCGCCGAGAGCACCAGGTCCGACAGGAACTCGGCGTCGTGCTCGGCGAAGATCGCCGGGTCGATATGGACCGACCGGACCGTGCCCCGGCCGTCGGCGGTGACCCGGACCATCCCGCCGCCGGCCGTCGCCTCGATGGTGCGCCCGGCGAGCTCGGTCTGCAACTGCTGCAGGCGCCCCTGCACCTGCTGCCCGAGCTGGAACAACTGCTGTAGATCGGCCATAAGTCTCGGACGATTCCGAACGTAGACTGGATCCCGGACCGCTCCCGACCGCTGCCGGCCTCGCCGGCCGGCTCGGGGGCGGGTGCTGCTAGTCGACGATCTCCAAATCTAACTCATCCGCGACCAGGTCGAGGGCGCGGTCGGCGGCCCGGGCGTGGCGCAGCTGCTCCGCCTTGACATCGGCCTGCGAGAGCCGCCGGAGCGGGGGCTGGGGCGCCTCGGCGGCCGGCGCCGCCGGCGCCACCACGACCCGGAGCCGCACCGGGGCGCCGACCCGCCGCGAGACGAGCCGCTCCGTGAGCTCGTGCTGGCCCTCGATCGGGAGGAGGAGATGCGCCTGGTCGGGGCCGAGGGCGAGCGTCAACTCCGGCGGGACGGCCTCGCGCACCCGCGCCGCCGCGAGCGCCTCGCCGAGGAACGGGCTCTGCTGGCGCGCCTCGGCCACGATCGACG
>DATLZT010000111.1:0-16503 GCA_035573835.1 Gemmatimonadales bacterium
GCTGGACGTCCCGCCGGTAGCCAGCCTCGAGCGCGGCGTACCAGACCGCCAGGGTTTCGATCTCGTCGCCGGTGATGAGGACCCCGCCGACGGGGCAGGAGCCGAGGAGGTTGGCTCCGAGCTCCATCAGGTAGCCGGGGAGGCGGGGGGCATCGGTGCGGGGGCGGCGCTCCCGGGCCGCCACCCAGCCCGAGTCCTCCACGAAGCTGCGGGCCCGCTCCATCTCGACCAGGCCCCGGAAGATCGGCCCGGAATCGACCACCAGCCGCACGGCCTGGTCGAGGGCGGTGGCGGCGAAGTCGAGGTACAGTGCCACCGACGGCTCCCCGACGTGGCCGGAGTCGTGCCAGTCGCGGGCGTTGAGGAGGTAGAACCGGCCGAGCTGGAACCAGGCGTTCCCGTCATCGGGAGCGACCGCGAGGTAGCGCCCCAGCATCTCGGTGGCCAGCGCCCGCTTCCCCTCCCGCTCGAGCGCGGCCGCGCGGGGGGCCACGGTCGGATCCACCGCGGCCTGGGCGGCGAGGAGCGACTGCCAGACGAGCGTTCCCCCGGTCACCAGCGGGAGGGACCGGCGGGTCACCATCGGGGAAAGGAGTCGGCGAAGGGTGCCCAAAGGGCCTGGCCTCAGGAGGATAGCCAATGCAAGATGGCGTTTTCCGGTCCGCTTGGCTAGGGGGGCCGGATTCCCCGGCCGGTCGGGTCAGAGCGGGATGTTGCCGTGCTTCTTGGGCGGGTTCCGGTCCCGCTTGGTCAGCAGCGTCCGCAGGGCGTCGATCAGCCGGAACCGGGTGTCCCGCGGGTCGATCACGTCGTCGATGAATCCGCGCGCCGCCGCGCCGTACGGATTGGCGAACTTCGCAGTGTACTCGTCGATCAGGGCGGCGGTGGTGGCGGCCGGGTCGGCCGAGCGGGCGATCTGGTCCTTGAAGAGGATCTCCACCGCCCCCTTCGGCCCCATCACGGCGATCTCCGCCGTGGGCCAGGCCAGGTTCACGTCCCCCCGGATGTGTTTCGAGCTCATGACGTCGTAGGCCCCGCCATAGGCCTTCCGGACGATCACCGTGAGCTTGGGGACGGTGGCCTCGCAGTACGCGTAGAGCAGCTTCGCGCCGTGCTTGATGATGCCGCCGTGCTCCTGGGCCACCCCGGGGAGGAACCCCGGGACGTCCTCGAAGGTGACGAGCGGGATGTTGAAGGCATCGCAGAACCGGATGAACCGGGCGCCCTTGACGGAGGCGGCGATGTCGAGCACCCCCGCGAGCACGGCCGGTTGGTTGGCCACGATGCCGACCGGCCGCCCGCCGAGCCGGGCGAAGCCGACGATGAGGTTCCCGGCGTAGCCCTGGTGGACCTCGAGGAAGGCCCCGTCGTCGACCACGCGGCGGATCACCTCGTGCATGTCGTACGGCTTGGTGGAGCTGTCGGGCACCACGTCGAGCAGCGCCTCGTCCCGGCGGTCGATCGGGTCGTCGGTGGGCCGGAGCGGCGGGTCGTCGAGGTTGTTGCTGGGGAGGAAGCTCATCAGCTCCCGGATGGCGGCGAGGGCCTCGGGCTCGCTGTCGTGCACGAATTGCGCCACGCCGGAGGTGCTCCCGTGCACGTCGGCGCCACCCAGCTCCTCGAAGCTCACCTCCTCATGGGTCACCGTCTTCACGACATTGGGCCCGGTGACGAACATGTAGCTCACCCCGCGGACCATGAAGATGAAGTCGGTGATGGCGGGGCTGTAGACCGCGCCGCCGGCGCAGGGCCCGAGGATGGCCGAGATCTGCGGCACCACGCCCGAGGCGAGGGTGTTCCGCAGGAAGATGTCGGCGTAGCCGCCGAGGGAGGCCACGCCCTCCTGGATCCGGGCCCCGCCGGAGTCGTTGAGCCCGATGATCGGCGCCCCGTTCCGCACCGCGAGATCCATGATCTTGCAGATCTTCTGGGCGTGGGTCTCGGACAGCGAGCCGCCGAAGACGGTGAAGTCCTGGGAGAAGACGTACACCAGCCGGCCGTCGATCCGGCCGTAGCCGGTCACCACGCCGTCGCCCAGGTACTTCTGGTCGCCGAGGCCGAAGTCTGTGGCGCGGTGGGTGACGAACCGGTCGAGCTCGACGAACGACCCCTCGTCGAGCAGCAGGTCGAGCCGCTCCCGGGCGGTGAGCTTCCCCTTCTTGTGCTGCTGGGCGACGCGCTCCGGCCCCCCGCCCTGCTCGGCGAGGGCCTGCATGTGGTGCAGCTGGTCGAGGAGTTGGCGGGCATCGGGCATGGGGGTAGAAGATAGCCGCGGGCCGGCGCGGGTCCAGCGGGACGGCCGGCCGGCGCTCACGGCTCGGCCAGCGCGTCCAGCAGCGCCGTCACCTCGGGCCGCACCGCGGAGGGGCGGGTGACGAGATACGGATGGTTCTCGGCACGTCCCCGGCGGGGCCGCAGCACCCGGAGGCCGGCCGGTCGTCGTTCGGGGACGTACGACGGCACGACCGTGACCCCGAAGCCGGCGGCGACGAGCCCCACCGCCTCCTCCAGGTCTTCCACGTGGTGGCCCCCCAGGATCTGCCTCGGCGGCCGGCCGAAGAGCGCCTGGAACCAGCGACCGAAGACGTAATCGCACTCGTCGTACGTCACGAACGGCAGCGTGCCCCAGGCGGCGACCTCCCGGAGGGCGGCCGGCGGCGGGAGCCAGTCCGGGCGGCGGGCCGGCACGACCGCGACGTACTCGTAGGGTGGCAGGCGTCGGAGCACCAGCCGGCTCGAGATCCTGGGGACGTAGACGGCGCCGGCATCGCACTCGCCCCGTTCCACCCGCGCGTACACCTCCTCGGCGGTGGGCAGGGCGAGCTGGAGGCGGAGCTCGGCGAAGGGGGGCCGGCCGAGCAGCGCCAGCAGCCGGGGAAAGAGCACGTAGCGCCCGTAGCCGCTCACGCTGGCGAGCCGGATCGGCGCCGCCCGCTCGGCCTCCCGCCGGGCGACCCGGTCCACCAGCCCGGCGAACTCGTCCAGGGCGCGACGCGCGAAATCCCGCACCTGCTCGCCGGTGGGGGTGAGCACCAGCCGGCGGCCCACCCGCTCGAACAGCGGGGTACCGAGCTGCCGCTCGAGCTGTTGGAGCTGGTAGGACACGGCGGGCTGCGTCTTGTAGAGCGCGGCGGCCGCGGCGCGGACGCTGCCCGCCTCGCAGACGGCGAGGAACGTGGGCAGGTAGCGGGGATCGACCCGGGGATCGGACCGGTGGCGGATGGCGGGCGGCATGCGACCTCGAAATCGTCTTATCACCCTGATCGGAAGATTCAATTGGATTTATCAGCCGGACCGTGTCAAGCTGTTCCCGTCACGTCGACGGGAGGATCCATGCGACGGCTTCACATCATCGTGGCGCTGGGGCTCGGCCTCGCGGCACCCGGGATGGCTCGCGCCCAGGCGCCCGGCGGCGCCACGTACTGGCGGAGCTACAGGGTGACGGAGGGACGCGAGGCGGAGTTCCGGGAAGGCTACGCCCGGCACCTGCGCTGGCACCTGGCCCACCGTGACCCCTGGCCCTGGTACGTGTGGGAGGAGATCCGTGGCCCCGAGACCGGCACGTTCATCGGCGCCGCGATGGACCGCCCCTGGGCCGAGCTGGACGCGCGTCCGAGGCCCGCGGAGGACGCCGCCGACCACGCCCGACAGATCGATCCCCACGTCGAGCCGGTGTTTCCGGCCAGCCTGCTCCGACGGCGACCCGACTTGGGCGGGGAACTGCCCCCGCTCGAGGCCGCGCCGTTCCTGGCGGTGATCGAGGTGGTGGTCCGTCCGGATCGGAGAGCCGCGTTCGAGGCCGCGCTCCGGGAGGCGGCCGGCGAGCGGGGGGGCCGGTTCGGCTGGTTCGAGGTGGTTGTGGGGGGCGAGGAGCCGGCGTACCTCTATCTCGAGCCACACCCCGCGGCGTCCGCACTCGGCGCGTTCTCCGCGGCGGGGCGGCTGGGGCGGGCGCTCGACGCGGTCGCGTCGATGCGCACGCGTCTGCTCCGGTTCCTGCCCGAGCTCAGCTCCTGCCAGCGCGCCGAGAGCCGCTGTCTGGGGGTGGCCGGGCGCTAGCGCCCCGGGCCCGGAACGCGAAAGGCGGAAGGCCCCGCTCGGAGCCTTCCGCCCTCATCCGGGCCGCCCGCCGTCGGCTCAGGCCGTCGGCTGCTCGGCGCCGGGCGGCGCGGGTGGGACGATCGGCTCGTCGGGATAGCCCACCACCGCGAGGACGATCCGGTGGTGGATGGGATCCACCTCGAGGACGCGGAGGTCGACCGGCTGGCCCTCCTTCACCGCGTCGGCCGGGTTCTCGATGTTGGCGACCCCGAGCTGCGACATCGGCACGAAGCCCTCGATGTCGTTGCCGAGATCCACCACCACGCCCTTGTCCATCAGCCGGATGACCCGACCCCGGAGCTCGGTGCCGACCGGGTAGGTCTCGCCGATCCGGAGCCAGGGATCCTCCTCCGCCTGCTTGAGGCCGAGGGAGATCCGCTTGTTGTCGGCGTCGATATTGAGGATCACGACGTCGACCGTGTCGCCCTTCTTCACCACCTCCGACGGGTGCTGGATCCGCTTGGTCCAGGACATGTCGGAGATGTGGATCAGGCCGTCGATGCCCGGCTCGATCTCGACGAAGGCGCCGAAGCTGGTGAGGTTGCGGACCTTGCCCTGGAGCCGGGTGCCGACCGGGTACTTGAGCGGCAGCACCATCCAGGGATCCTGCTCGGTCTGCTTCATGCCGAGGGAGATCTTCTCCTCGGCCTCGTCGACCTTGAGGACCACCGCCTCGATCGTCTCGCCGATGGAGACGATCTTGGACGGGTGCCGGACGTTGCGGGTCCAGCTCATCTCGGAGATGTGGACCAGTCCCTCGATCCCCGGCTCCAGCTCCACGAAGGCGCCGTAGTTGGTGATCGAGACGACCTTGCCCTGCACCCGGGTACCGACCGGATACCGCTCGGCCACGTTCTGCCAGGGGTAGGGCTGGAGCTGCTTCATGCCGAGGCTGATGCGCTCCCGCTGCCAGTCGATGTCGAGGACCTTGACCTCCACCTCCTGCCCGATCTTGACCATCTCGGAGGGGTGGGAGACCCGGCCGTAGGACATGTCGGTGATGTGGAGCAGGCCGTCGACCCCGCCGAGGTCGATGAAGGCGCCGAAGTCGGTGATGTTCTTCACCACGCCCTTCCGCACCTGGCCCACCTGGAGCTCCTTCATGAGGTGCTCGCGCTTGTGGGCCCGCTCGTTCTCGAGGATGACCCGGCGGCTCACCACGATGTTGCGGCGGCGCTTGTTCAACTTGATGATCTTGAACTCGTAGGTCTGGCCCAGGAGCTCGTCGATGTTCGGCACCCGGCGCAGCGCGATCTGGCTCCCCGGGAGGAAGGCGTCGACGCCCATGAGGTTCACGACCACGCCACCCTTGATCTTCTTGACCAGGGTGCCCTGCACCGGCTGGTCCGTCTCGTGGGCGACCTTGATCTTCTCCCAGACCCGCATGAAGTCGGCCTTCTTCTTGGAGAGGACGACGGCCCCCTCCTGGTCCTCCAGGTGCTCCAGGAAGACCTCGACCTCCTCCCCCTCCTTCGGCGGCTCCTTGAACTCGTCGAGCGGCACGGAGCCCTCGGACTTGAAGCCGACGTCGAGGATCACCGCGTTCTCGGTGACGCGCAGGACCTTGGACTTGACGATCTCGCCCTCGGCGATGGACGCCATCGTGCCCTCGTACATCGAGAGCATCTTCTGGTAGTCCTCGTCGGAGTACTCCTCGTCGTAGAGGTCGGGACGGACCCGAAGGCCGGTGGGGGTGACGATCTGTTCGGTATCGGTGGACTGGTCGATCATGCGGGGCTGTTTCCGCCTCTCCGGGAAATGGGCCGCGCCGGGTCGTGGCCGAGCCGGGTCGCGGGCTGAAGTTCGGCCGCCGTCACCGGCCCCGTGCCGGTGCGGACGTCCAATCGAAGCCTGCTAAATTAACGTGGATTATCGGGTTAGGCAAGGCGTCCGAGCCGCTTCCGGGCCAGCGCCACGATCCGCGCCACCTGCTCCTCGAAGCTCAGCTCGGTGCCGTCGACCGGCACCGCGTCGTCCGCCATCCGCAGGGGGGCCACCGGCCGGGAGGAATCGGCCTGGTCGCGGGCCGCGAGGAGCGCCGCCTCCCGCTCGATCGTGGCCGGGTCGGCCCGCTCCCCCCGTTGGACCAGCCGGCGCTCCGCCCGGGTTCGGGGCGAGGCGGTCAGGAACACCTTGAGGTCGGCCTCGGGGAACACCACGGTGCCGATGTCCCGCCCGTCCACTACCACCGACTGGCCGGCCCGGACCAGCGAACGGAGCCGGAGGTTCACCCACTCCCGGATCTCGGGCATCGCCGAGACCGCCGAGACCCGGGCCGTGACCTCGGGGGCGCGGATGGCGGCGTCGACCGGCTCGCCGTTCAGGTAGACGGCGAACCCCTCCCCGTCGTACTGGAGCATGAGCCCCCGCCGCTCGGCGGCGTCGAGGATGGCGTGGGGCTGGTCTACCCCCTCCTGCAGCGCCACCAGGGTGAGCCCCCGGTAGAGCGCGCCGGAATCGAGGTGGGCGAATCCCAGCGCGCGGGCCACGGCGCGGGCGGTGCTCGACTTGCCCGAGGCCGACGGGCCGTCGATGGCGATCACCACGCTGCTCATGCCGACGTCCGCCGGGCCCGGATGGCGGCGAGCGTCGCCGGGAAGCCCGGGAAGCTCACCTCGGCGCAGGCCAGGTCGTCGAGCCGGATCCGCGCCCCCGGAAGGGTGCCGAGCACGGCGAAGGCCATCGCGATCCGGTGGTCGCCCTCGGTGCGGACGGCGCCGCGGGGCGGGGCGTCGCCCCCTTCCACGTGGAGGTCGTTGCCCGACACCTCGGCCCGGGCGCCGACCGCCCGGAGGTTGGCGGCGATGAGGCCGAGCCGGTCGCTCTCCTTCACCCGGAGTTCCCCCACTTCGCGGAAGACCGTCTCGCCCGCCGCCCGGCTGGCCAGGACCGCGAGCATGGGGATCTCGTCGATGAGCCCGGGGATCTCCCCCGCCCCGACCTCGGTGGACCGGAGCGCCGCGGGCCGGGCGATCAGGTCTCCCACCGGCTCGCCGAAGTGGGTCGTCTCGTCGTCTACCTCGAGGCTCGCCCCCATCCGTCGCAGCACGTCGACGAAGCCGGTCCGGGTGGGGTTGAGCCCCACCCCGGCGATCCGGAGCTCGCCGGCCTCGGCCAGCACCGCGGCGCCCACCAGGAACGCCGCCGAGGACGGGTCGCCCGGGATCTGCATCTCGAACGGCTCCAGCCGCCCGCTCGGCTCGAGCTCGATCCAGCCATCGGATTCGCGTACCGGGTAGCCGAAGGCGCGGAGGAATCGCTCGGTGTGATCGCGCGAGCGGCCGTGGGGCTCGCGGAGCGCCACCGGGACCTCCCCCACCACGCCGGCGAGGAGGAGCGCGCTCTTGATCTGGGCGCTCGAGACCGGCATCGCATGGCGGAGCGGGCGGAGCGGCCCGCCGCGGATCGTGAGCGGGAGGCCGTCGCCGTTCCGCTCCTCCACCCGCGCGCCCATCATCTGGAGCGGGCCGGTCACCCGCCGCATGGGGCGGCGCCGGAGGGAGCGGTCGCCGGTGAGGGTGGCGGCGAAGCGGTGGCCCGCGAGGAGGCCCAGGAGCAGCCGCGCCGTGGTGCCGGAGTTGCCGCAGTCCAGCGGGAGCCCGGGCCGGCGGAATCGCCGGCGCCCCGCGATCCGCACCGTGGTCTCGGGTCGGAGCGGCGAGACCTCGGCGCCGAGCCGCCGGAGCACCCGGGCGGTCGAGCGGGCGTCGAGCGAGGTGAGCGCGCCGCCGAGGTGGCTCGTCCCGGGAGCGAGGGCCGCGAGGAGCAGCGCCCGGTGGGTGATGCTCTTGTCCCCCGGGATGCGAACGGTGCCGCCGACGATCATCGGTCGAGCCCGCGCCGGAAGGCGGCGGCGCCGTCGAGGTAGTCGCGGAGGCCCGCGGCGTCCCCCGCCGCCACCAGCGCCCGGAGCCGAGCCAGGCGGGTCTGTCCGGCGCCGAGCGCCTCGAGGATCGGGCCCCGGTTGTGCAGGAGGATGTCGACCCAGAGCTCGGGGCTACTCGCGGCGAGGCGGGTGGTATCCCGCGCTCCCGGCCCGAAGGAGACCGGGCCGAGCTCACGATCGGCGAGGGTCCGGGCGAGCGCGTAGGCCATCGCCTGCGGGAGGTGGCTGGTCCAGGCCAGCTGCCGGTCATGCGCCTCGGCGTCGATGAGCACCGGCTCCGCCCGCAGCACCTCCCGCCAGAAGCCCATGACGCCCCGGGCGGTCACGTCGCCGCCGGGGACTCCGGTCGGCGTCACGTAGACCACCGCGCCGGGCAGCCGCTCGGGCCGGGCGGCCTGGAAGCCGGAGTCGTGGGTGCCGGCGAGGGGGTGGCTCCCGGCGAAGACCGCCCCCAGCCCGGCGCGGACGGCCCGCTCCACCACCACGGCCTTGACGCTGCAGACATCGGTGAGGATGGCGCCGGGCTCGAGGCGCGAGGCCAGCTCGTCGATCAGTGCCAGGGTGGCCGCGGGGGGAGCGGCGAGCACCACGAGCCGGGCGCCGCGGACCGCGCGGGCGGCCGAGTCGGCGACGTCGGACACGGCGCCCGCCTTGAGCGCGGCGATCCGCTCCGCCGGTCGGGGCGAGTAGCCGATCACCCGCCGGATCCCGGCCCGGGTCGCCTGCCAGGCGAGCGAGCCGCCGATGGCGCCCAGGCCGACGACGGTGAGTGATTCGGGTATCATCAAAGAAGGTGGCGCGGCCGTCGATACTAGGCTGGCCCCCCACGGCGGCCGCACACCGGGGGCGAGACCGTCACGGGCGTGACCGCCGCCCTATTGTAGCGGCCCGAGATCCCTTTCTCAACCGCCAACGGAGTCGGCATGGCGAAGCTGATCATCGTCGAGGACAGCCCCGACAACATGAAGCTGTTCCGGATGCTCCTCACCACCCGGGGGCACGAGGTGATCCCCCTCTCGGGCGGCGAGGGGCTGCTGGACGCCCTCGCGGCCCATGGGCCGGATCTCGTGCTGCTCGACATCCAGCTCCCGGGCAAGGACGGTTTCACGCTGCTCCGCGAGATCCGGGAGTCGGCGCATCGGGCGACGCGGGTGGTGGCGCTGACCGCCCATGCTATGGCGGGGGACCGGGAGCGGGCCCTCTCGGCCGGGTTCGACGGCTACATCACGAAACCGATCGACATCCGGCTCTTCCCGGACCAGGTCAACCGGGCGCTGGCGGGCGAGGTGGTGGCGAGCTGACGGCTCGTCCGTTATGCTCCAGCGCACGTCCCGCACAACTCCGGAGCGATCCGCGATGCCCAGCATGCCGCCGGAATCCACCGCTGGCCCGTCGCCGTCCCCGCCCGACCGCCGCGCGCTCGCCGAGGCCGCCCGGGAGCTGGTGCGGGCGGAGGTCGAGCGTCAGGCGGCGGAGGCGAGGGCGGTGGCGACTCGCGCCGCGCCCCGGCGATGGCTCCGGCCGGTGCTCGCCGTGCTCCTCCTCACGGCCGCGGGCTACCTGTGGCTCGCCGACCCGCCCTGGCTCACTTCCGCCACCGTCGCGGCGGAACCGCCCGAGGTCCGGCGGGCGGGGCTCCGCCTGGGGCTCTTCCTCGAATCGCAGCGGGTCGAGGCGTTCCGCCGCGCGAGGGGACGGCTCCCGCATTCCGCCGCCGAGCTCGGCGGCGCCCGACCGGGCATCGAGTACCGGCGGCTCGACGAGCACACGTACGAGCTCACCGCCACCGGCGACGGGACCCGGGAAACCTATCACTCGTCGATACCCGCGGAACGGATGCTGGGCCACAGCCTCGAGGTACTCACCCCGGTCCGGGAGGCGCCGTGAACCGCCGCGGGGTGACCTTCGTCGAGCTCCTGATCGTCTTCGCGGTGGTCGGGATCCTGGCCCGACTCATGCTCCCCCGGATGCAACAGTTGCGGGCCAAGGCCGTGGCCACCCGGGTGGTCTCGGACTATCACGCCATCAAGCTCGCGGCGTACAGCTACTACACGGTGCATCGCGCCTGGCCCGCCGAGGCCGGCGCCGGGATGCGGCCGCCGGAGCTGGCGCGTGACCTGGGCAACTCGGTGAGCTTCAGTCAGTCCGACTACGTGCTGGACTGGGAGCACTGGAGCGTGCCGGGCGGTCTCCCGTCGAGCCCGGCCACGACGGAGGTCGTCGGGGTGACCGTCACCACGAGCGACCCGGCCGTGGGCCAGAACGTCCTCCGGCTGCTGGGCCCCCATACCATCCACTTCACGGCAGGGAACGCCACCACCTACCTGATCGTCGGCAACCCGTGAATCGATGAAACCGCCGGTGCCCCGCATCCGTCCTGACGCCGAGTCCGCCGCGGTCGACGGCTCGGGTCATCACTCACCGACACTCGTCATCATGCTCCGTGCGCCGCTCGCGCTGCCCCTGATCCTCGTCCTCGTCCTCGCGCGGCCCGCCGTCGGCCTCCAGACGGCGGGCCAGGCGGCCAGCGGTGCGGACGGCCAGCCGCCGGCAGCGGTCATTTCGGGCCGGGGCGCACCCACCGTGACGATCCCGCGGGTGGACGACGCCGAGATCGTGGTCGACGGGGAGTTGTCGGAACCGGCCTGGCGTCAAGCGATACGGTTGGGCGAGTTCTCACAGTTCCAGCCGGTGGACGGGCGCCCGGCGGAGGAGCGGACCGAGGTGCTGGTGTGGTACGCGCCGGACGCGATCCACTTCGGGGTGATGGCCCACGACCGGTATCCGGCGTCGATCCGCGCCACCCGGGCCGACCGGGACAACATCGGCAACGATGACCACATCACCATCTATCTCGACACCTTCAACGACCGGCGCCGGGCCTATCTCTTCGCGGTGAACCCGCTGGGCATCCAGCAGGACGGGGTGCGGAGCGAAGGGGCCCAGAACGCGGGGAGCCTCATCCCCGGCAGCGTGGACTTCAACCCCGACTTCTACTTCCAGTCGAAGGGGCGGCTCACCGCCGAGGGGTACGTGGTCGAGATCCGGATCCCGTTCAAGAGCCTGCGCTACCAGGGGAACGGCCCCCAGCGTTGGGGCCTCAACATCGTCCGGAAGGTGCAGCGGACCGGGTACGAGGACACCTGGACCGACGTGCGCCGGGCCAGCGCGAGCTTCCTGGGGCAGGCCGGGAGCATCGACGGCCTCCGCGACCTCGAGCGGGGCGTGGCACTCGAGGCCCAGCCGTTCGCGACCGCCTCGGCCAACGGGCGGCGCGCCGGCAGCGGGCGGTTCGTGCGGGAGGAGCTGGATCCGAGCGCGGGCCTCAACCTCCGGCTCGGCTTCACCAACCTGACGCTCGACGCCACGCTCAACCCCGACTTCAGCCAGGTGGAGAGCGACGCCGGCCAGGTCACGCTCAACGAGCGGTTCGCCCTCTTCTTCCCCGAGAAGCGGCCGTTCTTCCTGGAAGGGATCGAGCTCTTCGCCACGCCCAACCAGCTGGTCTACACCCGCCAGATCGCCGACCCGATCGTGGGCGGCAAGGTGACGGGGAAGTTCGGCGCGCTCGGCGTGGCCCACCTCACGGCGCTGGACGAGACCGGGGCCGACGATGCGCTCTTCAACGTCACCCGCGTCCGGCGCGACTTCGGGCGGAACTCCATCGTGGGCCTCACCTTCACCGACCGGAGCGGCTCGGGCGACTACAACCGGGTGCTGGCCGCCGACGCGCGGATCGTCTTCGCCAGGTTGTACTTCGTCGAGGGCCAGTTGGGTCGCTCCTGGACCCACGAGGCCGGCGCCACCCGGGGTGACCCGATCTGGAAGCTCGAGTTCGACCGGACCGGCCGCTCCTGGGGGTTCAACTACGCCATCGAGGGGGTGGGCGACGCGTTCGAGACCCGCTCGGGCTTCGTGAACCGCACCGGCATCGTGAGCGGCCACGTCATGAACCGCCTCACCTGGTACGGGCAGCGGGGCGCCCTGCTGGAGAACTTCACCACCTTCTTCGGCCCGCGGCGGATCTGGCGCTACGACGCCTTCGGGAGCGACGGCGCGATCGAGGGGGGCGAGGAGATCAACCTCGACTTCAGGCTGCGCGGGGGCTGGACGATCGAGCCCAGGATCGAGCGGGACTTCGTCCGGTTCCTGCCGGGCGATTACGCCGGATACGAGGTGGACCTCGGCGGGACGCCGCAGCCGTTCGTCCCGCCGGAGGAGGTGGCGGGCCTTTCGGTGTCGCTCGACGTCTCCACCCCGACGTTCCGCTCGATGAACGCCTCGGCCGAGGTGGGGTACGGCAGGGTGGCGATCTTCCCCGAGGCGGGCGAAGGGCGCGAACTCCGGGTCGGCGGGGAGCTCCACCTCCGTCCCACCGGCGCGCTCCGGATCGAGGCGAGCACGATCCTGTCCCGGATCACGCGGGAGCGGGGTGGCGAGTTCGCCCGCACGATCATCCCCCGGCTCAAGGTCGAGTACCAGGCGACCCGGGCGCTCTTCTTCCGGGTGATTGGCGAGCACCGTTCCGAGCGGCAGGCGGCGCTGGCGGACCCGCGTAGCGGCGGGCCGATCCTGATCGGCGGCGTGCCCCAGCCAGCGCGGGAGCGGAACGGGCTTCGGGTGGACTGGCTGGCCTCGTTCGAGCCCAGCCCCGGGACGGTGGCATTCGTCGGCTACGGGAGCTCGATGGAGTCGGGGAGCTCGTCGCGGCTCTCGGATATCCGGCGCACCAGCGACGGATTCTTCGTGAAACTGGCCTACCAGTTCCGGCGTTAGGTTCTGGAACCCGCGACACGGCGCGGGCCCGGCGGTCGCTCGAGCGACCGCCGGGCCCGCTGTGTTGCCCGGCTCGGGTGGATCGTCACCCCCTATGACCCACCGTCGGGCGTGGGGGCCGGAGCGGTACCATTGGGTTGGAGAACTCCGGTCGCTCGGGTCCTGCGGTGGGTCGCTCTCCTTCCTTCCCCGGCCGCTCCGGCGATCGTCCCTGCCGCGCGCCGCCCGACGGGGGGCGGCGCATGGTACGCTTGGCGCCGAGGCTCACGAAGGGCTCGAGGCGAATGCTCGGGGTGGGGCTCGAACCCACACGGGCGTGCGCCCAAGGGATTTTAAGTCCCTCGCGTCTACCGGTTTCGCCACCCGAGCGCCGGACCGCCCGGTCGGGCGGTCAGCGGGAACATCGTGGCCCCCTACTCCCCGCGCAAGTCGACCGTCCGGCGGCCGGCGCCCACCCCCTCCGCGCGCACCCCACCCGCCGCCCTGGTGGCCCAGAGGGTGAGCGTCCGCCCGAACTCGCGCCGGAACGCCTCCTGCAGCTCCGCCGCCACCCGGGCCTCCCGCCCCGCCGGGGCCAGCATCACCAGCGCGCCGCCCCAGCCGGCCCCGGAGAGCCTCGCGCCGTAGGCGCCCTTGTCCACCGCGACCCGTGCCAGGAAATCCGCCTCCGGGATGGTGGACTGGTAATCGGTCCGGAGCGACTCGTGCCCCTCGCGAAGGAGCCGCCCGAGCCCGGCGAGGTCGCCCCGGGCGAGGAGATCGGCCGCCGCGCGGGTGCGGGCGGTTTCGGTGACGACGTGGCGTACCCGGGGCACCAGCGGGGGCGGCAACGCCGCGGCGGCGCGCGGCAGGTCCTCCGGTGCGAGATCGGCGAGGTGCTCGAGACGCAGCCCGTGCGCCCGGAGGATCGCGAGCGCCTCCTCGCACTCCCGCCGGCGCTGGTTGAGCGCGCCGCCCGAGAGCTTGTGGGAGACGCCGGTCTCCAGGATCCACACCCGGCCGGGAACCGGCACCTGACGGATCGTCCCCGTCGCCGTCTCGAAAAGGATGGCCGCGCCCGGTCGGGCGTGGGCGGCGATGGTCTGGTCCATCCGGCCGCAGCGCACGCCGACTTCGTCGTGCTCCGCCACGTAGGCCGCCTCGGCGAGGTCCCCCGGCCCGAGCCGCCGGCCGGCGAGGAGGCTCAGCGCCTTGGCCGCCGCCACGAGGAGCGAGGCCGAGGAGGAGAGGCCCGCCCCGATGGGGACATCGCCCGCCACGGCGAGGCGGGCCGCGGAGGGTGCCGCCCGGAGCCGCCGGAGCACCCGCACGATGCCGGCGAGGTAGTCGGTCCAGGCCTTGCGCATCGGCCCGTCGGGATCGATCCTCTCTACGACCCCATCCAGCGCCGACACCGCTTCCCAGGTCTGGGACGGCCCGGCGACCACCGCGGTGCGGCGCTGGATGGCGAGCGGCAGGACCGGCCCACCGTTGTAATCGGTGTGCTCCCCGATGAGATTCACGCGGCCCGGCGCCGAGGCCCCCGCGAGCGGGGGCCCCCCGAAGGTATCCAGGAAGAGCGATACGGCCGCGCGGGCGGAAGCCGATGTGGTCACGTCATCCGAGTCCGGGAGGGGGTTTGCGGCTGCGTCGTTGGTTGCCGTGCGTGCTCGCCTGGCTGGTCGTCCCCGCGCCCGATCTCGCCGCGCAGCTCGCTCCCATCGGGGTCCCGCGGGGCCTGGTGCGCCTCGACCTCCGCGTCTCCTTCGACGACGCGTCCCGCCGCTTCCGCGACGGGAGCACCGAGGACTACGGCGCCGACTTCGCGAGTCCTGCGCTCGGCAGCGACCGCATCGCGTCGCTCCGCGCGGCGGAGGCGCGGATCGCCCAGGTGCTCGGGCGCCCGGAGTACCGGCTCGATCTCGGCCGGGCCACCGCCAACGGCCACGCCACCGTGAGCAGCATCGAGGTCGGGCTCGCCTACGGCCTCACCTCGCGGCTCACGATCTTCGGCTCGGTGCCGATCGTGCGGGCCCGCGCCGAGCTGGCGCTGGGACTCGATCCCGCCGGCGCCAACGCCGGTCTCAACCCGGCCGACCCGGCGCTCGGCACCGCCGCCGGCCGGGACCAGGCGGCGCAGTTCTTCGAGCAGTTCGACGCGGCGCTCGCCACACTCGGCGCCAAGCTCGCGGCCGGCGATTACGACGCCGATCCGTCGCTCCGGGCGCTGGCGCAGCACACGCTGGCCAGCGGAACGGCGTTGCGCGACGGCCTCCGCGCGATCGTCCAGGAGCCGGCGACGGCGTCGCCCTTCCTTCCTACCCAAGGGAGCGAGGAAGGTATCCAGCTCGCGGCCGGGCTCGCCGCGCTGCAAGCGACGCTGGGCGGCCCCCTCGGCGTCCCCAACTTCACGGCCGGCGCGCCGCTCCCCTCGGCACCGCTCACGCGCGACGAGCTGGAGCGCTTCCTCACGGCGCCGTCGGGGCCGATCGGCGGCCGGCCGCTCGAGGCGCGGACGATCTTCCTCGCCGGCGACACCGACGTCGGCGCCTCGTACACCTGGCTCGACCGCTGGGACCCGACCGGCCGGCGGCGCGGCATCCGGTCGGTGCTGGAGGCCCGGGTGCGGCTCCCGACCGGCTATCTCGACCTGCCCGACCACTTCTTCGACCTGGGGAGCGGCGAGCGGCAGCTCGACGTGGGCCTCCGGCTCGTCACCGACGTCGCCGCGGGGCGCTGGGGCGCCAGGCTCAGCGCCGGCTTCACCCGGCAGTTCGCCTCCACCCGGCTCCGGCGGGTGGGCCGGCCCGACCAGCCGTTCACCCCGGCCGCCCGACTCACCAACCTGCGGCGCGACCCCGGGGACGTGATCGCGATCGGGCTCCAGCCGTACCTGCGGATCGCGCCGGGCCTGGGGCTCCACCTGGCCGGCTCGTACTGGCGGAAGGGGACGGACCGATACACCTATGCCACCGCGGCCGACTCGATCCCGGGGGTGAGCGCCGCGGAGATGGAGGTGGGCACCGAGGCGGGGACGATGGTCGTGGGCGGCGGGGTGAGCTACACCAGCCCGGGGCGGCTGGCGCCGAACGGCCGGGGCCTCCCGATCGAGGCGCGCTGGACCTACGAGACGACGGTCCATGGCACCGGGGAGCGCACCCCGCTCTTCCGCGGTACCCGCGCCGAGCTTCGCATCTACCACCGACTCTTCCGCTGACCCGACCCGCCGGGTCCGGCTACCGGCGGGCCGCCCCGCCCTGGCGGAGGAGCGCCTCGGCGTGCCGCCGGGCCTCCCGGCCGTCGGGGTCGCCCAGCATCCGGGCGATCTCGACCACGCGGTCCTCGCCGTGGATCACCTGGACATCGCTGGTGGCGATCCCGCCCCGCGCCTCCTTCGACACCGCGAGGTGCCGGTCGGCGCGGGCCGCGATCTGCGGCAGGTGGGTGATGACCAGCACCTGGCGCCGCTCCGCCACCTGCGCCAGCGCCTCGGCCACCTGGGTGCCGACCTCGCCGCCGATGCCCTGATCCACCTCGTCGAAGATGAGCGTGGGGATGGCGTCGTGCTTGGCCAAGACCACCTTGAGGGCCAGCATGAGCCGCGAGAGCTCGCCCCCCGAGGCCACCTTCGCCAGCGGCTTGGGCTCGAGTCCCAGGTTGAGCCGGACGTTGAAGACCACCGACTCCTGCCCGGCCGCGGTGGGCTCGGCGAGCGGCAGCAGTTCCACCAGGAGGCGGCCGCCCGGGAGCCCGAGCTTCGG
>DATLZT010000112.1:0-9972 GCA_035573835.1 Gemmatimonadales bacterium
CTCCGGGGCCGGCCGGGCGCCTTCGCCAAGTTGGGCTTCCGCGGCGTGGCCGACCCCCGCCGGGCGGAATCGATCCTCGCCGCCGCGGTGGACGCGGCCGAACGGACCGACCCGGGGCTCGCCATCGTCGCCGTGGCCTACGCCGACGCCCGGCGGGCCGGCAGCCCGCCGCTCGAGACGGCGCCCACCATCGCGGTCCGCGCCCGCGCCGCCGGCATCCTCCTCGACACCGCACTCAAGGACCGCGGCTCGATCTTCGATCTCTGCTCCCCCTCCCGCATCGCCGCCCTGGTGAAGGAAGCGCACTGGGCCGGGCTGTTCGTGGCCCTGGCGGGGAGCCTCGACGAGCGGGACCTCGACCGCGCCGCGGCACTGGGCGTCGACATCGTCGGCGTCCGGGGCGCGGCCTGCGAGGGAGGACGGGCCGGCCGGGTGAGCGAAGCGCGGGTCCGGCGGCTGGCCGAGCGGCTCCGGCTCGCGACCGGGCCCGGGCCGGTCCACGCGGCCCCGACCCCGCTCATCCCGCAGTTCTGAGCACCTCCTCCAACCGGTCGATCTCCTCCCAACCGAGACAGGCCCAGGCGAGCCCCGCGGGGAGCGTCCGGCCGAAGTAGGGGTCGACCAGCTCCTCGGCCGCCCCGCCGACCGGCTTGACCAGCACCAGGCGCTCGGCGTCGAGCGCCCCCGCGATCCACGCGGCGAGGCTGTCGCTCGTCACGCCCCACTCGTGGGGCAGGACGTCGGCCGCGCGGAGCCACCGCGCCGGCGCCAGGACCACCGCGCTCCCGCGCCCCGCGAGGGAGCCGATCTCGCCCGGCTCGTCGGTGAGCACCGCGCCGGGGATCCGGTCCGCCAGCGCGTGGGCGAACTGGTCCATCGCGAGCACCGCCATCCAATGGCTGGCGCCGGGGGACAGTCCCTCGACGCGGTCGAACTCGCGTACCGCGTCGGCGAAGGGGCCGCCGCCCGGGATCACCACCACCGCCCGCGCCACCGCCGCGCGGGCGATCCCGCGGCCCACCCGGGCCAACGCGCCGGGGACCGCGGCGAGCCCGCCACCCACCTTGATCGCCACGAGGCTCATGCGTCGCCCGAGGCATGGAGCAGGCACGCCACCGCCACCGCCGGCGCGATGCTCGAGGCCCGGGAACCGAGCATCTCCCGCATTCGCACGACGGTGAGCCCGACCCGCCGCGCCGCCCGCTCGGCGATGAAGTCACCGACGCCGGCCACCACCGCCGTGCCGAGCCCCGGATGGCGTCGGCGGACCCGTCCCACCGCCTGGGCAACCCGGCGCTCCTGCGCCTCCGCCAGCGCCGCCGCCAGCCGGTCGATCGCCGCATCGTCGAGCATCGATCGATCGGCACAGACCGCCCGCGCCAGCCGCTCGGCCGCGTGCTCCCGGGTGGCGGGCCGGCCGTCGGCGGTGGGGACGGCGTAGACTTCGGGAGGGAGCTCGCCGCGCCAGAGGTGAACGTCGCCCGCGGTGGCGAACCACTCGGCCGCGAGACCGATCGCGGTGCCGTCCGGCCACGGGAGCGCCTGGGCGAGCGACTCCACCGGGGTGCGCACCGCGCCGGTATAGACCAGCTCGCCGTGGCGGAGCCGGTCGAGGTCGGTGGCGCCCAGCGCGGCCACCACGCCGCCCACGATGGGGATGATGTCGGTAGTGGTGGTGCCGATGTCGATCAGGATGGCGTCGGGATGGTCGCGAGCCACCAACCGGGCGGTGGCGCTCCAGTTCGCGGCCGCCACCGCGAGGGGCCGCGCCAGGGCGGCCCCGGGCTCGAGCCACTCGCCGGCGGTGGAGTACACACGGAGCGTCGCGTCGGGGAAGGCGGCGCGCAACGCATCGAGCACGAAGGCGACCCCCTCCCCCTTCGAGCGGAAGAGCTGGGAGAGCTCGGCCGTCATCGTGACGCCGTGCACCTCGCCGGGGCCGGCGCCCACCTCGGCCGCCAGCTCGCGCAGCACCCCGACCAGCCGGTCCGGCGCCCGCTGGAGCTCGAATGCCCGGGCGGCGGTGGCGATCACGGCAGCGCCGCCCCCGACCACCCGTGCAACCTTGGTGTTGACGCCCCCGATGTCCCAGCCCATCGTGGAGCGCGTAGGCGACGCATGCATCTCGTCCCGGTCCTCGACATCGCGGCAGGGGTCGCGGTCCACGCCCGCGGCGGGCGCCGCCGCCAGTATGCCCCGGTGCGGTCGGCGCTCCTCCCCGACGCCCCGGGCGACGCGCTCGGCCTCGCCCGCGCCTTCCGCGAGCGGCTCGGCGCCTCGCGCTGCTACGTCGCCGACCTCGATGCCATCCAGGGACGGGAGCCCCAACGCACCCTCCTCCGGCGGCTCGCCTCGGGCGAGGGGTTCGGCGCCGGGCTCCTGGTCGACGCCGGGATCTCGGATCCGGAGCGCGCCCGGGCGATCGTGGCCGACGGCGCGGCCGGGGTGGTGGTGGGACTCGAGACGCTCCCGTCGTTCCAGGCGCTCGGGGCGATCGTCGCGGCGGTGGGGGCGGAGCGCGTCGTCTTCGGTCTCGACCTCCGTCGGGGTACGCCCCTCGGCACCGCGGCCGCCGGTCGGTCGGCGCTCTCGGTGGTCGAGCTGGCGGTCGCGGCCGGAGCCCGTGCCCTGCTGGTGCTCGACCTGGAACGGGTCGGACTCGAGTGCGGGGTCGATCTGGAACTCGTCGCCGCGGTCCGGGCGCGGCACCCCGGGGTGTCGCTCCTGGCGGGAGGCGGCATCCGGGGCCGGGAGGAGCTCCAGCAGCTGGCGCGACTCGGGTGCGAGGGTGCCCTGGTGGCCACCGCCCTCCACTCGGGCAGGCTCGGGCGCGCCGACCTCCTGGCGCTCCGCTAGCGGAGCACCGCCGCCGCCTCGCGGTAGGTGGCCGCCTGCCCGAAGCTCTCCTCCACCTCCACCTCCACGCCGGTCACCCGGTCCGCCCCCGCCTGCTCGAGCTCCGCGCGCACCCGCCGGGCCAGGTACTGCGCGATCATCTCGGCCGTGGTGTTGCTGATCGGGAGGAGGGCGCAGTCGCCGCGGGGGAACACGTACTGGAGCTGGTCGAAGTAATGAACGTGGAGCTTGCCGTCCCGCTCCTCGTACCGGAGCTTCGGGTTCTCGGTGGGCAGCAGCACCTTGTGGTCGATCGGGTCGATCAGCCGCTTCACCACGTGCTTGAGGATCGCGAAGTCCACCACGAAGGCGCACTCCGGATCGACCGCCCCCTCGACCGTGACACCGACCCGGTAGTTGTGGCCATGGAGCGACTCGCACTGATGGCCACGGAACGTGATGAAGTGCGCCGACGCGAAGACCAGGTAGTCCTTGCTCACCGAGACCTTGAATTCACCTTGCATAACCGCCTCGTCGTGCCGGGTCCCAGCCGACCTCCAGCAGCGCGACGAAGAGCGCCGCCGCCGTGAGATCGGCCGTGGTGCCCGGATTCCGGGTGTTCCGCGGGTCGCGCAGCTCCTCGTCGAAGCGGGCGAGCTCGCGCCGGCCGGCCTCGCTCCGCACCCCGCCCAGCGCCGCGATCTCCGCCGCCCGGCGGGCGATCGCCTCGGCCGCCGCCCGGCCGAGCTTCCGGGCCACCAGGGTGTCGGGCACGGCGGCCAGGATCGCGAGGAACGTCTCGACCGTGGCCTCGGGCCAGGACAGCCCCGCCCGCCGGGCCGCGATCGCCGCCGGCCAGCCGACCTCGAATGTAACAGCGAAGTCGGTCACGTACTCGCGCGCCACGGTGTCGCGGTCGGCCGCGAGCCGCATCGTCTCCCGGAGCGGGATGGTCGGGGCGGCAGCCACGTCTTCCCGTGCCGCGCGCCCGAGCCCGCCCGGCCGGGCGAGCCGGATGGCGGCGTAGGTCGCCTCCGCATCCTCGACGGTCGTCTCCGCCAGCACCCGGCGCAGCGACTCCCGGAGCGCCGTCGCCCCGGGGCGGAGCAGCGCCGCCCGGGCGAGCGGCGCCAGGAGCAACACGATGCCGAGATTGGTGTTGACCCCGGTGAGCCCGATCGTGGCCTCCACGGCCGCCAGGATCGTGGCACCCAAGGGCCGCTCGCCGGCCAGCCGCAGCGCCGGGCCGATCGCGGCGGCGCTGGCGAGGAAATCCTCGTAGCTGGTGTCGTGGAAACGGCGGCCCGGCGACACGTTGCCGGGCTTGGGGGCGCTCGCCTCGAGCAGGGCGGCGAGCTGGGCCATCGTCGCGACCCGGTCGGGGCTCCGGCAAGTCATCGGCGCTCGAGTCGCCCCAGGAGATGGTCCACGATCGCCCCGGCCACGTCGATGCCGGTCGCTTGCTGGAGCCCGCGCCACCCCGGGATCCCGTTCACCTCGAGCACGTAGACCCGCCCGTCCGGCCCCGGCAGCAGGTCCACCCCGGCGTACTCCGCCCCGACCGCCCGGGCGGCGCAAAGCGCCATCGCCTCCCACGCCGGCGGGAGGGTCACCGGCCGGGCGGTGCCGCCGCGCGAGACGTTCGTCTTCCAGCCGTTGGCCCGGCGCTCGATCGCGCCCACCACCCGGTCCCCGACCACGAAGGCGCGGATGTCCCGGCCGTCATGGGGGATCGTCCGCTGGAGGTAGAAGACCCCCCGGACCAGCTCCACCGCGCGGAACACCCGCCAGGCGGTCTCCTCGTCGGTCACCCGCACCATGCCCAAGCCCATCGAGCCGAAGAGCGGCTTGACGATCGCGTCGCCCAGCCTCCGGAACGCCGCCATCGCCTCCTCCGGCCGCTCGCAGACGATCGTCTCCGGGGTGGGCAGGCCCGCCTGCTCGAGGAGCGCCGAGGTGTAGAACTTGTCCACCGTGCGCTCGATGGCCCGGGGCGGATTCATCACCGTCACGCCCCGGTCCGCCAGGCGATGCAGCGCGTCGACCCGGAAGATGATCTGCTCCAGCGATCCGTTGGGGATGATCCGGGCGAGCACGGCACGGGCCCCGTCGAGCTCGTGCGGGCCGCTCCGGAGTCCGCTGGTCCGGCCCAGCGAGGCCACCAGTCCCTCGTAGGGTGCCACGGCGGCGTCGTGACCCCGGGCGAGGATGGCGCGGACCAGCTCGGCGGTGTGCCACCCCTCCCGGGCGGCGAGGATCACGATCCGCCCGGTCACGCCCCGGCGCCCTCGCCGCGGAGCGACGCGCGCAGCACCGCGGGGTTCAACCGACCGGCGTGGAAGGTCCGCCCGCTGCGGGTGCTGGTCAGCCAGATCTCGGCCGGGCTGAACAGCAGCGGGTCGATCCTGTAGAAATCCCGCTCGTAGCGCTCGAAGATGTCGTAGAAGGGCGTGCCGTAGTCCCCCGAGCTCGAGGCCGGTATCCGCGGCGCGAGCCCGGCCAACTCCTCGTCACTCGCGTCCACGGTGTAGTGCGCCTGCCCGCCGTAGAGAATGCAGTCGTTGGTGCGGCCGATGCCCCGAAGGTCGTTCTTCGCCACCGGCGGGATCGGGGCGGTGCCGAACCCGCTCAGGATCCGGCGGACGTCGAACCCCAGCGCGTCCATCTTGTGGAGGCCGACCTCGAGGATCCGGGCCGAGACCTGTGTCCCGCCCGCCAGGCTGGCGGTGGGGGCGATGGCGAAGGTGATCCGGCCCGGATCCAGCCGCGCCTTGCCGGCCACCCACTCGGCCACCTCCTCGGTGGGCGGCACCCGGCCCTCCAGCACCAGCACACCGCGGGTGGCCTCCTCGGCATAGCCCAGGCGCCGGAACAGCTCGTCTTCCACCCGGGCCTGGGCCCGGAGCGGGCCGGAGCCCATGGCGAAGTACTTGCCCACGCTGATGGTCCACCCGGCGTACTGCGAAGCCAGGCAGGCCACGGCGGGGAAGTCGGTCCAGACCGTGACCGCGGGCCAGTTCTCGCCCCCGATCACCATGGTGGTGTAGCGGACGCCGCCGAGCCCGCCCAGGCAGAGCTCCGCCAGGGCGAGTCCCGCCTCGAGCCCGCCGGGCACGGCGACCCCGGCGTCGATCACCCGGGCCCCGTTCGCGAGCGTCCGGACGGCGATCCGGAGCTCCGGCGCCCGCGCCGCCATCCGGTCGGCCAGCAGGGCCGCGCGCTCGTTCAGCCCGAGCGCGGTCATGGCGCCATCCATGCGAGGATCTCCCCCTTGCCCAGCTCGGCCATGTCGCCGCAATGGCGGTGATATCGGCCGGTGAGGTGTTCGTCGAGGATCGGCAGCCCGTACCGCCCGCGCAGCCGCCGGAGCAGGACCGCCAGGTGCGGCGGGCGGTACGTGCACGCATAACGATAGGTCGCCGGCGGCTCGATCCCGCCCAGCGCCACCAGCGAGCCTCGCTTCGACCAGCGCCCCGGGTGCGGGCCGAAGCGGCCAAGGGCGAGGACCGTCCCCGCGATCATGGTGCGCCCGGCGTACGGCCCCACCGTCCCGCGCACCGCGACCACTCCCCGCCGCATGAGCGCGCCGCATTCGGCCCCGGCGTCGCCATGGATGACGATCTCGCCCCCGGTCATTCCGCGCGAGCCTCCCGCCACAGCCGAGCCGACCCGGTCGCCGGCGTTGCCGCGGACCACGATCGTCCCTCCCGCCATGCCGAGTCCCACGCCGTGCCCCGCGTCGCCGCGGACCTCGATGCGCCCTCCGGTCATGCGGGCGCCGACCAGCGGTCCGGCGTCGCCCTCGACGATCAGCTCCCCGCCCGCGAGCCCGGCGCCGAGTCCCTCGACCAGCCGGAGGTCGCCCCGCACCACCAGCCGCTCGGCGCGCCCCCCCGTCACCTCGAAGAACTCGCCCAGCACCGTCCGCCGGCCGCCGTGCCACGCCTCCAGCCGCGCCAGCTCCCGCTCGCCCAGCGCGGCGGGCTCCGCCGCCGCGAGTCCGGGGAGCTCGAGCGGCCCGTCGAGCGCGCCGCGGAGCGTGAGCGTGATGGCACCGCTCACGCGGCACCCCCCGCACCGGCCATGAGGCGCCGGAGGTGGAAGTGATGGGGACCCAGCTTCCCGCCGTAGTTCCCCGCGCCGATCGCGACCACCCCCGGCCGGCAGGCAGCCTCGATCCCCGCCCGCATCGCCCGCGCGATCGCCTCCGGCCCGGTGCCGTTGAGGACGATCTCCAGCACCGAGTTCACCCCCTCGGGAAGCGCCGTCTCGGTCAGGCCCCGCAGCGTGGGGCAGTAGGCGTCGTTGGTCGAGGCGATCAGGCGCGTGGACCGCCGGGAGCCCACCTTGCTCCCGCTCCGCACCACGCCGCCGGGGAAGGGGAGGATCACCTCCGGCAGCGGGTCGATCGCCTCGACGGCGGCCTCCGCCGCTTCCAGCGCCGCGTCGGCGCTCTCGGCCAGGATCAGGAAGTTGCCCCCGCCGATCCCCTCCAGCATCCCGAACCGCTCCTGGACCAGGAACTCCCCCTCCATCACCGGGATCCGCCAGAACCGCTCCCCGCCGATCACCTTGCTGGCCTGGAAGCCGTCGCCGAAGTAGCGGAGCGCGCTCCCCACCCCGACCCGGTCGGGGGCGCCGGGCAGTCCGTCGAAGCAGGCGGTGGTGGGGCAGGTGAGCACCGTCTGGCCGACCCGCTCGATCAGTCGCTTGGCCAGGTCGTCCTTCGACATGGTCATGAAGAGCACGGCCACGCCCGGGCGGCCGTCGGGCGTCTCGTCCGGCGCGAGCTCGCGCTCGATCCCGGCCTCGCACTTGCAGCCGATCACCGACGTGGCGAAGCCGGTCATCTTGAGCGCGGCCTCCCGGGCCCAGCGGGGGGAGCGGGCGGTGATCACCACCCGGGCCACCCGCATGGTGAACGCCTCGGCGAAAGTGTCCTCGATCAGCGTGCCCCGGATCCGCATGCTGCGCTCACTCCCCGATCGGCACCGGCGCGTCGCGGAGCCCGGTCACCGGGTAGTTCTCGAACGCCACCGTGGCGTGCCGCTCGAAGTGCCGCCGGAGATACGGGACCACCGCCCCGTCGTGGGCGGGACGGACGTACAGCCGGCGGCCGGCCGGCGCCCGTCGGAGCTGGCCCTCCTCCACCACCAGCACGCCGCCCTTGAGCACGTAGCGCGGGGTCGCGAACATCCGCGCCGGATCGGGGTCACGGGCGTAGATCGTGACGTCGGCGTCGGCGCCCACCCCCAGGTGGCCCTTGGTCTCGAGTCCGAGGATCCGCGCCGGGCCGGCCCGGGTGATGATGGCGATCTCGTTCAGCGTGTACTCCCGCGCGATCCCGTCGAGGAGCCGGCTCCCGGCCAGCAGCGGTTGGCTCACCCGCTTGAGCTGCTCGTCCCGGTAGCTCCGGTCCATCAGCAGCCGGATCAGCTCGGGATACGACAGGAACGACCCCCCGTTGGGGTGGTCGGTCGACAGCACCACCCGCCACGGATCCTCGGCCAGCAGGAAGAGCTCGAGGCCCACCGCCCACTGGAGCGCCGAGATCGCCACCCGCTCCTTGTAGCGGTAGGGCACGATCCCGCAGCCCGTCTCCAGCTCGATGTCGAGGTTGATCCACTTCCGCCCGCTGCTCCGGTGCAGCAAGTACTCGACCGGCCCGTCGGCGGTGAGGGTCGTCGCCGGGCCGAACATGACCTGGCCCACGTCCACCGTCACCTCCGGATGGGCGTTCACGTACTCGATCACCTCGGCCGCGGCCGACTTCCAGCTCTTCCCCACCTCGCCCCCGTAGCTGTGGAACTGGAGGTGGGTGAAATGGGCCCGCCGCCCGGCCAGCGCCCGCATGCTCTCGAGCGTGGTCGCGACGTTGCCCGGGAGGCCCAGGTTGTTGCAGTGGATGTGGACCGGATGGGGGAGGCGGAGCTCGTTGGCCGCGTCCGTCAGCGTCTCGAGGATCGCCCGGGGCGTCACGCCGGTCGCGCCCACGGGATCGTCGACGCTCCGCACGTTCCGCTGCCCCGACCGCCAGGCCTCGACGCCTCCCGGGTTGACGATCTTGACGGCGTACGCCCCCACGGCGCCCAGGAGCCACGCCACGTAGTCCCGGGCCAACCCCCGCTCCCCCGCGGCGATGCGCCGCAGCAGGAACTCGTCGTTCCCGAGCAGGGCGTAGAACCCGCCGTCGACGATCGGCGTCTCGTCGAGCTCGGCGTGGCTGTGCCGCGCCATGAGCGGGGCCACCGCCGCGTCGAACACCGTGGTGTAGCCGAGCCCGGCGTAGCGATACCCGGTGGTGAAGGTGCTCGGGAGGGTGCCGCCGGTGCCCGAGCGGCCCGGCGGCTCCCCCGCCGCGAGCGCGGGCGCGGGGGCGACGTCGGCGGCGCGCTCCTCGGGGAGGAACCGGCGGCCGTGGTTGCAGGCGGCGCTGGCCACGTGGGAGTGGATGTCCACCCCGCCGGGCATGACGACCATCCCGCTGACGTCGAGCCGCGGCGCGTCGTCGGGGAGCGTCGCGACGATCCGACCGTCCTCGATGCAGACGTCGCGGACCTCCCCGTCCACGCCGTTGGCCGGGTCGTGCACCGCGCCGCCCACGATCCGGAGCCGGCTCGGTCCGCTCATGCCACCTCCGCGCCGCGGCGGGCCGCGAGCCGCGCGGCGAGCGCCTCCAGCACCTGGACGGCGGCCGGCGGTCCGTCCAGTGCGGGCCGGAGCGGCAGGGGCACGTCGTCCATCCGGTAGGCGATGCCACCCTCGTGGATGCCGGCCACCGCGGTGTCGACGGCGAGCGCGGTCGGGAAGGGCGCGTCGCTGGCGAACGGCCCCACCACCGCGGTCGGCACGGCGCCGAGTCGCTCGGCCACGGGCGTCGGCACCCGCCGGGGATCGCCCACCACCAGCACGCGGTCGATCCGTCGGCTGGCGAGCAGCGCGGCCGCGCTCTCCTCGGGCCGGTACCGCGGGTAGCCCCGATTCAGGTCGACGGCGAAGGGGAACCCTGTCTGCATGGTGAGCGCGACGTCGGCCCCCGATCGGTTGCCGCCGCCACGCAGGGTGATCAGGGCGCAGCGGGTCGGTCCGTTGAGCGCCTGGGCCAGCGCGATCAACCCCTCCACCGCGGCGGGGTCT
>DATLZT010000113.1:0-3923 GCA_035573835.1 Gemmatimonadales bacterium
GCGAGGACCTCTACTACCGGCTGAGCGTGATGCCCCTCCAGCTCCCGCCGCTCCGCGAGCGGACCCGGGAGGACCGACTCTCGCTCATCACCCGGATCATGGAGGACCTCCGCTGCGACCTGCCCGGCAGCCCGACCACGATCTCGCCCGAGGCGCTGGAACGGCTGCTCTCCCACCCGTGGCCCGGCAACATCCGCGAGATGCGCAACGTGCTGGAGCGGGCGTTGATCCTCTCGCGGGGACAGCCGGCCCTCGGGGTCGAGCATCTCCCGGCCGAGCTCCGCGCCCGGGCCGGCCTGGGCGACCGGCGGCACACGCCACTCACCCTGGACGACCTCGAGCGCCAGCACATCGAGCGCACCCTGCGGCACCACGGCGGCAACCGCACCCGCGCCGCCCAGGAGCTGGGGATCTCCCGCGCCACGCTGATCAACAAGATCAAGCGCTACGCCATCCCCCTCTGAGGACCGGCGATGAAGACCCACGAGCTGGACGCGATGCGGTGTCGGGCCTGCGGACGGGAGGAACGGGCGTCGGAGGGCTATCCCTGCGCCGACTGCGGGACGTTCATCTGCCTGATCTGCTCGTTCCGGGGGGTGACCCGCTGCGCGGAGTGCCAGGCGAAGGCGAACCAGCGCGCCGCGGACGGGGACTCACGCGGGTAGGCGCCGGGTGGCGCTACCGCCCGGGGCGGCGGGGGCCCACCCGGCGCCCAGCGCGGCGGCGATCTCCGGGCTCGCCCCCTCCAGCAGGAGCAGGCCGAGCGGGTCGGCGTGGCCCGCGCGGCGCAGCGTGACGTAGCGCCGCGCCGCCTGGAGCAGGGGATCGTCCCGGAGCAGTCGGCCGAGATCGGGCACGTGGCGCAACCGGGCGAGCGGCGGCGGCCCCTCCCCCACCAGGGCGCCGAACCCCTCGATCCCCCGCACGACCTCCTCGGCCCGATGCAGCCGGCCCGCGATCTCGAGCTCCCGGGCCGCCTCCTCGCCCCGCCCGAGCCGCCGCGCCAGCGTCCCGGCCAGGGCACCCACCTCGCGCGAGAAGCCGTCCCAGTCGGGGGAGCCGGCCTCGACCGCGTCCACCAACGCGACGAGCGCGGCCACCGCCAGTCGCTCGCCCTCGCGCCCCTCCGCTTCCAGCTCCTGGGTCCGGAGCGACACCTCCCGCGCGAGCCACCGCTCCAGCTCCCGGCGCTCGATCTCGAGCTGGCGCCGCCGGAGCGCGCTCTGGAGGCTCAGGAGCAACTCGTCCAGGTCGACCGGCTTGATGAGGTAGTCGGCCGCCCCGCGCTTGAGGCAGTCGATCGCCATCGCCGGCTCGTTCACCGCCGTGAGCATCACGATCGCGAGGTCGGGGTCGGCGGCCAGCGCCAGCGGGACCAACTCGATCCCGGTCATGCCGGGCATGCGGATGTCGCAGACGAGCGCCTCGGGGCGGACGTCGCGCACCAGGGCCAGCGCTTCCACCCCGTCGCAGGCGACCGCGATCCGGTAGCCCTGCCGCTCCAGGAACCGCTGGAGGGCGAGGCGGATGCTGTCCTCGTCATCGGCGACGAGCACCAGGGGCCGTTCACCGTCCGTGGGGCCGGTCGACATGCGGGTCGCTTGAGTCGAAGGGTTCCTCAAGCTAGTGTTGGGCAGGGACTTTCGCCAACCACGCTCCAACCCGGGAACACCCCTGTCCACCCACGTCATCGTCACCGCGGCCCTGGCGCCGCTGGTCAGCGAACCGTCCACTCGCGCCGAGCAGGTGAGCCAGCTCCGCCTCGGCGACACCGCGGCGCTCCTCGGCGAGCGAGGCGAGTGGCGCCGGGTGCGGATGGACCGCGACGGATACGAAGGCTGGGTCCACCACGGCTACCTGCTCCCCGTCGCCGCTGCCCGGGCCACCGAGTGGCGGCTGCGGGCGCAGGGGTGGAGCGAGGGCGCCACCGTCGGCGTGGACGGCCGGACGCTGCGCCTGCCGCTCGGCGCGCGGGTCGAGCTCGACGACGGCGGGGTCGTGCTCCCCGACGGCCGGCGCGGCGTCGTGACCGGCGGGGCGGTGCTCCCCTACGCCGAGGTGGTCCGCGAGGCGCTGCGGGTGACGCCCGATCGCTGGGCGCTCGAGCACTTCGACGGCGCGCCGTACCTCTGGGGCGGTGTCACGCCCTGGGGCGTCGACTGCTCCGGCTTGGTGCAGACCACCTTCGCCGCCCGGGGCATCGCGCTCCCTCGCGACTCCGTCCAGCAGGCGGAGCTGGGGATCGAGATTCCCCGCGAGGCCGCCCGACCGGGCGACCTGCTCTTCTTCAGCGAGCGGGGGGACCGCATCACCCACGTGGCGTTCGTGGGCGAGGACGACACCCTAGTGCACTCCACCCTGGCCTGCGGCGGGTTCACCGCCGAGACCTGGGCCGAGTGCGATCGGGCCGGGTTCCTCCGGGGGCGGCTGGTGGCGGTGCGGAGGATCGAGGGGTGAGGCGGCTGGTCCTCTTCGACATCGACGGCACCATGCTCCTCACCGCCGGCGCCGGCCGGCGGGCCATCACCCGGGCGCTCGCGGGCGTGGTGGACGACGTGACCGCCTTCGAGCGGGTCCGTTTCGACGGCAAGACCGACCCCCAGATCGTGGGCGAGCTGCTCGAGGCCGCCGGCCATCCCGACCCGCGGGAGCCGGCCACGGTCCGGGCGCTCTGCCGCGACTACGTGGGGCTCCTCGAGCGCGAGCTCGCGCGCAACCCGGGCCGGACCCGCGTACTCCCCGGAATCCGCGAGCTGCTGGACCAGCTGGACGCGGAGCCCGGCGTGCTGCTCGGGCTCCTCACCGGCAACCTGTGCCGGGGAGCGCGTCTCAAGCTCCGCGCCGCCGGGATCGACCCCGCCCGGTTCGTGATCGGCGCCTACGGCTGCGACTCCCCCCACCGTCCCGACCTCCCGGCCGTCGCGGCCCGCCGCGCCGAGCCCCATTTCGGCCGACTGCCCGCGGGGCACGAGGTGGTCATCATCGGCGACACGCCCGCCGACGTGACCTGCGGGCGCGGGATCGGGGCCCGCGCCATCGGCGTCGCCACCGGCTCGTACTCGGTCGACGACCTGCTCGCGGCGGGCGCGCACGCGGCCTTCACCGACCTGGGGGACACCACCCGGGTGGTGCGGGCGATCCTCGACTGAGCCCGTGGTCCCCATGGAGCCCAGGCCCGCGGGGGAGCCCCGACCCGAGCACGAGCTCAAGGCCGTGGTGCCCGACCCCGATGCGGTGCGGCGGCGCCTCCTGGCCGCGGGCGCCGGGCGCGGTTTCCAGGGGAGGATGCTGGACCGCCGGTACGACCGCGACGGCGAGCTCGCGGCGCGGGACGAGGTGCTCCGGGTGCGGACCTATCTTCCCGCCCACGGGCCGGCCACGCACTACCTCGCCTGGAAGGGACCGACGGAACGATCGCCCGGGGGATACAAGCTCCGCCGCGAGCTGGAGTACGAGGTGAGCGGCGAGGCGCCGCCGGCCGCCCTGCTCGAGGCGCTGGGCTACCGGGCGGTGCACGCCATCGACCGATACGTCGAGACCTTCACGCTCCGCGGCGCCACGCTGCGACTCGAGCGATATCCCCGGATGGACCTGCTGCTCGAGGTCGAGGGAGACCCGGCCGCGATCGAGGCGGCGATCGCCGCCACCGGTATCCCCCGCGACGAGTTCCTGCCGGATGCGCTGACGGCGTTCGTGGCGCGCTTCGAGGCCCGGACCGGTACCGCTGCGGTGCTCGCCGAGCCCGAGGCCGCCGGCCCGGCGCCCCCGCGCTTCGAGGGGGGGCGCCCATGATCCGCCGACCCGCTGTGGCGCGCGGGCTCGAAGTGCCGGAGCTGGGCCCGTCGCTTGGTCGGACGGCCGACGCCCCGCGCCGGGTGCGGCCGGGACCGCCTCACGAGGCGATCCTCTCGCCCATCCTCGAT
>DATLZT010000114.1:0-5894 GCA_035573835.1 Gemmatimonadales bacterium
GCGTCTCTCCCGCCGCGATCCATCGGTCCACCGGCACCGACTCGGTCCCCGGCGCCGGCGGCGGCTCGATCCGGAGCGGCGGCCCGCGGCGGCGCCACCGGAGATGGAGCGGCACCAGGAGCGCCGCCGCCACCCCGACCAGGATGCCGAGCGGTGCCAGCGTCCAGGTGGTCCGGGGGATGGTCGTCGCCGCGGGCTGCGGCGCGAGCTCGGAGTCGGGCACGGGAGGGAGCACGCTGGCCACGGCGATGGCGTGGCTCTCGCCCGGGAGCGAGTCGACCGTGCCGTCGGGCGCGATGAGCACCGGCCCCGGCACCGAGACCCGGTGCTCGCCCGGCGCCCACGCGACCAACGGGAACCGCAGCTCCACCGCGTTCCCCCGACGCACGACCCGCGCCGGCCCCAGCAGCTGGAGCGGATCGCCCGGCTGCCAGTCGGGCGCGCGAGCCTCGTGGCCCGCGGGCACCCGCGCCGTGCGAGCCACCCAGATGGTGTCGCCCACCGTGGGCGCCGCGGCCTGGAGGAGCAGCAGCAACGGGAGCGACGTCATCGCGCCCTCGCCCGGCTCCGCGCCCGCCGCGCGAAGGCCCGCCGGAGCTGGAGGGCGTAGTCGCCGACGGTGTCGAGCGGCAGGTGCTCGACCCCCGCCGAGGCCAGCGTGCGCGCCAGCTCCCGGCGCCGCCGCCCCGCCCGCGCGGCGAGCTCGGCCCGCACCGCGCGGTTCCCCGCGTCCACCAGGATCCGCCGCCCGGTCTCCGCGTCCTCCAACTCGATCCACCCGCTGGGCGGCAGCTCGCGCTCCCGCGGGTCGTCGACGCTGATCGCGACGACCTCGTGCCGGGCCGCCAGGCGCCGGAGCGCCCGCTCCCACCCCCGCGCCAGGAAGTCGGACAGCACCACCACGATGCTCCGGTGCGGCAAGAGCTCGACCGTGTAGGTGAGGCTCGCGGCGAGGTTGGTCCGCCGCCCGGCGGGCTGGAAGGCGAGGAGGTCGCGGATCACCCGGAGCGCGTGCCGGCGGCCCTTGGCCGGCGGGATCACCCGCTCCACCTCGTCGGCGAACAGGAGCGCCCCCACCCGGTCGTTATGCTGCGCGGCCGCGAGCGCCAGCACCGCGGCCACCTCCGCGGCCAGCGCCGCCTTGGTGCGCGGCTCCCCGAACTCGGTCGAGCCCGACCGGTCGACCAGCAGCATCAGGGTGAGCTCCCGCTCCTCGGTGAAGGTCTTGATGAACGGGCTCGCCAGGCGGGCCGTGACGTTCCAGTCGATGCTCCGCACGTCGTCGCCGGGCTGGTAGGCGCGCACCTCGGCGAACTCCATCCCCTGCCCCCGGAAGACGGAGCGGTACTCCCCCGCGAAGAGGGTCGTCACCAGCCCGCGGGTGCGGAGCTCGAGGCGCTTGACCTGCTTGAGGAGCTCGGGGGAAACGGCCGGCATGGAGCGGGACGGCGCGCGAGGCGGCGCGCCGCGTCACGGCGCGGGGACCGCCTCCAGCAGCCGGGCGATGATCCGGTCGCTGTCGAGGTCCTCCGCCTCGGCCTCGAAGGTGAGCACCACCCGGTGCCGCAGCACGTCGGGGGCGAGGGCCCGGACGTCCTCCGGCGCCACGTAATCCCGGCCCCGGAGGAAGGCATGGGCCCGGGCCGCCTGCGCCAGCGCCAGCGACGCCCGGGGCGAGGCGCCGAAGGCGATCAGCGGCTTGAGGTCGCCCGCGCCCGCGAGCCCCGGGTCCCGCGTGGCCCGCACCAGGTCGACGATGTAGTCGACGATCTTCTGGTCCAGGTAGAGCTCCGCGATCGACGCCCGCGCCCCCAGGATGGCCGACGGCTCCAGCAGCCGCTCGATCGGGATCTCCCGGCCCCCGCCCATCCGCAGCAGCACCTCCTTCTCCTCGTCCCGGCTCGGATAGCTCACCCGCACCTTGAGCATGAACCGGTCGAGCTGCGCTTCGGGCAGCGGGTAGGTCCCCTCCTGCTCGATCGGGTTCTGGGTCGCGAGCACCAGGAACGGCTCCTCGAGCGGGTAGGTCGTCCCCCCGATCGTCACCTGCTTCTCCTGCATCGCCTCGAGCAGCGCCGCCTGGACCTTGGCCGGCGCCCGGTTGATCTCGTCGGCCAGGATGATCTGGGCGAAGATCGGCCCCCGCTTCACGTGGAACTCGCCCGTCTTCTGGTCGAAGATCATCGTCCCGATGAGGTCGGCCGGGAGGAGGTCGGGCGTGAACTGGATCCGGGAGAACGAGGCGTGGATGATCTCGGCGAGCGTGCGCACCGCCAGGGTCTTGGCGAGGCCCGGCACCCCCTCGAGCAGGATGTGGCCCCCGGTAAGGAGCCCGATCAGCAGCCGCTCGATCATCGCCTCCTGGCCGACGATCCGCCGCGACACCTCGCGCACCACCCGCTGGGCGACCGGGGCGTCGAGCAAGGGGACGACGGGCACGGAGCGAGCGGTCACGGACACCTCGGGGATGGGGTCAGGCGTGGCGGGCGCCGAGCACCGTACGCGGCGCGGCGGCGGGGGGATTCGCCACGGCCGGATGCCGCGGCATCGGTCAGTCCTCCGGCTCGAGCTTGATGGCCCGGTAGAGGGCCTCGACCTCCTCCGGCGTGAGGGGACGCCACGCCCCCACCGGGAGGCCGCCGAGGCGCACCGGGCCGTAGGAGAGCCGGGCCAGCCGCTCGACCTTGAGCCCCATCGCCTCGCACCACCGGCGCACGATCCGGTTCCGCCCCTCGGTCAGGGTGACGTCGAGGATGCTGCGCCCCTCGCGCCCCGGACGCACCCGCACCTGGTGCGGCACCACCGGCCGCCCCTCGACCGGCACCCGGCGGGTGACCAGCCGCGCGATCTCGTCGGTCGGCTTGCCGTGCACCAGCGCGGTGTAGCGCCGCGGCACCCGGTACCGGGGGTGGGTGAGTCGGTGCACCGCCTCGCCGTCGGTCGTGAGGAGGAGGAGCCCGGTGGTGTTGACGTCGAGCCGGCCGACGTAGGCGAGTCCCGCGCGCTCCTCGATGTAGTCGAAGACCGTGCGCCGCCCCTCCTCGTCCCGCGCGGTGGTCACCACCCCCAGCGGCTTGTGGAAGGCGATCCAGCGGCGCGCCGCCACCCGGACCGCCCGCCCGTTCACCGTGATCGTCTGGGTCGCGGGATCCACCTTGGCACCAAGCTCCGCCACCCTCCCGTCCACCCGCACCCGGCCCTCGACGATCAGCCGTTCCGCGGCGCGCCGCGAGGCGATCCCCGCGCGGGCGAGCGCCCGCTGGAGACGCATGAGGCTCATGACTCCGCGGGGACGTACGCCGCCGCGTCGGCGGTCTCCGGAGCGGCGGGGCGCGGCGGCTGGAGCGCCACGCTGAGCTCCTCCGCCCGCGGCAGCTCCGCCAGGTCGCCCAGGCCCAGCAGCTCGAGGAACTTCGACGTGGTGCCGTAAAGCAGCGGACGGCCCAGCGCCTCCGACCGCCCCACGACCTCGATCAGCCCCCGCTCCTGGAGCGAGCGGAGCACCCCGCCCGCCGAGACGCCCCGGATCTCCTCGATCTCGGCCCGCCCGACCGGCTGGCGATAGGCGATCACCGCCAGCGTCTCCAGCGCCGCTGCGGTGAGCTTCGGGGTCCGCACCGCGATCTGCGCCCGCTCGATCGCCGCCGCGAACGCCGGCCGGGTCAGGACCTGGTAGCCGCCGGCCAGCTCCTTGAGCTCCACCCCGTGGCCGTCGAAGTCGTAATGATCGCGCAGCTGCGCCAGCGCCGCCCGCACGTCGGCCAGGGTGGCGTCCGGGTCGAGCACCTGGAGCTCCTCCACCGTGAGGGGCCGGGAGGCGGAGAACAGCGCGGCTTCAATCAGCTGGGCGAGCGGTGTCACGCGTGATCACCATCGGCGCGAACGACGCCGGTTGGAAGAGTCGGAGCACGCCCCGGCGCGCCAGCTCGAGCAGCGCCAGGAGCGTCGAGAGCACCTCGACGATCGTGGGCCGGGGACCGAGCGCCTCCAGCCAGCCGAACGATTCCCGCTCGGCAAGCAGCCCCTCGATCCGGCGGGTGGCCCCCTCCACGTCGAGCGGCCGGGGCACCACCTGGTGGAGCACCGACGGCGGGATCCCCGCGATCACCCGCTCCACCGCCTGCAGCAGCTCCAGGAGATCCAGGGTGAGCGGGGGCGGCGGAAGCTCCGGCGGTGGAGGTAGATACCCCCGAGCGTGGTGATCGGCCTGCCGCTCGGCCATCCGCTCCATCCAGTCGGCGATCTCCCGGATCTGCTGGTACTCGAGCAGCCGGCGAACCAGCTCGTGCCGCGGATCCTCCCACCCCTCCTCGTCGGCGCGGCGGGGCAGCAGCATCTGCGCCTTGATCCGCAGCAGACGCCCCGCCATGTCGAGGTAGTCGGCCGCCTGGTTCAGCCCCAGGTCGTGGATCACCTGGAGGAATTGGTCCGCGATCCGCGCGATCGGGATGTCCGAGATGTCGATCTGCTCCTCGCGGATGAGGTGGAGCAGCAGATCGAGCGGGCCCGCGAAGGTCTCGAGCTGGACCACGAACCCCGGCCCGGCGCCGAGGGCGGCCGTGGGGGGCGCCGGAGCGGTCGGCGCGATCAGCGAGACGGCCACCGGCCCTCCCCCGGTTGCGCGCCGGCGCGGAGCTCCCCCCCGGGGGAAGCCGCGGCGTGGGTACCATCGGATCGCGCCCCGGCGAGCGGCGCGCGGAATCGGAGATCGGGCAGCGGGAGGTCCTGGTGTCGGCTACGCATGACGGAGAAGGGGCGAATTCTATCCGCCCGCGCCGGCCAAGTCAAAATGGCTTGCCGCTTGACCTTGGGCCGACTTTCGCCTACTTTCCGCGCTTCCACGGCGCCCGCGCCGGAGCCCGCTCCTTCGGCACGTCCGTGGCTCGCATGCCGGGAACCCCGGCTCCGTTCGGACGAAGACAAGGTCACCCCAACGTAGCGTAGATCCGCCAGAGGTCGCTGTGCCGCGAATCAAGTCCGCCGAAAAGCGCATGCGTCAGGCCCGGGCCCGCACGGCCCAGAACAAGCAGCAGCGGAGCCGGCTCCGCACCGCCGTCAAGAAGGTACGGCAGGCGGCCAGCTCGGCGGAGGCCCAGGCGGCGTTCCGGCTCGCGGAGCAACTGCTCGACCGCGCCGGGCGGAAGAACCTCATCCACCGGAACGCGGCCGCCCGCCTCAAGAGCCGGCTGTCCAAGCTGGTGGCGGCGAAGTCGGCGGCCTGACCGACCGCTCCCCTGGTGTTCGACGAGAGAGGGGCCCCCATCGGGAGCCCTTCTCTTTTGCCCCGCCCCCCCAGAAGCCACTCGAGACCGACGCCGTAAGCCACAACCCAACAAAGACTTTGTGCGTACACCTCGGGTCGGCCCCTAGAGTGCTGCGAGCTCCGCCCCACATTGATCGCAGTACCACTCGGTGGGCCGGTTGAGGGCCCCGCACTCGCCGCACTTCAACGTCTTGGCGTTGGTCGTCGGCTTGTCCTTGCGCGGCTCCGGCGCCGGGGCCGCCGGTTCCGCGGCCCCGTGCTCCACGATCGGCGGCTCCGACTCGGGGCGGGCCTCCACCGTCGGCTCGAGCAGCAACTCCGGGTACTCGGCCGGCGAGCGGGCGGGCGGTGCCGGCGGCTCGACCGGCGTGGCGGCGGCCGGCTCGGGGATCGGTGTCACCGTTTCCACCGGCCGGGACGACGAGCCGCTCGTCCGCTTGGACGGGGCGGGCCGGTCGTCCTCGGTGACGGAGCGGAGGAAGGCGAGCTCGTCCAACTTGGCCGGCGTCCCCTCGTCGCCCTTCCCCGACGGGAACCAGAGGGTCTTCACCGGCTGGTCGCCCGCCGGCTTGCTCGGCTTCGGCGCCGGGGGCGGCGGCGCGGCCCGAGGCTGGGCCGGCGCCGGCCGCGG
>DATLZT010000115.1:0-3039 GCA_035573835.1 Gemmatimonadales bacterium
CGCCTGGTGGCGCCGCCGGCCGCCGACGCCAGGCGATCCCCTCGCACCGGCGAACGCTCCGCGCCGCTAGCGCGCGTTCTTGTACATCAGCTCGATCAGCTCATCGTACATCGCCTCCGCCCGGTCGGGGTCGCCCGAGCGGATGGCCTGGGTGGCGCAGTGGCGCAGGTGGTTGTGCAGCAGCGCCCGCCCGACCCCGCGGAGCGCCTCGTGGACCGAGGAGATCTGCATCAGCACGTCGGCGCAGTAGCGCTCCTCGCTCACCATCTTCTGCAGGCCCCGCACCTGCCCCTCGATCCGACGGAGCCGGTTGAGCACGGAAGCCTTGATCTCCGGATCCACGGATACCGCATGCCCGCCGTCGCCGACCTGGAGGCCACAGGGGCACGCGACGGTCGCGATCGTCTCGGTCATCGCCATGCCTCGATCTATGCCGGGTTTCCCGCTGGATACCCCCGGAGCCGAAGGCTGTTCGTCACGACGGAGACCGAGCTCACCGCCATCGCCGCCGCCGCCATCGCGGGCGTGAGGAGGAGGCCGAAGGCGGGATAGAGCACCCCCGCCGCGATCGGGATGCCGAGCACGTTGTAGATGAACGCCCAGAAGAGGTTCTGCCGGATCACCCGCATCGTCCGGCGGGCGAGGGCGATGGCCCGCGGCACCCCCCGAAGATCGCCCGTCATGAGCGCGATCGTCCCGGTCTCGAGGGCCACGTCCGTGCCGCCGCCCATCGCGATCCCCACGTCGGCCTGGGCCAGCGCGGGGGCGTCGTTGATCCCGTCGCCCACCATCGCCACCACCGACCCCTCCTCCTGGAGCCGGCGCACTTCCTCGAGCTTCCGGTCCGGCAGCACTTCGGCGATCACCCGCTCGATTCCCACCTGCCGCGCCACCGCCCGCGCCGCGCCGGCGTGGTCGCCGGTGAGCATCACGACCTCGATCCCCATGGCCCGGAGGCGCTCCACCGCTTCCCGACTGGTCGGCTTGATCGGGTCCGCCACGCCGAGGAGCCCGGCGGCGCGCCACCCGGCGGCCGGGGCATCCTCGACCGCCACGTACACCAAGGTCCGCCCCCCGGAGGCGAGCCGGGCGGCCGCCTCGTCCAGCGGCGCGGGGTCGGCGCCGTGCTCGGCGAGGAGCCGCCGGCTGCCGACCAGCACGCCGCGACCGTCCACCGAGCCCACCACACCCCGGCCCGCCCGGGCCTCGAACGCGGCGGGATCGGCGAGTGGCACGCCCCGTTCCCGCGCCGCGGCCACCACCGCCTCGGCCAGGGGGTGCTCGCTCAGCCGCTCGAGCGAGCCGGCGAGGCGGAGGAGCTCCTCCGCGCCGCCCGCACCGTCCGACCGGGGGACCACGTCCGTCACCCGCGGCTTCCCCTCGGTGATGGTGCCGGTCTTGTCGAGCACCACCAGGTCCACCTCGTGGGCCCGCTGCAGCGCCTCGCCCCCCTTGATGAGGATGCCGAGCTCGGCGCCGCGCCCGGTGGCGACCATGACGGCGGTCGGCGTCGCGAGCCCCATGGCGCAGGGGCAGGCGATGATGAGCACCGTGACGGCGGCCGCGAGGGCCCGGAGCGCCGCCGGCTCGGGGCCGAAGTCGTACCAGAGGACGAAGGTGGCGATGGCGATCGACAACACCACCGGCACGAACACCGCCGCGATCCGGTCGGCGAGGTGCTGGATCGGCGCCTTGGAGCCCTGGGCGTCCTGCACCAGCCGGATGATGCGCGCCAGCACCGTGTCGCTCCCCACGGCGAGGGCGCGGAAACGGAAGGCGCCACGTCCGTTGATCGTGCCGCCCACCACCCGGTCGCCGGGCTGCTTGGGCACCGGCATCGGCTCGCCGGTGAGCATCGACTCGTCCACCGCGCTCGTTCCCTCCAGCACCTCGCCGTCGACGGGAACCCGGTCGCCGGGACGCACCACGACCACGTCGCCCACCCGCACCTGGGCCGCGGGGACCTCGACCTCCGCGCCGTCGCGCACCACCCGGGCGGTGTCGGGCCGCAAGCCCATGAGCCGCCGGATGGCGCCCGAGGTGCGCGAGCGGGCCCGCGCCTCGAGGAGGTTGCCCAGGAGGATGAGGGCGATGATCCAGACCACCGCCTCGTAGTAGACCTGGGGCTCGAGCCCCCGGGCCCGGAGCCAATCGGCGGCGAGCGTCGCCGCGAGGCTGTAGAGGAACGCCGCCCCCGTCCCCACCGCGATCAGGGTGTTCATGTCGGCGGCGTGCTGGCGGAAGGCGGCCCAGGCGCGGGTATAGAAGTGTCGGCCGGCCCAGAAGACCACCGGGATGGTGGCGGCCAGCAGGAGATACCGGAGCGCCGCGGCCGGGAGGCCGTAGAGCCACGGCGCCGCGGCGGCGAGCGCTTCGTCCAGCGGCATCGTGAGCCGCGCCAGCGGATCGGGAGACCCGGCGCCCCCGGCGTGCATGAGCGGTAGGCCCAGCACCATCGTGAGGACGCCGGCCACCAAGCTGACGGCGAGCTTACGGCGGAGCTCGCGGCCCTCCTCGGCGCGGGCCGCCTCGGCGGCGTCGAGGGCCGCGGCCGGATCGGCGGCGGGCTCGGGCAGCTCGGCGCCGTAACCGGTGGCGCGGATCGCCTCCACCAACCGGTCCACCGAGACCACGGCGGGGTCGTACTCCACCGTGGCGCGCGAGGTGAGGAGGTTCACCCCCGCGCTCCGCACCCCCGCGGTGCGCTCGAGGGCGCGCTGGACCCTGGCGCTGCACGCGGCGCAGGTCATCCCCGAGACGGGGATGGTCACCGCGCAGGCGTCGGCAGGCTCGGCGGATGGACGGACGACGTCGGTCATACGAAACACCTCACACCTCGGGACACTCCCCTCAGGGGCGCGGCGTGTCGCCGCGCCCCGGGGGCTCGGGGGTCGGCGCCCGCGGCCGGGCGAGGAAGAAGTACCAGTTCACCCAGGCGATCGCCGCGACGCCGGCGAGGGTGACGACGAGCTCGGCGGTGGTCATCGCGCCTCAGCGCCCGCCGCCCGCGGCGGGGATCGGTGCGGCCCGGTAGCCTGC
>DATLZT010000116.1:0-10866 GCA_035573835.1 Gemmatimonadales bacterium
GTGGCGGCGAGCGCCAGCCGCTGGCGCTCGCCCAGGAGCTTGCTGTCGCGGATGCCGCGGATCCGCGGGGCCTGGGGGGGAAAGACGACGGCCGCGGCCACCACCGGACCAGCCAGGGGGCCGCGGCCGACTTCGTCGACGCCGACGAGGAGCCCCGACCCCGCCCAGACCGCCGCCTCGCGGGCCAGCGTCGGACGCGGGGGGGCCATCGGCTCAGCTCTCGCGCTTCTCCCGGATCCGGGCGGCCTTGCCGCTCAGCCGGCGGAGGTAGTAGAGCTTGGCCCGCCGGACGCGCCCCTTCCGCACCACCTCGATCGAGGCGATCGAGGGGCCGTGGAGCGGGAAGATCCGCTCGACGCCGACGCCCGCCGAGACCTTGCGCACGGTGAAGGTCTCGTCGATGCCGCCCCCCCGCCGCGCGACGCAGACGCCCTCGAAGGCCTGGAGCCGCTCCTTGTCGCCCTCCCGCACCCGCACCATCACCCGGAGCGTGTCGCCCGGATCGAACTGGGGGATGTCCGTCCGCAGCCCTTCACGCGAGACCGCCATCAGCTGTTCCATGATTTCCACCTCCGCGCCCGTCCGGCGCTGCTCCGTGGCCCGCGTGCGCGGGGCCACCGTTACCGTCGGGCGCCCGATCCGCGCCCTCGTCTGGCGCTCCAGACGCGCCTCAACGTTATCGGCCCGTCAGAGCCGGTGCAACTCCTCGTATCGCGCCCAGAGATCCGGCCGCCGCTCGCGGGTGAGCCGTTCCGCCTCCGCCTGGCGCCAGGCGGCGATCTCGGCGTGGTTCCCCGAGAGCAGGACCTTCGGCACCGCCATCCCCCGGTACTCGGCCGGCCGGGTGTAGCTCGGCGGGCTCAGGAGCCCGTCGTAGAGCGAGTCCGTGCTGGCCGACTCGTGGTCCCCCAGCACGCCCGGGAGGAGCCGGACCACGGCGTCGATCACGCAGATGGCCGCCGGCTCGCCGCCCGAGAGGACGAAGTCCCCCACCGACAGCTCCTCGCTGGCGAGCCCCTCGGCCACCCGCTGGTCCACGTCCTTGTAGTGGCCGCACAGCAGCGTGAGCTCGGGCGCGAGCGACAGCCGCACCGCGTCGTCGTGCGTGAAGCGCTTCCCCCGCGCCGAGAGGAGCACGATCGGCCCCGCGGGCCGGATCGACTCGACCGCCTCGAAGAACGGCGCCGGCTTGAGCACCATGCCGGCGCCGCCGCCGTAGGGGTAGTCGTCGACGGTCCGGTGGCGGTCGTGGGTGAAGTCGCGCAACTGCACCAGCCGGTACGCGACCTTGCCCATCGCCGCCGCGCGGCCGGGGATGCTCGCCCCGAGGAACGGCGCGATCACCTCGGGGAACAGGGTCACCACGTTGACCGTCAGCATCGCTCCACGCCCGGCCCGCCCGCGCCGGGGCGCGGGCCTATTCCTCGATCAATCCCTCCGGCGGCGCGATGGTGAGCCGGCGGCCAATCCGGTCCACCTCGCGCACGAACGCCTGCCGGTACGGCAGGAGGAACTCCCGCTTGGGCCCCTGCACCTCGATCGTGAGGCCGCCCGGCAGCTCGTAGACTGCCGAGACCAGCCCGACCGCGGTGCCGTCCGCGAGCCGCACCGCGAAGCCGGCCAGCTCGTGGAGGTAGACCTCGTTCCCCTCGGGGGGCGGGAGCGAGTCGGCCGGGGCCGCGAGGAAGAGCCCGCGGAGGCCCTCCACGGCGGTGCGGGTCTCCCGGTCCCGGAACTTGATCAGCCACTCCCGGTGGTACTCGCGGCTCCGCTCCACCACCAGCGGCTCGCCGACCACCTCGCCGCCGAGGTCCAGCGTCACCAGCTCCCGCCCGGGCGCGAACACCTCGTCCGGGCGGTCGGTCAGGGGGAAGAGCGCGACCTCGCCCTTGAGCCCGTGCGGTTTCCGAAGCCGCGCCACCGCGACGTGGCGGGCGTCGGCCATGGTCAGGACGCGGGCGTCGCCGCCTGGTAGACGCCGGCCTTGCGGAGCAGCGACTGGACGGTGTCGGTCGGCGTCGCGCCCTTGGCCAGCCAGCTCCGCGCCTTCTCCGCGTTCACCGAGACTTTCTTGTCGTCGGTCGTGGCCCGGGGGTCGTAGGTCCCGATGACCTCGATGAAGCGGCCGTCGCGCGGGGCGAGCCGCTCGGCCACGACGATCCGGTAGAGCGGCACGCCCTTCCGGCCGACGCGACGCAGGCGAATGCGAGTTGCCATGGCTTGTCCTGTCCTGGTTGGTGCCCGGGGTGGGCCACCCGGCCCACCCGCCTTCACATCCCGGGGAAGCCCTTCCCGAACGGGAGCCGCGTCCCCGGCTTGCCCACCGACTTCATGAGCTTCTGCATCTGCTTGAACTGCGAGAGCAGGAGGTTGAGCTCCTGCACCGTCCGCCCGGCGCCCCTGGCGATCCGGGCCCGCCGCGAGCCGTTGATGATGTCCGGATCGGCCCGCTCCTCCGGCGTCATCGAGAGGATGAGCGCCTCGACGTGCTTGAGCTTCTTGTCGTCGATCTTGGCGGCCTGGAGCATCGCCGGATTCACCCCCGGCAGCATGCCGAGGATGTTCTTGAGCGGTCCCATCTTCTGCATCTGCCGCATGGCGGCGAGGAAGTCCTCGAGATCGAGGCCCTTCTTCGAGCGCACCTTCTTGGCGAGCCGCTCCGCCTCCTTGGCGTCGACCGTGGCCTGGGCCCGCTCGACCAGCGAGAGGACGTCGCCCTGCTGGAGGATCCGCCCCGCCAGCCGCTCCGGATGGAACGGCTCGAGCGCGTCCAGCCGCTCCCCCACGCCGATGTACTTGATCGGCGCATGGGTGACGCCGTAGATGGAGAGCGCGGCGCCCCCGCGGGCGTCGCCGTCCATCTTGGTCAGGATCACCCCGGTGAGCCCGAGCGCCTCGTGGAAGCCGCTCGCGATCCGCACCGCATCCTGACCGGTCATGCCGTCGGCCACCAGGAGGATCTCGTGCGGCTTGACCGCCGCCTTGATCGTCCGGAGCTCGTCCATCATCTCGGCATCGATCTGGAGCCGGCCAGCGGTGTCGACCAGCACCGTCCGGGCCCGCGCCCGACCCGCCGCCTCGATCCCCCGCCGCACGATCCCGACCACGTCGGTCGACCCGGGCTCGGCGTGCACCCCCACGTCCACCTGCCGGGCGAGGGTGACCAGCTGGTCCACCGCGGCGGGACGGTAGACGTCCGCCGCCACCAGGAAGGGCGCCTTCTGCTCGGCCTTGAGCCGCCGGGCGAGCTTCCCCGCCGTGGTCGTCTTGCCCGAGCCCTGGAGCCCCACCAGGAGGATCACCGTGGGCGGCACGGTGGCGAACGCCAGCGGCGCCTGCTTCTCGCCGAGGAGCGCCACCAGCTCGTCGTGGACGATCTTGACCAGCTGCTGGCCCGGCCGGACCGACTCCAGCACCTTCTGCCCGACCGCCTTCTCCTGCACCCGCTCGAGGAACCGGCGGGTGAGGTCGAAGCTCACGTCGGCCTCGAGGAGCACCCGCCGGATCTCCCGGAGCCCCTCCCGCACCGCCTCTTCCGTGAGCACCCCACGCCCCGTAAGCCGCTGGAGCGTGGCGGTGAGCTTATTCGACAGCTCGTCAAACATAAGCCGCGTATGTTAATCAACGACCGGCGGTTAGGCAAGCCGCCGCAGGTTGGGGCGCGGTGCCCCCGAGGCGCCCCGCGCCGGCTTCTCCCTCCCCTCCCCCTCGCCTATACTCCCACCGACCATGGACCCCGATCTCCTCATTTCCGCGGTGGTGACGATCGGCGTCGGCGCCCTGTCGGGCGGGATCACCAACGCCGTCGCCATCTGGATGCTCTTCCACCCGTATGAGCCTCGGGGAATCGGGCGACTCAAGCTCCAGGGGGCGATCCCCAAGAACAAGGCCCGGCTCGCCAAGAGCATCGGCCGCACGGTCGGCGAGCGGCTCCTCACCACCGAGGACCTGGCCCAGCGCCTCGGCGCCCCCGCCGTCCGGCAGACTTTCGACGACGCGATCGGCCGGATCGTGGCCGAGCTGGTCGAGCGGGAGCGCGGGCCGCTCCGGTCGGCGCTCGGGCCGTCCGTCGCCGCGGCGATCGGCGAGGCGCTCCCCGGCCTCGCCGGCCGCCTGGCCGAGCGCCTGGGCCACTACGTGCATACCCCCGCCTTCGCCGGGCGGGTCGAGGACTGGCTGGGCCGGCTCCGCCGCGACCTCGACGTCCGGAGCGTGGGCGAGGTGCTCACCGCCGAGCGGCGGGCCGCGCTCGCCCGGCGGGTGGAGGGCTGGGTGACGCAGCTCGCCGAGGGCCCGGAGCTCGAGCGGGCCATCCGTGGGTTCGTCGACGCCCAGCTCGAACGGCTCGCCCGGAGCGAGCGCCCGCTGCTGGAGCAGTTCCCGCCCGGGCTGGTCGGCGCGCTGGAGCACGCGATCGACGACTATCTCCCGATCGCCATCGACCGCATCGGCGGGCTGCTGCGCGATCCCGCCTCCCGGGCCCGGATCGAGCTCGCGCTGCGCGACGCGTTCGACCATTCGGTCCGCGATCTCCTCCTCCACGAGCGGATCCTGGCCAAGCTGATGGTGACCGACCGGACCATCGAGCGGCTGGTGGACGGGTTCGAGCACGAGGGGTTCGACCGCTTCGCCGAGGCGATCACGGCGCCCGCGATGCGGGAGAAGCTCACCCGGGCGGTGCACGACGGCGTGCTCGCGTTCCTCCGGGTGCCGGTGGGCGAGCGCCTCCGGCGGCTGGGGGAGGCGCGGCGGGCGGCGCTGGCGGCCACGGCGAGCGAGTGGCTGGTGCGGGTGATCCGGGAGCCCGGCACCCGTCGGGTGATCGCGGCGACACTCGACCGGGCGCTCGAGGCGGCGGAGCAGCGGACCTGGGGCGAGGTGATCGGCGTCCTCCCCCCCGCGCGGGTGGCCGAGCTCCTGGCCGACCTGGTGGCCGACGAGCGGGGCCGGCGGTGGATCGAGGAGTCGGTCCGGGCGCTGGCGGACCATCTGCTCGATCGCCCCCTCGGGCGGCCCGCCGACTGGCTGGGCCCCGAGACGACCGCGCGGTTCCGGGCCGAGGTGGCCTCGGCGAGTTGGGAGTGGGTGCGGCGCCAGATCCCGCTGGTGGTCCAGCACCTCAAGGTGCAGGAGATGGTGGAGCAGCGGGTCCTCGGCTTCTCGACCCAGCGGATGGAGGAGATCGTGCGCACCGTCACCCAGCGCGAGCTGGACCTCATCGTCCGCCTCGGCTATCTCCTCGGCGCCATCGTGGGCGCGATGGCGTTCGGGGTGAACGTCCTCCTCGGCGGCGGCTGACCTTCGCCCCGCCGCCGGGTCCGGGGTTCTACGGCTCTCCCCTCCGGGAAACACCGGATACGATCGTTTCCCCCCGCCTCCTATCTTCCCGCCAGCGCGCGGGGCTCCCGCGTCGGGCTCCCGCGTCGCGCGAATCCGGTCCGTCGGAGGCTTCCGGGTGCAACTGGTCGTCGTCGGCTTGAACCATCGCAGCGCTCCCGTCGCCGTCCGCGAGCGCCTGGCGTTCGCGCCGGCCGACTTGGGGCCGGTGCTCGCCCGCTTGCGCGACCAGGTCCAGGAGGGGTTCATCCTCTCCACCTGCAACCGGGTCGAGCTGTACGCGGTCGCCGGCCACGCCGACTCGGGCGCCCAGCGGGTGGCGCGGTTCCTCGCCGGGAGCCGCGGCGTGCCGCTGGCCGAGCTCGCCCCGCACCTCTACGCCCGCTCCCACACCGACGCCGTGCGCCATCTCCTGTCGGTGGCGGCGGGGCTCGATTCCATGGTGCTGGGCGAGGACCAGATCCTGGCCCAGGTGCGCGCGGCGCTGGAGGAGGCCCGCCGGGCCGAGGCGCTGGGCCCCACCCTGCATCGGCTCGGCGCCGCCGCGCTCGAGACCGGCAAGCGGGTGCGGAGCGAGACCGGGCTGGCCCGGACCCCGGTCTCGGTGGTGTCGGTCGGCCTCCAGGCCGCGCTCGAGGTGCTGGGACCGCTCGCCGGACGGCGCGCGGTGGTGCTCGGCGCGGGGCGGACGGCGGCGCTGGCGCTCCGCCACCTGCGCGACCTCTCGCCGGAGCGGGTGACGGTCGTGAACCGGACGCTCGAGCGGGCGCGCCCCCTGGCCCGGGCGACCGGGGCGGAGGCGCTGCCCTGGGAGGCGCTGGAGGACGCCCTCGCCGGGGCCGACCTCGTGTTGAGCTGCACCGGGGCGCCCCACGTCGTGGTGGACGGGGCGACCGTCGCCGGCGCGCTCCGCCGCCGCGGGGCGCCGCAGGTGTATCTCGATCTCGCGGTGCCGCGCGACGTCGATCCGGCGGCCGCCGAGCTCCCGGGCGTCACCCTCCTCGACATCGACCGCCTCGACCGGATCGCGGGGACCAACCGGCTCCGGCGCGAGGCCGAAGTCCCGAGCGCGCGGGCGATCGTGGACGCCGGCGTCGCGGAGTTCATGCAGTGGTGGGCCAGTCGGCGGGTGACGCCGACCATCGGCCGCCTGGTGGCGTACGCCGAGGCGATCCGCGACGCCGAGGTGACCCGCACGCTGCGCCGCCTTCCCGACCTTTCCCCCCGCGAGGCGGCGCTGGTCCGCGGGCTCGCCTCGCGGATCGTGGCCAAGCTGCTGCACCAGCCGATCACCGCGCTCAAGCAGGATCCCGAGGGCGCCACCCTCGCGCTCGCCCTCGACCGGCTCTTCGCGCTCGCGGCCCGGGACGAGGGCCGGCGCGAGCCCCACCCGCACGAGGAAAGGACCCAGCTCACCGCATGACCGCGTCGGCCGCTCCGGAGGCCCCCGCCGCCGAGGCCTCCCGCTTCGTCCAATATCTCTTCCTGCGGACCGATCCGCTCTGGCGCCGCCTGCCCGCCGCGGAGCGGGACCGGGGCCGCCGCGAGTTCGTGGAGACGGTGACGGCGGCCGCGCCGCGCGTCGTGACTTGGGCGTACAGCACCCTCGGGCTCAAGACCAGCGCCGAGCTGATGCTCTGGTGGCACGCCGAATCCCCCGACGCGGTCCAGGAGACGGTGAGCGCGGTGTTGCAGACCGGCCTGGGGCGGTACTGCGAGATCGCGCACTCGCTGTTCGGCCTCACCCGCCCGTCGGTGTACACCAAGCGCCGGACCGCGCAGGAGCAGGCGCTGCATCTCCCCGACCGGCTGCGCTACCTGATCGTCTACCCCTTCGTGAAGACGATCGACTGGTACCTGATGACCCGGGAGGCGCGGCAGGGGCTCATGAACGAGCACATGCGGGTGGGGCACGAGTACGCCGACGTGCGCCAGGTGCTCCTCTACGCCACCGGCCTCGACGACCAGGAGTTCATCGTGGCGTACGAGACCGACCGGCTCGACCGGCACCAGGAGCTGGTGATCGCGCTCCGCTCCACCGAGGTGCGGCGGTATACCCTGCGCGATACCCCGATCTTCACCGCGATCCACCGCCCGCTGGACGAGGCGGTGCGGCTCCTGGGATGACCGCCCCCGGCGCGCCCCTGCTGGTCCGCGCGGCGCGGCGGGAGCCGGTCGAGCGGACCCCGATCTGGCTCATGCGCCAGGCGGGGCGGGTGCTCCCGGAGTACCGCGCGGTGCGGGAGCGGTGGACCCTGGTCGAGATCTGCCGCCAGCCCGAGCTCTGCGCCGAGGTGACCCTCCAGCCCCTCCGGCGGATGCCGCTCGACGGCGCGGTGCTCTTCGCCGACATCATGCTGCCGCTGGTGGCGATCGGGATCGACCTCGAGCTGGTGGACAACGTGGGCCCGGTGATCCGGGCGCCGATCCGCGACGGGACCGGCCTCGCGGCGCTCCGGCCGATGGCGCCGGAGGTCGACGTGCCCTACGTGCTCGAGACGCTCCGGATCCTCCGCCGGGAGCTGGCCCCGGAGCGCGCGGTGATCGGGTTCGCCGGGGCCCCCTTCACCCTCGCCGCGTACCTGGTCGAGGGGCGCCCCTCGCGCGACTTCGCCTCCACCAAGGCGATGATGTACGGCCGGCCGGACGTCTGGACCACGCTGATGGAGCGGCTCACCGACATCACGATCGCGTACCTCGAGGCCCAGGCCGGGGCCGGCGCGGACGCGCTCCAGCTCTTCGACAGCTGGGTGGGGTGCCTGGGGCCGGTCGAGTACGCCCGCTACGTGGCGCCCCACACCCGCCGGATCTTCGCCGCCCTCCGCCCCCTCGGCGTGCCGCTCATCCACTTCGGGGTGAACACCGCCGCGCTGCTCGACCGCATGGGAGCCGACGGGGCCACGGTCATCGGCGTCGACTGGCGCCTCCCGCTCGACCAGGCCTGGGCCCGGATCGGCCACGACCTCGGGATCCAGGGGAACCTCGACCCGGCGGTCCTGCTCGCGCCGCCGGCGGTGATCGAGGAACAGGCGCTGGACGTGCTGCGCCGGGCGGGCGGACGGCCCGGCCACATCTTCAACCTGGGGCACGGGCTCCTTCCCCAGACCCCGCTGGACCACGTCGTCCGCCTCGTCGAGCTGGTCCGGGCGGAGAGCGCGGCCCTCCGTCCGGCGGGCGAGCCGGCGTCCGCGGCCGCCGCGGGCGGGAGGTGACGCGATGTCCCCAGCGACGACCGCCGTCCTGCTCCTCGCCTACGGCACCCCCGAGCGACTCGAGGACGTGGCGCCGTACTTCACCCACATCCGCGGGGGGCGCACGCCCTCGCCCGAGGCGGTGGCGCGGCTGCGGCAGCGGTACGAGCGGGTGGGCGGCCGGACGCCGCTCCTCGACATCACCCGGGAGGTCGGGGCCCGGCTCGAGGCGGAGCTCGAGCGGGACGGGGAGCCGGTCCGGGTGTACGTCGGCATGAAGCACTGGCATCCGTTCATCGCCGACACGATGCGGCGGATCGCCGGGGACGGGATCGAGCGGGTCACCGTGCTCGTGCTCGCGCCCCACTACTCGCGGCTCAGCATCGGCGGATACCGGGCGGCCGTGGAGGACGCGCACGCCGCGCTCGGCCGCCCCTTCGCGATCCGCTTCATCGAGCGCTGGGGCAGCCACCCCGATTTCGTGGCGCTCATCGCCTCCCGGATCCGCTGGGCGCTGGCCGACCTCGCGCCGGACGAGCGCGGCCAGGTAGTCACGGTCTTCAGCGCCCACAGCCTCCCGGAGCGGATCCGCTCCTGGGGCGATCCCTACGAGGCGGAGCTGCTCGAGAGCAGCGCCGCGGCGGCCCGGGCGGCGGGCATCGGCGACTGGCGTTTCGCCTGGCAGAGCGCGGGCGAGACGGGGGAGCCCTGGCTCGGCCCCGACATCCTCGACTACCTCGAGACGCTCCGTGCCGAGGGGGTCCGGCAGGTGCTCCAGGTGCCGATCGGGTTCGTGTCCGATCACCTCGAGATCCTCTACGACCTCGATCTCGAGGCCCGCGCCAGGGCGGCGGCGCTCGGCCTCGGGTACCGCCGCACCGCGCTCCCCAACGCCTCGCCCGACTTCGTCCGCACCCTGGCCGCGGTGATCCGGTCGGCCGCGCCGGTGGCCGCATGAGGCTGGTCGTCGGCACGCGGGGGAGCGCCCTGGCGCTGGCCCAGACCGACCTGGTCCGCCGGGCGCTCCTCGCGCGCTTCCCCGGGCTCGAGATCGAGACCCGACGGATCACCACCAAGGGCGACGTGCTGCTCGACCGCCCCCTCGGCGACGTGGGCGACAAGGGACTCTTCGTGGCCGAGATCGAGGAGGCCCTCCGGCGGGGGGAGATCGACCTCGCGGTGCACAGCGCCAAGGACCTGCCGTCCGATCTCCCCGCCGACCTCTGCCTCGCGGCCTTCCCCGAGCGCGCCGACCCGCGCGACGTGCTGGTCTCCAGACTGGGCGGGCTGGCCGATCTCCCGCCGGGCGCCCGGGTCGGGACCGGCAGCCCGCGGCGCGCCTGCCAGGTGCGCGCCGCCCGCCCCGACCTCGCCATCGTGCCGATCCGGGGGAACGTCGACACCCGGCTCCGCAAGCTGGACGCGGGCGACTACGATGCGCTGGTGCTGGCGGCCGCCGGCCTGGTCCGCCTCGGATGGGCGAACCGAGTGACGGAGTGGCTGCCGCTCGAGGTCGCGCTGCCGTCGGTGGGTCAGGGCGCGCTCGCCGTGGAGACCCGCGCGGAGGATACGCGGGTACGCGAGTTGGTCGGGGCGCTGGACGACCCGGTCACCGCCCGCACGGTTCGGGCGGAGCGGGCGTTCCTCTCCCGGATGGGCGCCGGGTGCCAGGCGGCGGTGGCGGCCCACGCGGTCGCGGCCGGGGCCGAGCTGGTCGTCACCGGCATGATCGGCCATCCCGACGGGCGGATGGTGACCGGGCGCGCGACCGGCTTCGATCCGGTGGAGCTGGGGACCGCGCTCGCCGACCGCCTGCTCGTGGGAGGCGGACGGGCGCTGCTCGAGGAGTGCCGCCATGAGCGGGAATTCGTCGGCGACTGACCATCCCGCGGCGCCGCCGCTCGCCGGCTGCCGGGTCGTCGTGACCCGGGCGCCGGAGCAGGCGCGCCCGCTGGTGGCGCGGCTCGAGGAGCTGGGCGCGGTCCCCCTGCCCTGCCCGGCCATCAGGATCGAGCCGCCCGACGACCCCGCGCCGCTCGACGAGGCGCTCCGCCGCATCGACCGCTACGACTGGGTGGCCTTCACCAGCGCCAACGCGGTGCGGGCGGTGGGCGCCCGGCTCGCGTGGCTCGGGCTGCCCCGGTCGGCGCTCGGGCCGGCGAGGCTCGCGGCGGCGGCGGTGGTCGGTCCGATGCAGACGACCGCCGGCCGCGCGGCCTGGGCGAGGAGGTCGCCCGGGGAGAGGCCTGCGGCGGCCAGGCCCTCGACGAAGTACTGCGCCGCGGAGGGGCTGGCGAAGAGGATCGCGTCCACCCGCCCCGCGGCGATGATCTGCCCG
>DATLZT010000117.1:0-29317 GCA_035573835.1 Gemmatimonadales bacterium
GCCGCCGCCGGCGCGCCCGCAGCCCGCGGCTCGGCCCGCCCGCCCGACCGGGGCCAGGAAGGCGGCGAAGGCCGCCAAGGGTGGGGCCCGCAAGCCGGCGAAGAAGGCCGCCACGAAGACGACCAAGGCCGCCAAGAAGTCGGCCAAGAAGGCCGCGAAGAAGTCAGCCAAGAAGGGCGCCAAGAAGGCCGCGAAGAAGGCGGCCAAGAAGGGCGCCAAGAAGGCCGCCCGGCGGGGCGCGGTACGGAAGAAGGCGGCACGGCCCCGTTAGGCAATTCGGCACCCACCGGGGGCGCGGGAAACCGCGCCCCCGGTCGCTTCGGCGACGGCATCGACCTCCGACGTGACCGGAGCGAAGTCCAACCGCCAGATGCTGCAGGCGCTCCGCGGGCTGCTGGAGCACAGCCGCCCCTGCATCCAAGGCGGGCGCGGTGGTGGGACTCTCGGGAATCCAGCGGGTCGCCTACAATTCCCTCATCCAGATCACCGGCCGGCACAGTCTGGCCGCCTTCCCGAGCAGGGCGGAGGCCCGCCGGTGGTTGGAGGGACAGGCGCGCGGCTGGCGCGTGCCCGCCGATCACCCGCCACCGGACGCGCCGATGCCCCCGACGCACGCTTCGACCGATCACCCCCAACCGACCGACCCGACGCCGATGCCGGCCCCGCGCCGCGTGGATGGCGAGACCCTCCGCCTCCCGGATGGCCGGACCGTGGTGCTCCGGCACCCCGAGCCGGACGACGCCCCGGCGGTGCTGGCCTACTTGCGCTTGGCGGGGGGCGAGTCGCCCTATCTCACCTTCGGGAGCGAGGGCCCCGGGTTGAGCGAGGCGGAGGAGCGGGAGTTCCTGGCTCGGGTGGCGGCGACCGACAACACCTTCGCGCTCGCCGCGCTCGACGGCGACCGGGTGGTCGGTCTGGTGACGTTCGAGGGCGGACGCCGCCCGCGCACCCGCCACACCGGGGAGCTTGGGATCAGCGTGGCCCGCGAGTACCACGGGCAGGGCGTCGGGCGGGCGCTCCTCGAGCGGCTGATCGGGTGGGCCCAGGCGAGCGGCGTGGTGCGGAAGCTGGACCTGCGGGTCCGGGTGGACAACGCCGCGGCGATCCGGCTCTACGAGCGGCTGGGTTTCGTGGTGGAGGGACGCATCAGGCGCGACCTGCTGATCGACGGCGCCTTCCACGACGCCTTCCTGATGGGGCGGCCCATCGATCCGTCCCGCTGAGTCCCGTTCGACCCGGAGCGCTCCATGCCGATGACGTATGCCAACGCCGCCATCCCCGAGGCCGACGTTCCGCGGGGGACGGAGCCGCTCCTCCAGCACGCGCTGGACACCTACGCCAGCGAGACCAACAAGGTGGTCTCCGTCTGGCGGGCCTTCGCCGACGCCGAGCTGCCGTACCGCCCGAACCCGCGGTCGAGCACGGTGCTGGAGCTGTTCCGGCACCAGCTCCTCTCCGAGCGCCGCTTCTTCGGCGAGTTCCTCGGCGCGCCGGAGCCGCCGGCGGAAGCGGTACTCCCGCGGGAGGAGAGGGTCGCCGGTTTCGCGACCCGGGTGATCGAGCTCGCGCGGCCGCGGCTCCCGTTCCTGGCGAGCCGGGAGGGGGCGTGGTGGCTGGAGCGGGTGCGGTTCTTCGATGTGGAACGGGAGCGCGCGTGGGTCTTCTGGCGGCGGGTCCTCCACACGGCCCACCACCGGGCCCAGCTCACCGTCTACCTGCGTCTCCTGGGCAAGGAGGTGCCGCCCACCTACGGACCGACCGCGGACGTGAGCTGGCAGGACGCCGACCCCACCCGCACCGTCGATGCGGCCCAGCGGCGGTGAGGGGCCCCTGGTGACCGGCGCCGGCGGGGCGGACCCCGGAGCCGGGGAAGCGGTCGTCCTCCGCCGAGCCACCGCGGCCGATGCCCTCGTCCTGGCCCGGCTGCGTTACGAGTTCCGCAGCACCATCGGTACGCCGACGGAGCCGGAGGACGGGTTCCTCCGGCGTTGCGCCGCCTGGATGACGACCCGCCTCGGGGGCGCGCCCGAGGCGCGAGCCCCCTGGCGGGCGTGGGTGGCGGTCCGCGGGAACGAGGTGGTGGGGACGATCTGGCTCGGCCTGGTCGAGAAGATTCCGAACCCGGTGGCGGAGCCCGAGACGCACGGCTACGTGACCAGTCTCTACGTGCGACCGGAGGCGAGGGGGGCCGGGATCGGCGGGCGGCTGCTCGAGGCGGCGCTGGCCGAATGCGAGGCGAGCGGAGTGGACGCGGTGTTCCTCTGGCCCACGCCGCGGAGCCGGTCGCTCTACCGGCGCCACGGCTTCGAGCCGGCGGGCGAGGGCATCCTGACGCGGCACCCGGGATGGTGAGGACGGATGGGGCGGGCCGCACGTGCGGTTGGCCCGCCCCGTCGGGTCAGGGCCGCTCCTCCCGCACGAAGGCCCCGTTCGCCACCGCGTACACCCGCACCTTCACCACCGCGCCGGCGCGCCGCTCGTCCACCACCCGGACGTGAACTACCTTCTTGTCGCTGGCGGGGCGGTAGAGGATCCAGCTTCCCGCCGGTGCCTCCCGCTCGACCTTCCGGCAGGTGCCCGGCGGCGCCTGGTGGCCGGGCGGGCGGCCGGGCACCCAGACCCGGCACTGGCCCGGCGGCGGGAGATGCCCGGGCGGAATGCCAAGTGTCGCCGCAGAACTCGGCTTCCCCCTGGCGGCCGCCGGCTTCGGGGCCGGCGCCGGCTCGGACGAGCCCGGCGGCATTGTCGAGCAGGCAAGGAGCGTAGCCGCAACGAGAACGAGCCCATTCGAACGGGCCAGGGAACGCATCGGCGCACCTCTGACGGCTGTTGATGCCACTCCGCCGCGCAGGGGTCGTGCCGGGAGGACGAGCGAGGTGACGACGATCACGCACGCCGTCGGCGACGGACGCCACTGTCTTGTCATATGATGTCCACCCCTGCTCCCCACGACCGCTTCGGCGACGTCGCCGCGGCGTACGCCCGCTTCCGGCCGCGATACCCGTCGGCGCTGTTCGACTTCCTGGCCGGGCTCGCGCCCCGGCGCGACCTCGCCTGGGACTGCGCCACCGGCACCGGCCAGGCCGCGGGGGAACTGGCCCGCTGCTTCCGGCGGGTGGTCGCCACCGACCTGAGCCCCCGGCTCCTCCGGCAGGCACCGCGGCTCGACGGCATCGCGTACTGCGCCGCCGCGGCGGAGTCGGCGCCGCTCCGGAGCCGCTCGGCGGCGCTGGTCACGGTGGCGCAGGCGCTCCATTGGTTCGCGCTCGACGCGTTCTACGCCGAGGCGCGGCGGGTGCTCGCGCCGGGCGGGGTACTCGCCTGCTGGACCTACGGCCGGTTCTCGCTCGGCCCGGCGCTCGATCCGCTGGTGGATGCCTTCCACAGGGAGACGGTGGGTCCCTACTGGCCGCCCGAGCGGCGGCTGGTGGACGAGGGATACCGTTCCGTGCCGTTCCCCTTCGAGGAACTGACGGTCCCCCGATTCACGATGGAGGCGCGCCTCACCCTGGCGGAGCTCGGGGGGTATCTCGGCACCTGGTCGGCGGTGCAGCGTTATCGGAGGGCGCGAGGGGAGGATCCGGTCGCCCCGTTCCTCCGGGAACTGCGTCCCCGCTGGGGCGATCCGGAGACGCCGGCCCCGATCCGCTGGCCGCTCGCGGTACGGGTGGGACGGACTCCGGGCTAGCCGGGCGGTCGGGCGGCGCCGCTGGCGCCGCCGCGGCGCGGGGCGTAGTGTACCTGCCATCCTCTCCCTGGAGTCTTCGTGCCCGCCCGTTCGATCGGCATCGTCGCGCTGCTCGCGGTCGTCACCGTGAGCGCCGAAGCCCAGTCGGCGCCCGCCGTCGTGGCGCCGGTCCCGCCGGTGGCCCGCGTGATCCCCAAGATCGACACCCTGCACGGCGAGGTGCGGGTCGACAACTACTTCTGGCTGCGGGAGAAGCGGAACCCGGAGGTCATCGCCTACCTGGAGGCGGAGAACGCCCACACCGCGGCGGGGATGAAGCACACCGAGGCGCTCCAGGAACGGCTCTATCGCGAGCTCCTGGGACGGCTCAAGGAGACCGACTTCACGGTACCCACGCGGGACGGCGGGTACTGGTACTACACCCGCACCGAGCGGGGGAAGTCCTACCCGATCTTCTGCCGCAAGAAGGGCCGCCTCGACGCGGCGGAGGAGGTGGTCCTCGACCAGAACGCGCTCGCCGAGGGGAAGAAGTTCCACGCCCTCGGCGGGTTCGACGTGAGCCCCGACGGCCGGCTCCTCGTCTACCTCGAGGACACCACCGCCTTCCGCGAGTACACGCTGTACGTGAAGGACCTCGAGACCGGGCGGCTCGTCGACTCGATCCCGGGCGTCTGGAACGGCACCGCCTGGGCGGACGACAACCGCACCTTCTTCTACATGACCGCGGACTCGGCCAAGCGGGGGAACGCCGTCTGGCGGCACGTCGTGGGGAGTCCGCGGCGCGGGGACGTGAAGGTGTTCCAGGAGGACGACGTCCTCAACAACGTCACCGTATTCCGGTCCCGGAGCGGGAAGTACGTCTTCATCCCGGCAGACGGGTTCACGTCGTCGGAGTGGCGGGCGATCCCGACCGCCGACCCCACGGCCGAGCCCAGGGTGGTGGCCGCGCGGCGGCCCAACGTCGAGTACAGCGTGGAGCATGCCGACGGGTTCTTCCTGATCCTCACCAACGACCGGGCCCGGAACTTCCGGATCGTCCGGGCGCCGGAGGCGGATCCCTCGCCGGCCAACTGGACCGACTGGCTTCCCCACCGGGACACCGTGTTCGTCGAGGGGGTGGACGCGTTCAGGCGGTTCGTGGTGGTGAGTGAGCGGGCGGGCGGGCTCCGGCGGCTCCGGGTGACCGAGCTCGCGAGCGGGCGGACCCACTACGTCACCTTCCCGGAGAGCGCCTACGGCGTCTTCCCGGCCGAGAACCCCGAGTTCGACACCGCGGTCTACCGCTTCACCTACTCCTCGCTGCTCACGCCGAGCTCGGTCTACGACTACGACATGCGCACCCGGGAGCGGGAGCTCCGGAAGCGGCAGGAGATTCCGAGCGGGTTCGACGGCTCGCGCTACCAGGTGCGGCGGCTCATGGCGCCGGCGCGGGACGGGGTGCGGGTGCCGGTGTCGATCCTGCTCCGGAAGGGCACCCGGCTCGACGGGCGGGCGCCGCTCCTCCTCTATGCCTACGGCTCCTACGGGGCCACGATGGAGCCCACGTTCAACCCGAACGTGCTGAGCCTGGTGGACCGGGGGTTCGTCTACGCCATCGCCCACGTGCGGGGCGGCCAGGAGATGGGCCGCCAGTGGTACGACGACGGCAAGATGATGAAGAAGATGAACACGTTCCACGACTTCATCGACGTGGCCGAGGAGTTGGTGCGGCGCCAGTACACGAGCCCCGACCGGCTGGTGGCGAACGGCGGGAGCGCCGGCGGGCTCCTCATGGGGGTGGTGGCGAACCTGCGCCCGGACCTCTTCCGGGCGATCGTGGCCGACGTGCCGTTCGTCGACGTGATCAACACCATGCTCGACCCATCGCTCCCGCTCACCGCACAGGAATGGGAGCAGTGGGGGAATCCGCGGAACCCGGAGCACTATGCCTACCTGCGGCGGTATTCGCCGTACGACAACGTGGAGGCCAAGGCGTATCCCTGGCTCCTCGTCACCACCTCGCTCAACGACTCGCAGGTGATGTACTGGGAACCGGTCAAGTGGGTGGCCAGGCTCCGGGCCACCAAGACCGACGGGAATCCGCTCTACCTCAAGACCAACCTGGCGGGCGGGCATGGCGGCTCGTCGGGGCGGTACGACCGGCTGCGGGAGATCGCCTTCCGCTACGCCTTCATGCTGGATGCGGTGGGCTTCGTGGAGCAGACGCCCTAACGTCGGGGGGGGGCGCACCGAGCCGGCCGAACCAAGAGGAGACGTCCGGCCCGCTCGTTTCTGCACCCGGCCGCGCCGCCCTCCGGCTCCTCTTGACAGCCGGCCCACGGAAGAGACATTCGCCCAAGGGACAGACTCGGAGGCGACATGTATCTTCATCGTGAGGCGCTTGGGATGCTTGGACGACGGACCCACGCCGTCGCGCTCGGCGTGGCGCTGCTGGCCGCCTGCCGGATAAACGACGCGGACGAGCCGGGCAGGACCGAGGTGCCGGTGACCATCGCCCCCACGGCGCAGTGGTGCGGCAACGAAGTCCGGGTGACGTCGGCGCGCTACGTGGGGCTCGAGTTGCTTCCCGTCTTCCGGGCGGGCGCCACCGCGGTCTATGCCCGCCGGCTCGACGACAGCACCCTGGCGGTGGCCACGGCGGAGCTTCCCTGCGGCACGTACGAGCTTACCGAGACGTTCGAGGACGAGACGCCGCGCTCCCTCGGCACCATCACCTTGCACGGCTTCACGCGCTTGGCGGGGGCGCAACCGGATCTTTACGGCGATATGGTGGTCTGGTCGCGGACCGGCGAGGTCATCGTGGTGGGCGGGAACAGGGAAGGCCTCGGGCTGGTCTATCCCCGCACCGACCGCCTGGTGCATTACCCCGGGGTCGGACGCATCGCCGAGCCGGGACGGCTGCAGGAGCCGGGCCTGAGCTACGACCACAACATCGTCCTGGTGACGGCCCAGGACGAGACCGGCTCGGAGCTGGTGCAGGCTTGGCGGCTCCTGCCCTCGCCGACGCTGGTCACCACGTACTCGCTCTGGAGGGGACCCGCTCGCCAGCTCCTTCAGCTGTCGCCGACACTGTGGCTCGTCGGCTGGCCCCACGACGCGCAGACTGTCAGCCCGGCTGGAGTGCGGGCCACCGCTTGGGAGTCCGGGCCGAGCGGGCTACGGCTGTCACCCCGGCGAGACCGGGCCACGGTGACGAGCAACGGCACCGCGTCGGGACACCCGGTCTTCGACGCGGTCAGCGGGGAGTTGGTGTACGAGATCGCCAGCATCTGGCGCGGGACCGCCGCGGAGTTTTCCTTCGACGGTGACACGCTGTACATCGCGGGCCACGCCAGGCGCTGGTACGAGGAGCCGGTGCTCAAAGCCGTGCGGGCCGCCGATGGCCTGTCGATCGCCACCGTGCCACTTCCGACGGAATACTACGCGTTCTTCTCCATGGCGCTCGACCCCGAGGCACCGCTGCTGTACGTCGGAGCCGCCCGGAGGTTTTCTGGCGCGCCGGTCCTGCTGGTCTATGACCGCCGGGACCTCTCGCTGGTCGCGACCCTCAAGGTGCCGGAGGCCCCCGAGAACGTCTGCAGCTGGGCGTGTGACGGGGGCGTGGTTGCGGTAGACGGAAACGCGGATGAGGTGTTCATCGTGTCCGGTGCAAACGTGCAGGGCACCCACATTTATCATTTCTCGCTGCCGCCCACCCGGTGACCCCCGCCCCGCCGGTCCTCCTCGCCTGGAGCGGCGGCAAGGACAGCACCCTGGCGCTCGAGGCGCTCCGGGCCGGCGGGCGGGAGGTGGCCGCGCTCCTCACCACGATCACCGCCGAATATGAGCGGATCAGCATGCACGGGGTCCGGCGCTCCCTGCTCGAGCGGCAGGCCGGGGCGCTGGGGCTCCCGCTCGTCGAGGCGCCGATCCCGCCGGGCGCCTCGAACGCCGAGTACGAGGCCGCCTTCGCCCGGGCGCTCGAGCGGGCCCGGACCCTCCGGCCCGACCTCCGCACCATCGCCTTCGGCGACCTCTTCCTCACCGAGATCCGCGCCTATCGGGAGCGGCTCCTCGCCGCGCTCGGCTGGGAGCCGCTCTTCCCCGTCTGGGGACTCGACACCGCCGGGCTCGCCCGGGAGTTCATCCGCCGCGGCCACCGGGCTATCATCGTCTGCGTGGACACGCACCAGGCACCGGGCGAGCTCGCGGGCAGGGACTACGACGAGAGCCTCCTGAGCGACCTCCCCCCGGGCGCCGACCCCTGCGGCGAGCGCGGCGAGTTCCACACCTTCGTCCACGCCGGCCCGCTCTTCCGGCACCCCGTGACGGTGCGGCGGGGCGAGCGGGTGCTCCGGGAGGGGCGCTTCATGTACTGCGACCTGCTGCCCGAGCCGTCGTCCCCGTGAAGCCGTATGGCGTGCTCGAGGCCTGTCTCTACGCCGGCGACCTCGACGCCGCGGAGCGCTTCTACGCCGGCGTGCTCGGCCTCGAGCCGTTCGCCCGCGAGCCGGGACGGCATGTCTTCTTCCGCTGCGGGGCCGGCGTGTTCCTGGTGTTCAACCCGGAGCGCACCGCGACGCCGGGCGACGCCGTGAACGGGGTCGCGGTGCCGACCCACGGGGCCACCGGACCGGGGCACGTCGCCTTCGCGGTGGCCGAAGCCGAGCTCGGGGCCTGGCGCGAGCGGCTCGAGCGGGCGGGCATCGAGGTCGAGGCGGAGGTGGCCTGGCCCCGGGGGGGCCGCTCGCTCTACGTACGGGATCCGGCGGGGAACAGCGTCGAGCTCGCGACCCCGCGGATCTGGGGAGTTCCCGAACCGTGAGCAGCATCGTCGAGGCGACGACGCCGGAGGAGATCGGCGCCGTCCGAGCGCGCTTCCCCGAGTACGCCGTCTCGCTCGGCGTCAACCTCCACTTCCAGGACTTCGACCAGGAGCTGGCGTCGCTGCCGGGCGCCTACGCGCCACCGGCCGGGCGCCCGCCGCCGGCTACGCGAAGATGCGGCTCGATTCGCTTCCGTCGATCACGGCCGCCCAGCGGATGTACCGGGCGCTGGGCTTCCGGGACATTCCCGCCTGCCGTTGCAACCCGATTCCCGACACCGTCTATCTCGAGCTCGATCTCGAGCCACCCGACCACCCCGACTGACGGAGCCCGACTCCGGATGCGTGCGCTCGCCGGCGTCACCCTCCTCGCGCTCACCGCGGTCACGCCGCTCCCGTCACAGCTCCCGCCGGCCGAGTGGCGGGCGTTCACCAGCCGCCTCGACGCGTACGCGGCGGAGGACCGCGTCGTGGGTGCAAGCGCGCTCCTGATCCGCGACGGCCGGATCGTGGCACGGCACCATTACGGCCACGCCGACCGCGCCGCCCGGCGGCGGGTGGACGAGCGCACCATCTTCCACTGGGCCTCGATCACCAAGACGCTCACCGCCGTCGGGATCATGCAGCTCCGGGACCGGGGCAAGCTCTCGCTGGACGATCCGGTGACGCGCTGGATCCCCGAGCTCCGCCGGGTCCACGACCCGTACGGCATGATCGACAGCGTCACCATCCGGATGCTCCTCACCCACTCGGCCGGGTTCCAGGGCCCCACCTGGCCCTGGGGGCGGGGGCGGGCGTGGGAGCCGTTCGAGCCCACCGAGTGGTCCCAGCTCGTGGCGATGATGCCGTACCAGGAGCTGGTCTTCCGGCCCGGCTCGCGCTGGGGCTACTCGAACCCGGGGTTCGTGTACCTCGGGCGGATCATCGAGCTCGCGAGCGGCGACCCCTGGGCCGTGTACGTGCAGAAGAACATCTTCGCGCCGCTGGGCCTCGCGCGGAGCTACGTGGGTGCCACACCGTATCATCTCGCGGCCGACCGCTCGCACGGCTACACCGTGGCACCGGACCCCGTGACGGGACGCGACACCCTGCTCGACATCGGACCCGACTTCGATCCCGGGGTCACGATCCCCAACAGCGGTTGGAACGCGCCGCTGGACGACCTCGCCACCTACGCGCTGTTCCTGGCCGGACGGCTCGACCGCTCCCCGGGCGCCGAGCCGGTGCTTTCCCGCGCCACGTTGGAGGAGATGTGGCGACCCGCGTTCACCCTCCCCGAGGACGACCTCCACGGCCGGGCGTTCGGGCTCTCGTTCTACCTCCAGCCGGTCGAGGGGGCCACGCTGGTGGGCCACTGGGGCTCGCAGGCGGGCTATCGGAGCTTCCTCTACGTGAATCCCGCCAACGGGTCGGCGGTGGCCCTGGTGTTCAACACCACCAACGACGTGGCCCCCGCCGAGTCGTCGCTCCGCGCGCTGCTCGACTCGACCTTCCGACTCCTCCACTGAAGCGCGGACGGCCCGGTGCCGCTTCGCTGCGAAACCTCCCGCCGGCGCCGTGCGTATGGCGGAACGTTCCGTTCCGCAACACCGCTCCCGGAGCTGCCATGTCGCTCGTTCGTCGTCCACTTGCGCTCGGCATCCTCGGGCTGGCGCTGCTGTGGTTCCCCCGGTCGGCCCGTGGCCAGGAGCCTGCCGATACCGCACCCGTCGATCGTGACCGGGGCGGGCTCAACCTCGGCATCGGTGATTATGGTCTGAGCCTCGGCAACTCCCACCGCTGGACCGGGGTGCGGATCAACTTCCAGGATCGCGAGGTCGAGCGGGTGAACGGCGTCAACCTCACCCTCTGGACCGCCCGACGGAACGGGAGCGCGGTGGTGAATGGCGTCGCGGTCGGGGTGGCGGGCCCCGTGGCGGGGAAGATCCATGGTGTGGCGGTGGGGCTCGGGGGCGTCGTGGCCGAGGAACGGCTCGCGGGCCTGAGCGTGGGCGGGCTCGGCGTGGTGTCCAACGGTGGCGCCACGGGCATCCACCTCGCGGGGCTCGGCCTCGTGGCGCGGCGGAACCTGGTGGGGCTGAGCGTGGCCGGGCTGGGCACGATCGCCCAGCGCGGGATGTACGGCGTGAACCTGGCCGGCCTCGGCACCGTGGCCCAGGGCCCGATGCTCGGCCTCAACGTCGCGGGAGTGGGGGCGGTCGCCCAAGGCTCGATGCACGGCGTGAGCCTCGCGGGGCTGGGCACCGTGGCCCAGCGGGACATGGCGGGGCTCGGCGCGGCGGGGCTCGGCGTGGTGGCGAACGGCGCGCTCCGGGGCGTGGCAGTGGCGGGGCTCGGCGTGGTGGCCGACGACGGCATCACCGGCCTGGCCGCGGCGGGGCTCGGCGTGGTGAGCGGCAACGGACCGATCGGCGGCGTGGCGGCCGCGATGGGCGCAGTGGAGAGCCCGGTGGGTGTCAGGGGTATCGCGGCGGCCGGGTTGCGGGTCCGGAGCAAGCACGGCGACGTGACCGGGATCGCCGCCGCGGCGGTGACGGTGCGGGCTCGGGACCTCACGGGGCTTTCGGTAAGCGCGTACAACGACGTGCGGGGCACCCAGCGGGGCCTCACGATCGGGCTCTTCAACTCGGCGGATGAGCTCCGGGGGATCCAGATCGGGCTCCTCAACCGGGCGCGCAACAATCGCGGCATCGCCAGGATGCTCCCGCTGGTGAACGCGCATCTCTGAGGCGCCGGCGGCGCTCTTGCGGGATATCGACGCGAGTGGCAGCTTCGTTCCATCGTCCGTCAACGCGCTCGGGCAGCGGGCCGACGAGGCTCATGGTCGACCGGAGGCCGCATGGCCCGCGTCATCCACTTCGAGATCCACGCCGAGAGCCCCGAGCGGGCCATCGATTTCTACTCGGCGGTATTCGGCTGGCGATTCACCAGGTGGACCGGCCCGGAGGAGTACTGGCTGGTCACCACCGGGCCCAGGGACGAGCCGGGGATCGACGGCGGGCTGGTACGGCGGCGCGGCGCGGTGGAGGGGGAGGCGGTGATCGGCTACGTCTGTACGATTTCGGTGAACGACCTCGACCGCACCCTGGGGGATGCGCGCCGCCTGGGCGGGATCCTCGCGGTGGCGCCGACGGAGATCCCGGGTGTGGGTCGGCTGGCGTACATGAAGGATACCGAGGGCAACATCTTCGGGATGATCGAGGCGGCCTCGTCAGACGGCCCGTAGTTTGCCCCGGTCCACCTTGCCCAGATGGGTGCGCGGGAGGGCGTCCACCAGGACGACCTCCCGCGGCACCTTGTAGGCCTCGAGCCGCTCGCGGACGAACTGCTTGAGCTCCTCGGCCAGGCCGTCGCGCCGCTCGCGCGCCTCCACGAAGGCGTGGGGTCGGGTGAGGCCGTTCTCGTCGAGCCGGCCCACCACCGCCGCTTCCCGTACGGCGGGGTGCCGGAGGAGGCAGCCCTCCACTTCCTGGGGCGCGAGCCACTTCCCCGAGACCTTGAGCAGTTCGTCGGCCCGGCCGCAGTAGGTGAAGTAGCCGTCGGCGTCGCGGCGGACGAGGTCGCCCGAGACGTACCACTCGCCCCGGAACGCCCGCGCGGTCGTTTCCATCTGTTGCCAGTACGCGATGGCCCGGGAATTCCCCCGGACCCACAGCATGCCCGTCTCGCCGTCCGGCAGCTCGCGGCCTTCCTCGTCGCAGACCTTCACCTCGAACCCCGGCACCACCTGGCCGATGGTGCCCGGTCGCACCGCGCCGGGCCGGTTGGAGATGAAGACGTGCCACATCTCCGCGGTGCCGAGTCCGTCGAGCAGCTCCACCCCGAAGGTGCGCTTCCAGCGGTGGTAGAGCTCCACCGGGAGCGCCTCGCCGGCCGAGGTGGCGAGACGGAGCGAGGAGAGATCCTGCCGCGCGGCCTCGGGATGGGAGACCATCTGGTTGATCATCGTGGGGACGTTGACCAGGATGGTGGGCCGGTAGCGCGCGATCTTCTCGAAGATCGCCTCCGGGGTGGAGCGCTCGGGGAAGAGCACCGACGCGGCGCCCGCCGCGAACGGGAAGAAGAGATTGGCCCCGGTGGCGTAGCCGAAGAACAGCTTGGGCACCGAGAGGGTGATGTCGCGCTCCGTGACGCCGAGGACGCCCTTGCCGTAGCACTCGGTGGTGTTGGCGAACGAGGTGTGGGTCTGCACCACCGCCTTGGGGCGTCCGGTGGTGCCGCCGGAGAACAGCCAGATGGCCGCGTCGTCCCGGTGGGTGGGGAAGGTCTCGAGCTCGGCCGGCTGGGCGGCGAGGCGCGCGTCCGTCCCCGGCTCGCCGAGGATCACCAGCCCCTTGAGATGGGGCGAGCGCGCGGCGGTGAACGCCTCGGCGCTCTCGCGGTGCACCACCGCCACGGCCGCGCGGGTGTAGTGGTAGAAGTATTCCACCGCGTCCGGCGCCAGGTGCGGGTTGACCATCACCACGACGGCCCCAATCTTAAGGGTCCCGAAGAGCGCGGCGACGAACTCGGGGCCGTCGGGGAGGGCGAGCATCACCCGCTGCTCCGGCTCCACCCCGGCGTTCCTGAGGAGGTGCCCGAAGCGGTTCGCCAGCGCCTGCACCTCCCGGTAGGTGAGCGTCCCGCGGTCGGTGAGGAGTGCCGGCCGGTCCCCCCTCCCCTCGCGTACCCGCGCGTCGAGGAAGTGGTCGGCGATGTTGAAGCGCTCGGGGGGCAGGAAGGTCATGGCGACATCCGCTCCGTAGGACGGGCCACCCATACGATAACGCACCCGATGCCGACCCGCGAACTGGCCGCCATGACCTGGGAGGAGGTGCGCGACCTCGACAAGGGGCGGGCGGTGGCCGTGCTACCGGTCGGCGCGGTGGAGGCGCACGGCCCCCACCTCCCGCTCATCACCGACGTGATCATCGCCGAGGCGATGGCGCGGGCGGGCGCCGAGCGGCTCGTGGCGGCCGGGTACGAGCCCGTGCTCCTCCCCTCGCTGGTCTATACCGCGGCCGAGTTCGGGGCCGGGTTCGCGGGGACGATCTCCCTCCGACCCGCCACCGTGACCGCGGTGCTGGCCGACATCGCGGCCAGCCTGGCCCGGGCCGGCTTCCGCGCGCTCGCCGTGGCCAACGCGCACCTGGACCCGGCCCATCTTGCCTCGCTCCGCGCCGCCGCCGCGATGATCCGGGCCGAGCAGGGGGTGCGGGTGGTCGTGCCCGACGTGGCACGGAAGCCGTGGGCGCTGCGGCTCACCGAGGAGTTCAAGAGCGGCGCCTGCCACGCCGGGCGGTACGAGGGGTCCATCGTGCTGGCCGAGCGGCCGGAGCTGGTGCGGCAGGAGATCGCGCGCGAGCTGCCGCCCAATCCCGCCTCGCTCGCGGCGGCGATCCGGGAGGGGAAGAAGACCTTCGCCGAGGCGCGGGGGCCGCGGGCCTACTTCGGCTATCCCGCCGAGGCGACGCGCGAGGAAGGGGAGATCACGGTCGAGATCCTCGGCTCCATCCTGGCCGACGCGGTGGCCGCCGGGCTGCGCGGCGAGTCGTAGCGCCCGGGATCCGCGATGACGCGGCTCGACGGCAGGACCGCGGTGGTGACCGGCGGCGGGCGGGGGATCGGCCGCGCCGTGGCCGAGGCGCTGGCCGGGGCCGGGGCCGCGGTGGTGCTGGGGGCGCGGAGCGTGGGCGAGGTGGAAGCCGCGGCGGCCGGGCTCCGCACGCTTGGCGCGCAGGCCTGGGGGCTGGCGCTCGACGTGACCGATCCGGGGAGCGTCGACCGCTTCGCCAAGGAGGCGGGGGCGCTCCTCGGCCGGGTGGACGTGCTGGTGAACAACGCCGGGACCGCCTCGTCGGCGCCGCTCCACCGGCAGACGCTCGAGGAGTGGCAGCGGCTCTTCGCGGTGAACGTCACCGGCACCTTCCTCTGCACCCGGGCGTTCGTCCCCGGGATGGTCGAGCGGCGCTGGGGGCGGGTGGTGAACGTGGCCTCGGTGGCTGGGCTCGCCGGGGCGAAGTACGTCGCCGCCTACGCCGCCTCCAAGCATGCGGTGATCGGCTTCACCCGCTCGGTGGCGGCCGAGGTCGCGGCGACGGGCGTCACGATCAACGCGGTCTGTCCCGGCTACGTCGACACCCCGATGACCGACGAGTCGGTGCGGCGGATCATGGAGAAGACCGGGATGTCCCGCGCGCAAGCGCTGGAGGCGATCCTCGGCACCACCCCGCAGCGCCGGCTGATCGAGCCCGCGGAGGTGGCGCACGCGGTGCTCGCGCTCTGCGACGAGCGGGCGAAGGGCATCAACGGCCAGGCGGTGGTCATCGACGGCGGGGCCCTGCTGGCGTAGCGGCCCGGCGTGGCCGCCTGGCGTCGCCGCGCCGGCCGGGATACGTTGCGGCACCGCGGCCCCCGAGTCCGATCCAGTCGCCGGGCACCGTCTCCGGCAGGGAGCGATCTCTGGCCCCCTACACGGTCATCAACCCCGAGTCCCTCGGCGCCCCCAAGGGGTGGAGCAACGGCATGCTGGCGCCGGCCGGCGGGCGGCTCCTCTTCGTGGCCGGCCAGACCGCGCGGGACGCCACGGGCGTGGTCGAGCCGGCCGATTTCGTCACCCAGTTCGGCCGGGCGCTGGCCAACGTGCTCGAGGTGGTGCGGGCCGCCGGGGGCGGGCCGGAGGACATCGGCCGCCTCACGATCTACGTCACCGACCGTCGCGCCTACCTCGACGCCCTGAAGCCGCTCGGCGTCGAGTACCGGCGGCTCATGGGACGGCACTATCCCGCCATGGCGCTGGTGGAGGTGACGGCCCTGGTGGACCCGCACGCCGTGGTCGAGATCGAGGCGACCGCGGTGGTGGATTCGACCCGCCCCGACCGCTGAGCGACCCCGCAGGCCGAGCGGCGCCACCATTCCGAGGCTCGATGCCACCGACCCCCCGATCCTTCCTGTATGAGCACGACGCCGCGACCGGCGTCGCGACGATCACCCTCGACCGCCCCGAGCGGCTCAACGCGCTCACCTTCGAGGTCTATGCCGAGTTGCGGGACGCCTTCCGCGCCCTGGACACCGAGCCCGGCGTCCGCGCCGTCGTCCTCACCGGCGCCGGCCGCGGCTTCTGCTCCGGCGGGGACGTCGAGGACATCATCGGCGCGCTCGTCGCGCGGGACCACGAGGGGTTGCTCGAGTTCACCCGGCTCACCTGCGATCTCATCGCCGCGATCCGCGCCTGCCGCCGCCCGGTGGTGGCCGCGCTCAACGGCACCGTGGCCGGCGCGGGCGCCGTCATCGCCGCCGCCTGCGACCTCCGGATCGCGGCGGAGTCGGCCAAGATCGCGTTCCTCTTCACCAAGGTGGGGCTCTCCGGCGCCGACATGGGCGCCGCCTGGCTCCTTCCCCGGCTGGTGGGCCTGGGCCGCGCCACCGAGCTCCTCATGACCGGCGAGTTCATCGACGCCCGGCGGGCCCACGAGATCGGCCTCTACAACCAGGTGGTGCCGGCGCGCGAGGTGCTCCCGGCGGCGCGGGCCATGGCCGAGCGGCTGGCGCGCGGCCCCTCGTTCGCGCTGGCGATCACCAAGGACGCGCTCAACCGCGAGGCGACGATGGACCTGGCCGGCGCGCTCGAGGCCGAGGCCCAGGCGCAGGCGCTCTGCATGCTGAGCCCCAACTTCCGGGAGGCCTACGAGGCGTTCACGGCCCGGCGGGAGCCGCGCTTCGTCTGAGCGAGTGGTGCCCATGCCCGACCTCGAGCTGATCCTGCCCTTCCTCGACGGGGCCCATCTCGACCTGGCGCGCCGGGTGGCCGACTTCGCCGCGCGGGAGCTGGCCGAGCTGCCGGAACCGGCCGACGACCAGGAGGGCCGGGTCGAGGCCCGTGCGCTCCTCGAGCGGATGGGCCGCGCGGGATGGTACGAGCCGATCGCCCGCCAGGACTACCGCGGCTGCGCCCTCCTGCGGGAGACGCTGGCCGCCGCCTCGCCCTTGGCCGACGCGGTCTTCGCGCTCCAGGCACTGGGCACCACCCCGATCCTCCTCGCGGGGAGCGACGAGCTCCGGCGCCGGTTCGCCGAGCCGGCCCTCCGGGGCCGGGCGATGGCGGCGTTCGCCATGACCGAGCCGGAGGCCGGGAGCGACGTGGGCGCGATCGCCACCGCGGCGGTCCGGGACGGCGACGGCTACGTCCTCCATGGCGGGAAGACGTTCATCTCCAACGCCGGGATCGCCGACTTCTACACCGTCTTCGCCACCACCGACCCCGGTCGGGGCTCCCGCGGCATCTCCTGCTTCGTGGTGCCCGCCGACGCGCCGGGACTCCGGTTCGTCCAGCCGCTCGTGCTGAGCGCCCCGCATCCGCTGGGCGAGATCGCGCTGGAGGAGTGCCGGGTCCCCGCCTCGCACCGGCTCGGCGCCGAGGGGGAGGGCTACAAGCTGGGGCTCGCGACGCTGGATCGCCTGCGCCCCACGGTGGCCGCGGCGGCGTGCGGCATGGCCGAGCGGGCGCTCCGGGAGGCGCTCGCGCACGCAGCGACCCGGCGCCAGTTCGGGAGGCCGCTGGCGGAGTTCCAGTTGGTCCAGGAGAAGCTGGCGCGGATGGCGGTGGACCTCGCCGCGGCGCGGCTCCTGGTGTACCAGGCGGTATGGCGCCGCGACCGCGGCGCCGAGCGGACCACGCTCGAGGCGGCGCGGGCCAAGGCGTTCGCCACCGAGGCGGCGCAACGGATCGTGGACGACGCGGTGCAGATCCTCGGCGGCCGCGGCGTGGTCGCGTTCCATCCGGTCGACCGGCTCTACCGGGCCGTCCGCGCGCTCCGCATCTACGAGGGCACCACCGAGATCCAGCACCTCATCATCGCCGGGGAGCTGCTCAGGGCCGCGGGCCGCTGAGCCGCTCGCCGTCCGATCCCGCGTTCCCGCCGACCGGCCATGTGGCACCCGCCCGATCCCGTCAAGCACCCGCTCCCCGAGGCGCGTTGGCCCACCGAGGCCGAGGCCGCCGGGTCGCACTGGTTCAGCCCGATCCGGGTGGGCCCGGTGACGCTGGCGGAGCGCACCTGGGTGCCGGCGATGGTGCCCTGGCGCGCCACCGAGGAGGGGTACGTCACTCCCGAGATCCTCGCCTGGTACGAGCGGTTCGCCCGGGGGCGGCCGGGGGCGATCGTGGTCGAGGCCACGGGCGTGCGGGACGTGCGGAGCGGCCCCCTCCTCCGGATCGGGCACGACCGCTTCGTCCCGGGCCTCGCGCGCGTGGTCGAGACGGTGCGCCGCGCGAGCGACGGGCACACCCGCCTCTTCATCCAGCTCATCGACTTCCTGGGCATCCGCCGTCGCCCGCCCCGGGAGAAGTACTTCCGCTCGTATCTCGTCCTCACCGACCGCCATCGCGCCCTCGTGGGCGGCAGCGACGACGAGATCCGCGAACGGCTGCTCGCCATGGCCGACGACGAGCTCGAACGGGTCCTCACGCCCCGTGAGCTGGAGGCGCTCCGCCGGGGCGAGCGGGAGCGGGTGACCGACCTGGATCGTCCGCACGTCCGCGAGCTGCCCCGGGTGCTGCCGGGGATCTTCGCCGCGGCCGCGGCGCGGGCCGAGCGGGCCGGCTTCGACGGGGTGGAGCTGCACTACGCCCACGCCTACACCATGGCTTCGTTCCTCTCCGCGCTCAACGACCGCCCCGACGGCTACGGCGGGCCGCGGGAGCACCGGGTGCGCCTGCCGCTCGAGGTCTTCCACGCGGTGCGCGCCGCCGTCTCGTCGCGGTTCGCGGTGGGGTGCCGGTACCTGAGCGAGGAGTGCGTCCCGGGCGGCAACACGGTGGACGACGCCGCCTGGTTCGGCGTCGCGCTCGCCGGGGCGGGGATGGATTACCTTTCGCTCTCGCGCGGGGGGAAGTTCGAGGACGCCAAGCAGCCGAAGGTGGGCTGGGCGGCGTACCCCTACACCGGCCCGAGCGGCTACGAGTGCATGCCCACGGTCCGCTCCGACGCGCGGGGACCGTTCGGCCGCAACCTGGCGGCCACTGCCCGGATCCGCCGGGCCCTGCGGGAGGCGGGGCTCGAGACGCCGGTGGTGGCCTGCGGCGGGATCTGCACCTTCGAACAGGCGGAGGCGGCGATCGCGGGCGGTGCGGCCGACATCGTCGCCTCCGCCCGCCAGTCGCTCGCCGATCCCGACTGGTTCCGCAAGGTGCGGCTCGGCCGCGGCGCCGAGGTGCGCCGCTGCGTGTTCACCAACTACTGCGAGGGCCTCGACCAGATGCACAAGCCGGTCACCTGCAAGCTGTGGGACCGGGAGCGGCTGGACGAGCCCGGCGTGCCCCGGAGCGCCGACGGGCGGCGGCTGGTGGCGCCGCCCTGGACGCCGGGCACCTGACCGGGGGGCGCGCCGATGGGCATGCGCATCGTGAGCGTGGGCGGGGGGCCGGCGGGGCTCTACTTCGCCATCCTCATGCGCCAGGCCGATCCCACGGCCGAGATCACCGTCTACGAGCGCAACCGGCTGGACGACACCTTCGGCTTCGGGGTGGTGTTCTCCGACGCGACGCAGGAGAGCCTCGCCGAGGCCGATCGGCCGACCTACGAGGAGCTGGCCCGGCGCGCCACCCACTGGGACGCCATCGACATCCACTACCGCGGCAGGGTGATCACCTCCACCGGCCACGGCTTCGGCGGGCTCTCGCGCCGGGTGCTGCTCGACATCCTGGCACGCCGGGCCGTCGCGCTCGGGGTGGAGATCCGATCCCAATGCGAGGTGCGGGACCTCGACCTGCTGCGCGAGGCCGATCTCGTCCTCGGCGCCGACGGCTGGAACAGCGTGGTGCGCGAGCGGTGGCGGGACGCCTTCCAGCCCACGGTCGATTGGCGCCCCAACCGCTTCGTCTGGCTCGGCACCACCCGCCCCTTCCCCGCGTTCACCTTCCATTTCAAGTACGACCGTCACGGCCTGTGGCGGGTGCACGCCTACCAGTACGAGCCGGGGCGCTCGACCTTCATCGTGGAGACGACCGAGGCGACCTGGCGCGCCGCCGGGCTCGACGCCGCCACCGAGGACGACACGCTGGCCTTCTGCGAGGCGCTCTTCGCCCCGGAGCTCGCGGGCCACCGGCTCCTCAAGAACCGCTCGATCTGGCGCAGCTTCCCCACCATCCGCAACGCCCGCTGGCACCACGGGAAGGTGGTGCTCCTGGGCGACGCCGCGCATACCGCGCACTTCTCGGTCGGCTCCGGCACCAAGCTCGCCATGGAGGACGCCATCGCGCTGGTCGGGGCGCTCCGGGCCCACCCCGGCGACCTCGCCGCGGCGCTCGCGGCCTACGAGGCGGAGCGGCGGCCGGCGGTCGAGAGCCTCCAGCGCGCGGCCCAGGTGAGCCTCCAGTGGTTCGAGGACACCGAGCGCTACATGCGGCTCGAGCCGATCCAGTTCGCCTTCAACCTCCTCACCCGGAGCCTCCGGATCAGCCACGAGAACCTCCGGCTGCGCGACCCCGGGTTCATCGAGCGGGTGGACCGGTGGTTCGCCGGGGAGGCGGCGCGGCAGAGCGGCGTCACCGTGCGGACCGACCCGCCCCCGCCGCCGCTCTTGACCCCGTTCCGGCTGCGGGAGCTGGTGCTGCCCAACCGGATCGTGGTCTCCGCCATGTGCCAGTACAGCGCCACCGACGGGTTCCCGGACGACTGGCACCTGGTGCACCTGGGAAGCCGGGCGGTGGGGGGCGCGGGCCTGGTCTTCGCCGAGATGACCGACGTGAGCGCCGAGGGGCGGATCTCGCCGGGCTGCGCCGGGCTCTACCGGCCGGAGCACGCGGCGGCGTGGAAGCGGATCGTCGACTTCGTGCACCGCCACACCGAGGCGAAGATCGCCATCCAGCTCGGCCACGCCGGGCGCAAGGCCTCGACCCGGCGCAGCTGGGAGGGGGACGTCGAGCCGCTGCCGGACGGGAACTGGCCGATCATCGCGCCCTCGCCGATCCCCTATTTCCCCCACAGCCAGGTCCCCCGGGAGATGGACCGGAACGACATGGACCGGGTGCGGGAGGACTTCGTCCGCGCGGCGCGGATGGCGCTCGAGGCGGGGTTCGACCTCCTCGAGATCCACATGGCCCACGGCTATCTGCTGGCGAGCTTCATCTCCCCGCTCACCAACCGGCGGCGGGACGAGTACGGGGGGGCGCTGGAGAACCGGATGCGCTTCCCGCTCGAGGTCTTCGACGCGGTGCGCGAGGTCTGGCCCCCGGAACGGCCGATGTCGGTGCGGATCTCGGCGGTGGACTGGTATCCCGGCGGGATGGAGCCGGCGGACGCCGTCGAGGTGGCGCGCCTGCTCAAGGCGCGCGGCTGCGACCTGGTCGACGTCTCGGCGGGCCAGACGGTGCCCGACCAGCGTCCGGCCTACGGCCGCCAGTTCCAGACCCCGTTCGCCGACCGGATCCGCCAGGAGGTCGGCATCGCCACGATGGCCGTGGGCAACATCTCCTCCTGGGCCGACGTCAACAGCATCCTGGCGGCGGGGCGGGCCGATCTCTGCGCCCTGGCGCGGGCCCATCTCTGGGATCCCTATTGGACCCGGCACGCGGCCCACGCCCTGGGCCATCCGCTCCCCTGGCCCAAGCCCTACTCGACCCTCGACCGCTACAATCCGAGGTTCACGTGACGGACACCCGGCGCCCGGCCCCGGGCCCCGAACCGGCCAGGCCGCTCACCTACTGGGACTATCTCAGGCTCGACGACCTGCTCGCGCTCCAGCGGCCGCTCTCCGAGGGGCCGGAGCACGACGAGACGCTCTTCATCGTGATCCACCAGGTCTACGAGCTCTGGTTCAAGGAGATCCTCCACGAGCTCGACTACCTCCAGCGGCTCCTGGCGCGGGGCGACACCGCGCGGGCGATGCACACGCTCAAGCGGATCCTCACCATCCTCAAGGTGCTGGTGGCGCAGCTCGACATCCTGGAGACGATGACCCCGCTCGAGTTCCTCTCCTTCCGGGACCGGCTGCAGTCCAGCAGCGGATTCGAGTCGTACCAGTTCCGGGAGCTCGAGTTCGTGCTGGGGAAGAAGCGCCGCGCGGCGCTGGAGCACTATCCGGAGGGGACCGAGGGTCGGCGCCGGCTGGAGCGCCGGTTCGCCGAGCCCACGCTCTGGGACGCGTTCCTCCGCTTCCTCGCCCGCGCGGGCCAGCCGGTGCCGCGCGAGCTGCTCGGGCGGGACGTCACCCAGCCGGTCGGCGAATCGCCCGAGGTGCAGCGGATCCTGGTCCGGATCTACCGGACCGACCCCCTCCTCTCCGAGCTCTGCGAGCGGTTCGTCGACCTGGACGAAGGGGTGCAGGAGTGGCGCTACCGGCACGTGAAGATGGTGCAGCGGACCATCGGCACGAAGCGGGGCACCGGCGGCTCGGCGGGGGCGGAGTACCTCGTCACCACGCTGATGCAGCCGGTCTTCCCCGATCTCTGGGCCATCCGCACCGAGCTCTGAGCGCGCGGTGACCTCGATCCCGGTGCCGCCGATCACCCTCGCCTCGCTCGGCGCCACGCCCAACGCGCTCGCCCCCTGCTACGCGCGATTCCGGGTGGCCGAGCGGCTCCTGCTCACCGGCCACTCGCACCAGGCCTGGCCCGACCGGGGCTTCGAGGGCCAGGTGCGCGCCTGGGAGGACGCCGCCCACCTGGTCGACGGGAAGTGGGAGCGCGCCTTCGGCATGGCGGACCGGGTGCGCCGGGGGTTCGCGCGGCTGCTCGAGGACGCCGAGGGCGAGATCGCGCTGGGCGCCAACACCCACGAGCTGGTGGTGCGCTTCCTTTCCGCCTTGCCCTGGCGCACCCGCCGCCGCCTCGTGACCACCGACGGCGAGTTCCACAGCATCCGCCGCCAGCTCGACCGGCTCGCGGAAGAGGGGCTCGAGGTGGTCAAGGTGCCGGCCGAGCCGGCCGACACCCTGGCGGAGCGCCTCGCCGCCCGGGTGGACGACCACACCGCCGCGGTGCTCGTCTCCCTCGTCCTCTTCCGCAATGCGCGGATCGTGCCGGGACTCGACCACGTGCTCGCGGTCTGCCAGCGCCGCGGCGCCGAGCTGTTGGTCGACGCCTACCACGCCCTCAACGTGGTGCCGGTCTCGCTCCGCTCGGAGGGGCTCGAGGGGGCGTTCGTGGTGGGCGGGGGGTACAAGTACTGCCAGCTCGGCGAGGGCAACTGCTTCCTCCGGATCCCGCCCGGCCGCAGGCTCCGACCGGTGATCACCGGCTGGTTCGCCGAGTTCGGCGCCCTGGCCGAGCGCCGCGGCGGCGAGCGGGTGGCCTACGCCGAGGGGCCGATGGCGCTGGCCGGGGCCACCTACGACCCGACCAGCCACTACCGCGCCGCGGCGGTGCTCGACTTCTTCGAGGAGCTGGGGCTCGAGCCGCCGTTCCTCCGGGCAGTGAGCCGGCACCAGATCGGCCTCCTCGCCCGCCGGTTCGACGGGCTGGGCCTGGATCCGCGCGTCGTCGCCCGCGACACGACCGTGCCTCTCGAGCGGATCGGCGGCTTCCTGGCGCTCGAGTCGCGCCGGGCGGGGGAGCTCTGCCGGGCACTGCGCGCCCGCGGGGTGCACACCGACTACCGGGGCGACATCCTCCGGCTGGGCCCGGCGCCATATCTCTCCGACCGACAGCTCGAGGCCGCGATGGACGCCCTGGGCGAGGCCGCCCGGGAGCTGGCCGGCGGGACGTGACCCGGCGGCACTGCCTCCGTCCGCCGGTCCGACTATCTTACCGCTTCACTCCGTTCCCCCAGGCAGACCCATGCTCGGCTTCCGAACCTTCAAGCGCCTCACCCTGGCGGCCGCCGCCGGCGCCGTCATCGCCACCACCGCCGGCTTCGACCGGCCCGCCGCGGCCCCGGTCGAGGTGACCGTCTACAAGACCCCCACCTGCGGCTGCTGCCAGAAATGGGTCTCGCACCTCGAGGCCAACGGCTTCAAGGTCAAGACGGTCGACCTGGAGGACCTCGCCGAGGTGAAGGGTCTCCAGGGCGTCCCCGACGACCTCCAGAGCTGCCATACCGCGGTGGTCGGCAAGTACGTCGTCGAGGGGCACGTCCCCGCCGCCGACATCCACCGCCTCCTCAAGCAACAGCCGAAGGTGCTGGGGCTCGCGGTGCCGGGGATGCCGATGGGATCGCCGGGCATGGAGGGGCCCCGCAAGGACAAGTACGACGTCCTCACGTTCGACCGGGGCGGCCGGACCGCGGTCTTCGCCAGCCACTGAACGGCCCCGCGCCTGTCGGGGGATCGCCGGCGACCGGCGACGATTGCGCCCCCGCGGGCGGCCCGAATCCGAAGACGCTCCGCGGGGGCCGGCGTTCCCGGGTCGGCTCCGGGCGCCGAGCGGGTCTGGCGCCGGGTCGCCGAGCGGCGGAGATTGCCCGTACGACCTTGCCGGAGGGGCCGTGACCGATCCCGACGCCCGACTCGACGACCTGGCCCGCGCCCGGGGGAGGATCGTCGGCGCGCTCACCGGGCTGATGCTGCTCCAGTATTTCGGGTTCATCGGACTCATCGCCTTCCACCGCGAGCTCCTCGCCGTGCGGGTGGTGCCGGGCTTGAGCCTCGGGATCCTGCTCGGGGCGTCGGTGATCGTGATCTCGTGGATCCTCACCGTGGTCTACGTCCGCTGGGCCAACCGCCGCTACGACGCCGAGCTGGCCCGCCTCCGGCGCCACGCCGGTCAGCCCTGACCCGGAGGGAGCTTGCCCCAGGCGCCCGTCTCCCCCGCCCCGCTCGGCGAGCCCAATCCGGTCGCCATCGGTTCCTTCCTCGCCTTCATCGCCGTCACCCTCGGCATCACCTGGTGGGCCGCCCGCCGGACCAAGACCACCGAGCACTTCTATGCGGCCGGCCGCTCGGTGAGCGCGGGCCGGAACGGCCTCGCCCTGGCGGGCGACTACATGAGCGCAGGTTCGTTCCTCGGGATCGCGGGGCTCGTGGCCACCAGCGGGTTCGACGGCCTCATCTTCTCCACCGGCTACCTCGTGGGGTGGCCGGTGCTGCTGTTCCTCGTCGCCGAGCCGCTCCGCAACCTGGGCACCTACACCTTCGCCGACGTGGTGGCGCTCCGGCTCCGGCAGGCTCCGGTACGGATGGCCGCGGCCGCGAGCACGCTCGCCACCGTGCTCCTCTACCTCATCGCGCAGATGGTGGGCGCCGGCGGCCTGATCCGGTTGCTGTTCGGGCTCTCCTACGAGCAGGCGGTGGTGCTGGTCGGTGCGGCGATGATCGCCTACGTGCTCTTCGGCGGGATGATCGCGACCACCTGGGTCCAGATCGTCAAGGCGGTCCTCCTCCTCACCGGTGCCGCGATCCTGGCGCTCCTGGTGTTGGCGCGGTTCGGGATGAGCCCCACCGCGCTGTTCGCGGCCGCCGCGGCGCGCCACGGCGACGCGGTGCTCGAGCCGGGGCGGCTGGTGGCGAACCCGTGGAACGCCGTCTCGCTCGGGATGGCGCTCATGTTCGGTACCGCCGGACTGCCCCATATCCTCATGCGGTTCTACACCGTGCCCGACGCGCGGGCGGCCCGCACCTCGGTGGCCTACGCCACCGGGCTCATCGGCCTGTTCTATCTCCTCACCTTCGTGCTCGGCTTCGGGGCGATGGTGCTGGTGGGACCGGAGGCGGTGCGGGCGGCGGATCCCGGCGGCAACATGGCGGCGCCGCTCCTGGCCCAGTTCCTGGGCGGGCGGACCTTCCTCGGGTTCATCGCCGCGGTGGCGTTCGCCACCATCCTGGCGGTGGTGGCGGGGCTCACCCTCTCGGGCGCGGCCACCCTCTCCCACGACCTCTGGGTGAACGTGGTGCGGGGCGGGCGCGCGGCCCCGACCGAGGAGCTCCGGGTGGCACGCGCCGCCACCATCGGACTGGGGCTCGCCGCGGTGCTCCTCGGCATCGCGTTCAAGGGCCAGAACGTGGCGTTCATGGTGTCGCTCGCCTTCGCGATCGCCGCGAGCGCGAACTTCCCGGCGCTGGTGCTCGCGATCTTCTGGCGCCGCGCCAGCACGGCGGGCATCGTGGCCGGCATGCTCGCCGGCACCGGCGCCGCGCTGCTCCTGATCTATCTCTCGCCCACGATCCAGGTGGACCTCCTGCGGCGCGGATCGGCGTGGTTCCCCCTCACCAACCCCGCGCTCGTCTCCATCCCGCTCGCCTTCGCGGTGGGGATCTCGGTCTCGCTCCTCACCGCCGAGCCCAAGGCGATCGAGCGCCATGCCGCCCTCGAGCGGCGGCGGCACTTCGGCGCCGCGCCCGGGTGAGGCCCATGGGGTATATCGGGGAGTCACTCGGGAGGACGGCATGACCGCGTCGAAGCGGCCCGGACCGGAGGGGTCGATCGTCCGCACCCGGCGCGCGGCGGCGGACCCGGAGCTCGCGCGGCGCCTCCGCGCGCTGGGCGAGCTCCTCGACAACTCGATCCCGGTGCCCGGCACGCGCTACCGGATCGGGCTGGACGCGCTGATCGGGCTCGTGCCCGGGATCGGCGATCTCGTCGGCACCGCGCTCTCGGGCTACATCATCCTCCAGGCCACCCGCTTCGGGCTCCCGGCCGGCATGCTCGCGCGGATGCTCCTCAACGTGGGGGTCGAGGCGGTGATCGGCGCGGTGCCCCTCCTGGGCGACCTCTTCGACGCCGGCTGGAAGGCCAACGTCCGCAACCTCACCCTCCTCCAGCGGCACCTCGACGACCCTCGCGGCGCCCGGCGCTCGAGCCGCCGGTTCCTGGCCCTGGCGGCGGGCGGGCTCGTCCTCCTCCTGGCCGGGACCGGCTTCCTCCTGGTCGAGCTGGGCGAGGCGATCGCCCGGCTGTTCTGACCGGCCGGGGCGCCGCTCGCGCCGTCCGCTCGCGTCCCGGGCCCCACCCCGACACCACCCGCCGTGGGGCCGATGTGACCGGCGGGCCCGGGGCGAGGTTATACCAGGGAGTGGCGACTCGCGTCGCCGGTGGACCCCCTGGCGCCGGGAGGGGCGCGACATGGCAGTGACCGACTGGGAGCTGGCGCGCCGTTCGGCGCCGGCCGGGCACTCGATCCGGAATCCGCATCTCCGGGCGCTCGCCGAACGGGCCGAGGTCGCCAAGGCGCGGGCGCGCCGGCTGGTGGGTGGGATCGTGCTGGCCCAGCTCGACTGGTCCCCGGCGCCGCGGGCGTGGAGCATCGGCCAGTGCCTCGAGCACCTGGTCCTCACCGGCGCCCGGTACCACGAGCTGATGAGCGCGGCGCTGGCCCGGGCCTGGCTCCGGCGCCCGCCCGCCACCTCTTACGACGACTGGCCGTCCAGCCTCTTCGGCCGGTTGCTCCACGAGGCGGTCCGTCCCGAGGGGCGGCGCCGGCGGGCGCCCCGGATCCTCGACCCCCGGATGCGGGTGCGGCCCGACGTGCTGCGGTCGTTCCTCGAGATCCAGGCCGACTACCAATCGCTGCTCAAGGCGGCCGACGGCATGGCGGTGGAGGAGGTGCGGCTCCATTCCCCGGTGAGCCGACTCGTCCGACTCCACCTGGGCGACTGCTTCCGGATCCTCGCGGCCCACACCGAGCGCCACCTGGACCAGGCGGAGCGGGTGCGGGCCCATCCGGCGTTTCCCGCCTAGTCCCCCATCCGGCGCCGCTTCTTCAGCCGCTCGAACGCGGCGGCGCAGTTGATGAGCGCGATGTGGGTGAAGGCCTGGGGGAAGTTGCCCAGGAACTCGCCGGTGGCCGGGTCGATCTCTTCCGAGTACAGGCCGAGATGGTTGGCGTGCCGGAGCATGCGGCGGAAGATCCGCTCGGCGGCCGGCATGTCGCCGATCATGGCGAGCGCCTCGGCGAGCCAGAAGGTGCAGATCGAGAACGCCCCCTCCTCCCCCTCCAGCCCGTCGGGCGAGCGGTAGCGGTAGACCAGCTCGCCGTCGGGGCTGGTGAGCTCCCGCGCGATCACGCGCACGGTCGAGACCACCCGCGGGTGGTCCCAGGGCAGGAAGCGCACCATGCCCAGCACCAGGAGCGAGGCGTCGAGCCAGTCGGGGTGGTCGTAGGCCTGCACGAAGGCCTGCTTCTTCTCGCTCCAGCCGCGCACCATGATCTCGTCGTGCACCGCGGCCCGGGCGGCCCGCCAGCGGTCGAGCTCGGCGTCGAGCCCCAAGTCCTCCGCCATCCGGATGCCGCGGTCGAGCGCCACCCAGCTCATCACCTTGCTGAAGACGTAGTGCCGCGCCTCGCCCCGCACCTCCCAGATGCTGGAGTCGGGGAGCTGCCAGTTGCGGCTCACCCAGTCGACCAGGCCCCTGAGCACCCGCCAGGTGCCGTCGGTCATCTCGTGGTAGCGGCGCCAGATGTCGGCCGTCTCCAGCACCTCGCCGTAGACGTCGAGCTGGAGCTGGCTCACGGCCCCGTTGCCCACCCGCACCGGCCGGGCGCCGCGGTAGCCCGCGAGGTGGTCCAGCACGCGCTCGATCAGGTCCCGCCGGCCGTCGATGCCGTACATGATCTGCAGGTGGCCGCCCCCCTCGTGGCGGCTCACCCGCCGGAGGAAGCGCATGAACGCGTCCGCCTCGGCGTAGTGCCCCACGTTGTCGAGCGCGGCCAGGGTGAAGGCGGCGTCGCGCAGCCAGACGAAGCGGTAGTCCCAGTTCCGGCTGCCGCCCAGCGTCTCGGGGAGCGAGGTGGTCGGGGCGGCGATGATCGCGCCGGTCTCGGCGTGGGTGAGGAGCTTGAGCGTGAGCGACGAGCGCTCCACCTCGGCCCGGAACGGGCCCAGGTACTTGATCCGCGAGGTCCAGATCCGCCAGAACGCCGAGGTGATCTCGAGCTTCTCGGCGCTGTCGTAGCGGTCCACCGGGTGGATGTCGTCGTCGTCGTAGCGGAGGACGAACCAGCGGGCCTCCCCCTCGGCGAGGTCGAACTCCGCCGTCGCCGCGCCCTGCTCGATCCGCCACTCGAGCGGCCGGGCGGTGGAGAGGGTGACGACCTGCTCGGTGCGGTCGCTGGCGTAGATCCCGGCCCGGAGCAGCTCCAGCCGGGTGGTGCGGGAGGCGTACTCGAACCGGGGCATGAAGACGACCCGGAGCCGTCCGATCCCGCCCAGGCAGCGCACCTGCCGATGGATCTCGGGGTGCTTGCCGGAGGGGCGGCCGTCGATGTCCACCGGCATGAAGTCGGTGAGCCGGAACTCGCCGTCCTCGGTGCGGAAGGTGGTCTCGAGCACGTTGGTGCCCGCGAGGTAGCGCTGGCGCGAGACGAACTCGCCCGCCGGCTGGATCAGCCAGGTCCCGCCGCGCTCCGGGTCGAGCAGCGCGGCGAAGACGCTCCCGCTGTCGAAGCGGGGCAGGCAGCACCAGTCGATCGCGCCGTAGCGGCTCACGAGCGCGGCCGTGCGCATGTCGCCGATCAGGCCGTAGTCCGAGATGGCGGCGTGATTCGCGTGGATCATCGGGATCGGTCCCGGGCGGTCGAGCGGGGGCGGCGCGGGGGTCGGCGGGACGGGCGGGAGCGCGGGCGCTCGGCGGCCGCCTTCCCCATATCCCGCAAGCCGGCCAGTCGTTCCAGCCAGGCGGCGAAGGTGACGGTCGAGGCGGTGCGGAACCGGGCGTGGCCCACCCGCGGCCCCACGGCAATGGTGACCGCGCGCCGGCCCAGGGCGCGGAACGCGTCCTCGTCGGTGGTGTCGTCGCCGGCGTAGACCACGTGCTCGAGCGGCACCCGTCCGCGCTCGACCACCCGGAGCCAGCGGAGCACCGCGGCCCCCTTGTCGGCCCCGCGGGCCCGGACGTCGAGCACCTTGTTGCCCACCCGCACTTGGAGCCCCGTGCCCCGGAGCGCGGCGCGCACCGCGCGGGCCAGCGCGGGGCC